>NZ_JBSIUM010000002.1:0-245359 GCF_054052285.1 Pasteurella sp. P03HT
GCAAAAGATTATTTTTTATACTTTGATAGGATCTTTCCTTGATCAGTTGTTAGTTTTTTAACCGCTTCAATAATGCAGGAAGCTCTGCTATTGAATCTAATACATAATCTGCGAGATTTTCCCCCTCTTTAGTAATCGGCTTGCCTGTTTTGACTAACACATTTAATTGGATATGTGCGGCCTTACCCGCCAACATGTCTTGGACAGTATCTCCGATCATGACAGATTGGCTAGGATCGATGCCTAATTCTTTGATGCCTTGCAGTAGCATGCCCGCTTTAGGTTTACGACAATCACAAGCTTGTCGATATTCACCAATTCCTTCTATGTGGTGAGGACAATAATAAATACCGTCCAAATCCACTCCGCGATCAGCTAATGACCAATCCATCCATTCTGTTAATTGTAAAAATTGTGCCTCAGAGAAATATCCTCGAGCAATCCCAGATTGATTCGTGACTAAGACAAGTAGGTATCCCATCGCTTTAAGTGTTTTTAATGCTTCTATACTGCCTTCGATAAATTCAAACTGATCAATATCATGCACATAACCATGATCAATATTTAATGTGCCATCTCGATCTAAAAAAACGGCTTTTTTCATATAAACATCCTTCTATCAAAGAGATAAGACAAATTATCTCTCTTCTTAACGTGCTACGCAAATAAACGTTTAATTCTTTCTATTTTATAACCAATTATCATAAAAATATTTTGATTACATATTGACATGGAAATCTAGACGTCTAAAATACAAATCCAATATGATTTAATTTCGACTATAAAATAAAAAGGGCTTATATGATTAAGCTAGAAAATATTAGTAAAATTTTTGATGTCTCTGGCAAGAAATTAACTGCGCTTGATAACGTGTCCTTGCAAGTTCCTAAGGGACAAATTTGTGGTGTCATCGGTGCATCAGGTGCGGGGAAAAGTACACTGATTCGTTGTGTAAATTTACTGGAAGTCCCTTCTTCTGGTGCTGTGATTGTGGACGGGAAAGATTTAACGCAATTAAAAAATGCAGAATTAGTCCATGAACGTCGCAACATTGGTATGATTTTCCAACACTTTAACTTACTGACATCACGTACAGTATTTGGCAATGTGGCATTGCCATTAGAGTTAGAAAATACGCCAAAGGAAAAAATCCACCAAAAAGTGAATGAACTTTTGGCGTTAGTAGGATTAGCAGATAAAAAAGATGCTTACCCTTCGAACTTATCTGGTGGACAAAAGCAGCGTGTTGCGATCGCACGTGCCTTAGCAAGTGAGCCGAAAGTATTGTTATGCGATGAAGCAACCAGTGCATTGGATCCTGCCACGACACAATCTATTTTGACATTATTGAAAGAAATCAACCGCACTTTAGGAATCACAATTCTTTTGATTACGCATGAAATGGAAGTTGTTAAGCGTATTTGCGATAAAGTAGCTGTTATTGATAAAGGTCGTTTAATTGAGCAAGGCTCAGTGAGTGAGATTTTTTCTAACCCGCAGACTCAGCTAGCGAAAGAATTTATTCGCTCAACATTCCATATCAACTTACCAGAAGAATATATGGAAAAATTATCTGAGACACCAAAACATTCACAGTCTTGGCCAATTGTAAAATTTGAGTTTACGGGTCGCACTGTTGATGCCCCTGTTTTATCTCAAGCATCGAAAATGTTTGGCGTGGATCTGAGTATTTTGACCTCGCAAATTGATTACGCGGGTGGGGTAAAATTTGGTTTCGTTATCGCTGAAATGGAAGGGGACGATGATGCCATTACAAAAACCAAAACCTATTTAATGGAACATAATGTAAAAGTTGAGGTGTTAGGCTATGTTTGATCAAGTATGGGCAGATTTTACCCGAGAAATGACGCCAAGAATTTGGGAGCTCGTTGGTCTTTCAACATTAGAGACACTTTATATGGGCTTTGTTGCAACACTTTTCGCGATTGTTGTCGGTCTTCCAATCGGGTTTCTGGCGTTCTTAACAGGGAAAGGGGAAATTTTGGCACATCGTCGTGCCCACCAAGTACTTAATGTCATTATTAATATTGGGCGTTCTGTTCCTTTTATTATCTTGTTAATTATTTTGCTCCCTTTTACACGCTTAGTCGTGGGAACAACGCTAGGGACTACTGCCGCAATCGTGCCTTTAAGTGTCTCAGCGATTCCTTTTTTTGCACGATTAACGTCGAATGCGCTACTTGAGATCCCTAGTGGACTGACAGAGGCGGCAAAATCAATGGGCGCGACAAACTGGCAAATTGTGACCAAATACTATTTACCAGAGTCGATCCCTATTTTAATCAACGGTATCACGCTAACCTTAGTTGCTTTAATTGGCTACTCTGCAATGGCGGGAGCTGTCGGTGGCGGTGGCTTAGGTAATCTAGCGATTACTTATGGTGAACACCGTAATATGATCTATGTAAAATGGATCGCAACAATTATTATCGTTCTGATCGTCATGTTAAGTCAAAAATTGGGTGACCATTTAGCTGAACGTTTTGATCATCGCTAATTAAAAAATACAACTTACACAACATCTTTCTTTAGAGGATTACTTATGAAATTAACAAAACTTTTAGGTCTCGCGACCATTTTCTCGGCAGTCGCATTAGCAGGTTGTAAAGATGATAAACCCGCTACCAGCGCAGCAACTCAAGAACCCGCACGTAAATTAACGCTTGGTGTAATGTCAGGTGCAGAAGCACAAGTGGCAGAAGTCGCGGCTCGTATTGCAAAAGAAAAATACAATATTGATGTAAAACTGGTTGAGTTTACTGAATATACTCAACCCAATGAAGCACTTTCGAAAGGTGATTTAGACATCAACGCTTTCCAACACAAGCCATATTTAGACAAAGAAGTGGAACAACGTGGCTATAAATTAGCGGTTGTAGGTAATACTTTTGTATTCCCAATCGCAGCTTATTCTAAAAAAATTAAACATGTTTCTGAGTTAAGAGAAGGGGCGATTGTTGCTGTACCAAACAATCCAAGTAACTTAGGTCGTGCATTATTACTATTAGAAAAACAAGGTGTAATCAAGTTAAAAGATTCAAACAACTTATTCTCAACATCAATTGATGTAGTAGAAAACCCAAAAAATATCACTATTCAAGAAGTAGAAACCTCACTTTTACCTCGTGCATTAGATGATGTGGATTTTGCTGTAATCAATAACACTTATGCAGGTCAACATGGCTTAACACGTGAAAAAGATGGTATCTTTGTTGAAGATAAAGACTCACCATACGTTAACTTAGTGGTTGCACGTGAAGATAACAAAGACAGTGCAGTCATCAAAGACTTCATTAAAGCGTTCCAAAGTGAAGAAGTCTATCAAGAAGCAGTTAAGCACTTTAATGATGGTGTTGTAAAAGGTTGGTAATCTTTTTCAAAGCAAACGAGGATCAAAAATCCCCAGTCTTATCGGCTGGGGATTTTTTTAACCCGTCAACATCAATCGACTTGCATTAGTTCAAGTGATAATCCCATTGCGCTAATAAAATACCCGTTGCAACTGCAATATTCAATTCGGCTTTCAAGGGATTGGCTAAAGACAAGACAACATGTTCATCACCTTTTTCTGCGAAGGTCGCTTGATTATTTTCACTCACCACGAAAACGACTTTCTTCGCAAACTGTACTTGATTGAGGGGGGTGGCTTGTTTACTGTGAGAAAGATGAACAATTTGATAATCCATTTGACGTAACTGTCTCAAGGCACGATCAATTTGCTCAGTCTCTAATACTCGAATATATTCCATTCCACCTTCTGCTACACGCATAGCGGCCGATGAGTTCAAATTATCGGTAAATTGACTTTCAACAATCACGCCTTTGATACCAAATACGGCACAAGTACGGAGCACTCCACCCAAATTATGTGCGTTGTGTACTGCATCGATCATCACAAGACAATCTTGTTTACGAGGAATATCTAAATAGCCTGATAACGTAAATGGTCGCGTTTTTTTGACCAACATACAGATTCCGCCATGATGTTCTGTACCACTCACCAAGGTTAATTCGTCATTATCAACAACATGATAAACTTTTTTATTAGCGGCTAAATAACGGAATAATTCACCGCTCTTTTTCGCCATTTCAACAGTTGCCCAAATACGCACAATACTTTCTGGACGTTGTGAAAAAAGTGCGGCACAGGCATTTTCGCCATAAACCTTCATTTCTTCTGCACGATTTTTCTTGATTTTCTCTGGTGCGCGAGGAGATAACGGGCCCGTTTTTTTCTCACGAACAGATTCGCTCACTCCCGTACTTTTCACAAGCACTTTCACTTTGCCTTCTTCACCACTCGCAGTACGCATAGTCGTTTCAACAAGACGTTGACTGATTTTTTCAGCCTGTGGTGACTTGTCTTTTTTGACAAAACGTGCGGATTTAGCCGCCGTATCACTGACTGCACGTTCAAAAGGTTGTGCTGATTTGCTCTTAAAGTGCGGTTTCGTTTTCTCTGCTTTGTCTCCGACGACTCGTTCGTTAAATTTTTTTGCGGTTGCTTGTTGAAAGACAGGGGTTTTTGCTTTGTTGTTCATATTGATATGCCAATTCGATTATAAGAGCGCGCGAAGCTGGGTGAAAAATCACCTCGCTTTGCGATAAAGTGTGAGCATTATAACGAAAAAACCGTATTTTTCTACCAAGTTCCGTCGTAAATATTGTAAACTACTCAGCTAATCAAACTTAAAGAGAATGATTTTTTTATGTTGATAAACAAAACCAAACGAGCAAAACAAAATATCAATCGTTTATTCTGTTTACCGTTGCAGGCTGAACAAGTGGAGTTTCTGTATCATCCAACAGAATTTAAGACCCAAATTATTCAGCTGATTAAACACGCGAAATCACGTATTTATGTTACCGCACTTTACTGGCAACACGATGAAGCGGGGCAAGAAATTTTAGATGAAATTTATCGAGCAAAACAGAACAATCCTGCGCTTGATGTGAAAATTTTCATCGACTGGCATCGCGCACAACGTAACTTATTAGGTGCTGAAAAAAGTGCCACCAATGCAGATTGGTATTGTGCAGAACGAACTAAATATCAGTTAGCACAGGATCCCAATGTATTTTTTGGTGTCCCCGTCAACACACGCGAAGTATTTGGGGTATTACACATTAAAGGGTTTGTCTTTGATGACACCGTACTTTATAGCGGTGCCAGCATTAATAATGTCTATCTCCAACAATTCAATAAATATCGCTATGACCGCTACCATAAAATTACGCATCCTGAATTAGCGGATGCCATGGTGAATTTTATTCAACATTATTTATTAGATCCTAATGCAGTATACCCATTAGATACGGTCAACCGACCGAGCACAAAAGAGATCCGCCCAGCCATTAAAGCTTTCCGAAAAACCTTGGCTTTTGAAGCCAACTATGCATTAAAAGGGGCCACATTACTAGAAGAGCATCCAGAGCAATTAAGCATTGCTACACTCTTTGGCTTAAGCAAATACAATAATCATTTAAACCAAACTATCGAAGATCTCTTTCAAATCGTTGAGCATGAGTTAATTATTTGTACACCTTATTTTAATTTCCCACGCACATTACAACAAAAAATTCGTCGTTTACTGAATAAAGGGAAAAAAGTCGAAATTATCGTTGGCGATAAAACTGCAAATGACTTTTATATTCCACCTTCAGAACCCTTTAAAATGGCTGGGGCATTACCTTATTTGTATGAAAGTAACTTACGCCGTTTTAGTAAAAAATTTGAATATGAAATTAATCAAGGCTTGTTGACAATTCGTACTTGGAAAGACGGAGAAAACTCTTATCATTTAAAAGGGGTTTGGGTTGATCAACACTATATATTGCTGACAGGAAATAACTTGAATCCTCGCGCATGGCGTCTTGATGCAGAGAATGGCCTATTGATTCATGATCCGCAAAAACAACTGCGTCCACAAGTGGAGCAAGAGTTAACTCGCATCCGTGAGCATACTACAGTATTACAACATTATTCTGAGTTAGAAGAAATGAAGCAATATCCTGCACCCGTCCAAAAACTGTTGAAAAAATTTGCACGAGTAAAAGCCGACAAATTAGTGAAAATGATTCTATAATACGCGCGATGATTCGTGTGTCACATCGTTTTACGGGATAAAAAACGGATTCCAAAAGACCGCACAAGTGCGGTCTTTTTTTACGTTATTTTGTATCATCAATGATCAAGTAAGCTTTCGCAATTGGACCATGAACCCCGACGACTTTAATCAACTCAATATCTGCAGTCGAACTCGGACCTGCAATCAAATTCACACAAGATGGCATACGCTCACCACGTTGTGCTTTTTGGTGCAAAATCTCTGCAAGCTGTGCGACGCGTGGCAAAATTGTACTTTTTTTCAATACGACAATAGAAACGTTTGGCAACAGACTGACCGAACGTCCTGATTGTGCATTCGAAAATAATACAATTCCACCAGATTCCGTTAAACCATACTCAGCAAAAACAATCCCAATATTTGCTGTACTGGCAAAAGTGCGGTTCATTTCTGCGGTATGAGTTGACCAAATATGTGTTTCATATTGTTTTTGTACCGCAAGAGTCATCCCGCTTTCAACGAGACGTACATCATCATTAACAATAACTGGACCACCACCATACTGCTCACATAGTGTTAATAAATCTGCGACGGCATTGGCTGGTGTGGTCACCTTACAATTCACTAACATCGTTTGAGAAGCAAATTCCACAAAAGCTTCGCAACGTGCATCACAATCTAAATCGGTTAAACGCGTTGTTGGATAATGATTCAATTGAGGATAGCTTTTCGTCACAGTCGTACGACATTCACGCCCTAGTTGCTTCGCAAGGTTATCTAAAAACTGTTGTCTATTTTGTTGATCTAACATAGAAATTCCTCACTATTAACGATTTTTGAACCAAGAACGGAAACTTTCGCCTTCCGCCTCAGGTAAGTCACGCGCTTTAGTCCACTCTGCTACGGCACCAACTTGTAAAGGCATTTTCCCATTACGGATCGCCAATTTCGCCACTTTTGCCCCCACACTCACACCAATTTTCCATAACGCTGGATTACTATTTGCAAGCGTAAACGCTTTCACGGAAAGACGCTCTGCTAATGGGGTCATGCTCATTTCTGCGATATTGCGACGGTGTTTCAATAATAAATGTGCTAATGGAATTTTTACTGGACAAACTTGGTTACACGCAGTACATAACGAACACGCAGACGGCAGATCTTTAAATTCCTCATACCCCCCTAAAATTGGTGAAATTACAGAGCCGATCGGACCTGGATATATCGAACCATAACCATGACCACCAATTTGACGGTATGCAGGGCAAGTATTTAAGCACGCACCACAACGAATACAACGCAATACCTCGCGGAATTCGGACCCCAACATTTTCGAACGACCGTTATCCACAATCACTAAGTGAAATTCCTCAGGACCGTCTGTTTCACCCAGAAGACGAGGACCCGTTAACCAAGTGTTATAACCCGTTAAACGTGCACCTACCGCACTACGTGCAAGCAATGTAATTAACACATCAACTTCTTTAAAAGTTGGCGCTAAACGTTCCATACCCATTACAGCGATATGCGTTTTGGGTAATGAAGTCGCTAAACGCAAGTTACCTTCATTCGTCACTAAACACACACTACCTGTTTCCGCCACCGCAAAGTTACAACCACTTACGCCGATATCTGCTTCTAAGAAATCTTTACGGATCGTTTCACGAATGAATAATGTCATTTCTTCTGGCGTTTCAGAACCGGTATAACCTAATTTTTCTGCTAACACCTTGCGAATTTGATGACGGTCTTTGTGAATCGCGGGGACAACAATATGTGATGGCTTATCTTCTGCGACTTGTAAAATATATTCACCAAGGTCAGTTTCAATCACCTTGATGCCTTCCGCTTCAAGCACGTGGTTCATTCCGATTTCTTCAGTGACCATCGATTTTGATTTGACAATTTTCTTTGCATGTTTCGCTTTTGCGACGTTTTTAATGTAGTTTGTGGCGTCTTCTGCAGTTGCTGCGAAATAAACGTGACCACCGTTTTCCGTCACTTTTTCAGATAACTGATATAAATAGGCATCAAGGTTTTCAATCACATGCTGACGAATAACTTTGGCTAATTCTCGCCATTCTTCCCAATGTCCTAATTCTTCTACCATTTTTTGACGGTTAGCGCCGATACGTTCTTGAGCCATCACCACCGCTTTGCGCATAATGTCGTTTTGAATTTCTTCATGAATACGTGGTTTAAACTGAAGCTGGCTGGTTTTAATTGACATCATTTCTCTCCTTAGCGACTCATTAACACTTCAGCGATATGCATGACTTTTACATGATGCCCCTCTCGCTTGAGGCGCCCACCGATATTCATTAAACAGCTCACATCCGCACCAATCAGATACAACGGCTTCACTGCCATAATATGCTGTACTTTCTCTTTTACCATTTCACCTGAAATTTCAGCCATTTTGACAGAGAACGTTCCCCCGAAACCACAACAGGTTTCTTGATTGTGAATCGGTAATAAGGTTAAACCTTCTACATGTTGTAATAACTTAACGGGTTCTTCTTTCACGCCAAGTTTACGGAATAAACTGCAAGATGGGTGGTAAACAGCATTACCCTCTAATTTTGCCCCCACATTTTCAACGCCTAATTTATTCACGATGAAATCCGTTAAATCATAAAAACGATCTGCGATTTTTTGCGCACGCTCAGCCCATTCGGGCTCATCTTTTAAATATTCTGGATAAGTGGTAATGGCATAAACACAAGATCCCGCGGGAGCAACGATAGGATAATCATTGACTTCAAACGTTTCGATAAGTTTTTTCATCGCAGGAATAGCTTGTGTCACATAACCACTGTTAATTGCTGGTTGCCCACAGCAACTTTGCTGTTCAAGGAAAGTAATTTGACAACCAAGTTGTTCAAGTAAAAGCACTGTTTGCTTTGCCACATTTGATTTCAAGGCATCCGCAATACAAGTAACATAAAAATTCACATTCATGTTTATCACTCCAATAAAGCACACATAGTTAGTCGCTCAATTCGCTATGTATGAAGTTATAAAAAAGGGAGGAAGTTAATAAATAACAACCGCGACCAGTGCCGCAATGACACCGTACAAAAACATTGGCAGAACAGTACGTTTAAGAATTGAACCTTCTTGACGACTCACATTTAATACTGTACATACCGCAATAATGTTGTTTAAACACACCATATTCCCCATTGCGCCACCGACTGATTGCAAGGCAAGAATAAGAGGAATGGACATCCCTGTTGTTTCTGCAATAGAGAGTTGAATACCACCAAACGTTAAGTTGGAAACCGTATTTGAACCAGAGAAGAAAGCACCAATTGCGCCAAGATAAGAAGAAAAATAAATCCATTTATCACCTGTCACATCAGCAAATGTTTTACCGATAGTGATCACCATAGCATCATAGTTATCGTTACCAACTAACATTAGTTTTACCATCACTAGTGCACCTAATAGGGCAAAAAAAGGTTTCTTCGTTTGATGGTACGTTGTCGACACGATTGTCTTAGTTTGGTGCCACGTTAATTTAAAGACAATAATAGAGACAAGAACTGTCACAATAAAAGGAATAAGCGACGGTACATACAGGGTTTTATAGCTCTCATTAATGCCTTGTCCCAAAATATTATTGAGTGACAAGATCAGTGCCTGGCTGACATTAAATTCCCCTAACCCACCGAGCGATACAGAGAACCAAGTTGTCGCTTCATTTAATAACTGTTTGATGCCAAGCTGATGGATACGGGTCACAATCAAAATCATAATTAACATCATTGTTGGGGAAAGGGCTTTCATCACATGATGGGAGGTAACATTTTCTGACGATGAAGCCAGATTTCCTTCTTGGTGGATCCCTAGCCCCTTATTCGCAGAGACAATGGAAATCAACAAACCAACCGCACCACCTACTAATGCAGGGAATTCATAGTTAATTTGCGCCAACAGGAAATAAGGAATCGTACAAGACAGGATACTCAGATAAATAAACACTAAATTTTGCTTAATCTGTTTCCATGTCACTAAAAAACGCAGTGCGAATAAAGGGATAATCCATGCCGCAACAAAATGAATGAACGCACTTTTCTGTCCCAATTCAAGTACCACATCATCACTTAATCCTAATGCACCAAAGCCAAACCAAGTGGGTGTGCCTACTGCACCAAAAGAAACAGGCACCGAGTTCATGACTAAAGCTAACATCGCAACTTGTAAAGGTTTAAAACCGAGTCCCATCAGGATTGGTGCCGCAATCGCAGCTGGCGTACCAAATCCACTTGCCCCCTCAATCATAAATGTAAATGCCCAACCGATGATCATGATTTGAGCAACAGGATTAGGATTAATATTGGCTAACCATTTCCGCAGGATGTCCGTACTTCCAGAGACTTCCATCATACGATTAAATAAAATCGCCCCAAAAATAATCGTAATTGGCGTTTGCGTTGCAATGAATCCTGCAATCACATGTGCATTTAAACGAGTAAAGTCTGTTTCAAAGTAAAATGCCTGTAAAAAATACGTTAACAGCGCAATAAGAGGAAGGGCAATATAAGAAGGTAAGCTATTACGCTTAACCATGAAATAAATCAATAACCCAATAGGAAGGATACTTAAAAAGAACACCATAAAATACCTTATTTAAATTAATACTTTCCTTAATTAAAATAAAAGAGAAAGTAAATAATTATTTCTGAGTATATTATTCATAAAGCAATTTAAATGTACAAATAATATACTTAACTTTCCATAAATGTTAATAGGATGTTATATTAAAGTAATTTCAAAAAAATACCTCAAAAATATGTCTTTTTACGCAATTTAATTCATAAATAAAACGAATTATATTATTTTTAATCAATTATTGGACAAAATTTAACTTATTATTTTATTTATATTTTCTCATATTCATTTTGATAAATTTAAAAAATAAAAAAGGCAATGTATTATTTACATCGCCTTTTTTAATATTGATTAAAATTAAATCCCTTTAAAACCTAATGCTTATTAAGAATAAGATTAATATTTAATCTAAATTATAATTTTTCCACTAGTGTTACGGCAGCACCAATATACGTTGCTGGTGTCATTTGTTGTAAGCGAGCTTTTTCTTCCGCTGGAATTTCTAATTTTTCGATAAATTCACGCATTGCGACTGCATCAACACGTTTACCACGTGTTAACTCTTTTAATTTCTCATAAGGTTTTTCGATGCCATAACGACGCATTACGGTTTGAATTGGCTCTGCTAACACTTCCCAGTTTTGATCAAGTTCATCACGTAAATGTTGTTCATTCACTTCTAACTTGCTGATCCCTTTGCGCGTTGCTGCATAAGCAATTAAACAATAGCCAAGACCCACACCTAAGTTACGTAGTACGGTTGAGTCTGTTAAGTCACGTTGCCAACGAGAAATCGGTAATTTCGCGCCTAAGTGAGCCATCACTGCGTTCGCTAATCCTAGGTTACCTTCAGAGTTTTCGAAGTCGATTGGGTTCACTTTGTGTGGCATTGTTGATGAACCAATTTCACCTGCGATGGTACGTTGTTTGAAGTGATTTAATGCAATGTAACCCCATAAATCGCGGTCAAAGTCGATAATAATCGTATTGAAACGTGCTACGTTATCGAAAAACTCGGCGATATAGTCGTGTGGTTCGATTTGAGTGGTGTACGGGTTCCACGTTAAACCTAATGAAGTCACAAATTCTTCACTGAATTTATGCCAATCAATGTCAGGATAAGCAGATAAATGTGCGTTATAGTTACCTACTGCACCATTGATTTTCCCTAGGATTTCAATGTGTTGTAATTGTTTAAATTGGCGTTGTAAACGATACACCACGTTCGCCATTTCTTTACCCATTGTTGATGGTGATGCTGGCTGACCATGTGTACGTGAAAGCAATGGAATGGTTTTATATTCATTCGCAAGTGCGGTAATGTCTGCGATTAATTTCTGCCATTCAGGAAGAATCACGTCTTCACGCGCGGTTTTTAACATTAATGCGTGAGAAAGGTTGTTAATATCTTCTGATGTACAAGCAAAGTGAATAAACTCGCTCACGTTTGCCAATTCTGGCAATGCTTCACTTTTTTCTTTTAGAAAATACTCGACCGCTTTCACATCGTGGTTAGTGGTACGTTCAATTTCCTTAATACGCTCTGCATCCTGCAAACTGAAGTTTTCAACGATTTGATTGAGGTAATCGTTTGCTTCTTGTGACAAAGAAGACACTTCTTGAATTTGTGTGGTCGCGGCTAATTTTTGTAACCAACGTACTTCGACGGTGACACGGAATTTTAATAAACCAAATTCACTGAAAATACTACGTAGTGAACTTGCTTTATCTTGATAGCGACCATCAATTGGGGAAAGTGCAGTTAATGCGTTAAGTTGCATAGAGGTGTGCTCCATAAAGTAAAAATAATTAAAGTGAAGAATAAATTTGTTTTGCCATCGCGGTAATTTTACGGCGTGAGAATAAAATTTGCCATTTTGTGCCACCCACTTGGCGCCATAACACAGCAGAACGAATACCCGCTAATAAACAAGCTCGGATACGATGGTGCATTGCAGGTTGTTGTAAATACAGTGTTGAGCCCGTAACTTGAATCTTACGCCCTAACGGACTAATCACATCAACATAAATGCTGGCTAATGTAGCAAGCATTTGCTCATCTAGGAACTCGTAATGCTCAAGTTGAGTCGGCAAATATTGAATACGGCGAGCAAGCTCGGCTTTTGCCATGGCATTTTTGTTTAACTTGCTTTCTAAGGCTAATAAGCTGATCCAATATCGACTGAGATCAGATCCACTACCATTCATTTGCTCAAGCAAGGTTTCTAGCCCCAATTTTAAATGCTGCGCTTTGCCACCAAATACTGCCAATGTATCTTCTGGATTCATTTGCAATAATGTGTTCAAGCTGGTTTCCAGTGCTGCTTCATCCGCTTGCCCTTTATGCGCAAACTGTTGTACTAATTTTGCAGCTTGACACACACCCGCAAGGGCTAAAGTAATCTCGTAATAATTTGCCATACTGTTCGCTAAACTAGGATTAAAAAATCGGCGGACAATATAGCACTTTTTCACTGTTTTTTAAAGTTACGTCTTGTGTTTGGAAATTTGATTTGGTTCTCAAATTTTGAACACTTATTTGAAAAACGAACATGTTTTCGTTACGATTCTCTATCATCACTGAAAAAGAGGGCAATAACGATGAGTACAATTTGGGTGCTAGGTGATGCTGTTGTGGATTTAATTCCCGATGGTGAAAATCATTATTTACGCTGTCCAGGCGGCGCACCAGCTAATGTTGCCGTCGGGATTGCGCGTTTAGGTGGAAAGACAGGTTTTATTGGCTGTGTAGGCGATGATCCTTTTGGACGCTTTATGAAAGACAAGTTACAACAAGAACAGGTCTGTACAAGCCACATGCGATTAGATCCAGCACACCGCACTTCAACAGTCATCGTCTCTTTAGCACAAGGGGAGCGGAGTTTTACATTTATGGTCAATCCCAGTGCGGATCAATTTCTCGAATTCTCAGATTTACCCACGTTTCATCCTCATGACTGGTTACACTGCTGTTCTATTGCCTTGATCAATTCACCCTCTCGCCAAACGACATTAGAAGCGATTAAACGAATTAAAGCACAAGGTGGATTTTTCTCCTTTGACCCTAACTTACGCGAATCACTTTGGCGTGATCAAACAGAGATGAAAAGTGTGGTCAACCAAGTCATTGCACAAGCGGATGTACTCAAATTCTCAGAAGAAGAACTCCTTTTACTCACAGAAAGTAACCATCTTGATCAAGCGATACAAAAACTGACGTCATCTTATCCAGAAAAACTGATTATCGTGACACGTGGAAAAGCGGGTGCCATCTATTATTTACGCGGTGAAAGTCAAGGTGTCGCAAGCCGACCTTTACAGCCTGTAGATACGACAGGTGCAGGCGATGCCTTTGTCAGTGGGCTATTAGCGGGACTGTCTCAAGTAAAAAATTGGAAAAATCCAACCGCACTGACTCCAATTATTCGTCAAGCGAATGCCTGTGGCGCACTCGCGACAACAGCAAAAGGTGCCATGTCTGCGTTACCAACCCGTACAGAACTAGAACAATTTCTTGCACAACCAGAGTAACGAAGGTTTCCTTACTCTGTCATTGAAAGAATGTGGTTAAAGAACTTCATTCATGTAAAAAATACCCACGCGGGCTTCACACAGAATTAAAAGCCCGTGGCATATCGCTAGCGAATTGGTTTGTGCTATCCCCTGCGGTTATCACGGCATTTTTTATTCTTAAAGCGTATAATATTGACATGAATTCTGCTTTACAGGAGAGCAACATGACATACTTAGGCAAACTTGTCGTCGTATGTACGGCACTGATCCCCACCATGTTATTTGCACAAATCACGGTTGACCACCCTGTGATTTTTAGCGCAAAAAAAGGGGAGCCGACAGCCATTTTTATGCAATTACATAATCATGGTGACCAAGAGGTCAACCTCGCCATTGTACAAAGCCCTGTTCCATCTCGTTTAGCGCTTCATGGTACACAACAGGGAAAAATGCTTGATGTGACAGGGATTCCGATTCCAGCACAACGCACAACAGAACTAACACGTGGAGGGTGGCATATCATGGTATTTGATCTGGAACAGTCTCTTGCTGTAGGCGATAGCTATCCACTTCATTTATTTTTTGATAATGGTGAAGTCATTAACGTCAATGCAAAGGTAATATCCCCTTAACGATAATAAATTCAGCAGTAAACTTTTGCTCTGCTAAAATGCAGATTAAAATAGCTTGACTCTTTCTAACTAACTTAATGGAATAATAATGCGTATCTTAGTGATTGGGCCTTCTTGGGTCGGCGACATGATGATGTCGCACAGCTTATATCAGACACTCAAACAACAATACCCTGGTTGTGACATTGATGTGATGGCACCTAATTGGTGTAAACCATTATTAGCACGCATGCCCGAAGTCCGCCAAGCCATGACTATGCCACTAGGACATGGTGCTTTTGCCCTAGGCGACCGTTATCGATTAGGTAAAGCGCTGCGCAATCAATATGATATGGCAATTGTCCTACCTAACTCATTAAAATCTGCTTTCATTCCATTTTTTGCCAAAATTCCACGCCGTCGAGGTTGGAAAGGCGAAAGTCGTTATATTTTCTTAAATGATATTCGCAGTAATAAAAAAGAGTATCCGATGATGGTGCAACGCTATATTGCGTTAGGGTTTGAAAAAGGTGCTGTCCCCAAAGCAGCAGATTTACCTCGCCCAGTACCGTATCTGACGATCAATCCTGAAGAACAAGCAGAAACATTAAAAAAATTCGAAAAACAGACCGCACTTACAGAACAGCGCCCAAGTATTGGTTTCTGTCCAGGCGCTGAATTTGGACCAGCAAAACGTTGGCCGCATTATCATTACGCAAAACTCGCTGAATTGTTAATTCAACAAGGCTATGCCATTCGTTTATTTGGCTCGGCAAAAGATAGCGATGTGGGTGAAGAAATTTGCCAAGCTTTACCAGAAAATTTACGTCATTTTTGTGTCAATTTAGCGGGACAAACGTCGTTGAACGAGGCGGTGGATTTAATTGCAGATTGTACAGCTGTTGTGAGCAACGACAGCGGGTTAATGCATATTGCTGCCGCTGTACAACGCCCATTAGTTGCGCTTTATGGTCCAACTAGCCCAACCTACACACCGCCCCTATCCGATAAAGCGATCATCATTCGTTTAATTGAAGGCGGGTTAATCAAAGTGCGTAAAGGCAAAGACAGCTCGGAAGGTTATCATCAAAGTTTAATTGATATCCAGCCAGAAATGGTATTGGAAAAACTCACAGGATTACTGACACGCTAATGAAAATTTGTTTAGTAAAAACCTCATCAATGGGGGACATTTTACACACGCTGCCTGCCTTAACTGATGCTCAACGGGCAATTCCTAATCTACACGTAGATTGGGTGGTCGAGGAAAATTTTGCAGAAATTCCACGCTGGCACAGTGCGGTCAATCGTGTTATTCCGATTGCGTTACGTCGTTGGCGAAAATCCCCTTTTGCCACTGACACTCGAAATCAATGGAAAAACTACCGCACTTTATTGCAAACCGAGCAATATGATGCAGTGATTGATGCACAAGGGTTATTCAAAAGTGCTTTTTTTGCCACCCGTTTAGCCACTGGCACCAAACACGGTTATGATCGCCATTCTATTCGTGAACCGATTGCGTCGTTTTTCTATGACAAAAAGTATGCAATTAGTTACCAACAACACGCCGTAGAGCGTATTCGCCAGTTATTTGCACAAAGTCTTCATTATGCCTTACCACAAACACAAGGCGATTATGGCATTGCACGTCACTTTCCAACCCAAGCAAGCGAAACCCCTTATGTAATATTTTTCCACGGCACGACACGCCAAGATAAATTCTTGCCAGACGAACAATGGCGAAAATTAGCAGAAAAATTGACCGCACTTGGTTTGGAAATTCGCTTACCTTGGTCAAATGAATCGGAAAAACAGCGTGCAGAAATGATCGCACAAGATCTGGCGTTAGTAAAAATTCTGCCCAAATCTAGCCTAACAGAACTTGCCCAACAGATTGTCAATGCGCGAGCAGTCGTCTCAGTCGATACAGGGCTCGCACATTTAACGGCAGCATTAGATAAATACAACATTACCTTATATGGTGCGACAGATCCAAAATTAATCGGTGCTTATGGTAAAAACCAGCATTATTTAGTGGCGGAAAGCATGGACAGAATTCAAGCCGATGAAATTTTGCAAAAACTGACCGCACTTCTGGTACAACCCAACGAACATGACGCGTGCTATTACTGTGATACTCATGAGTCATGATGCTAAGCTACATTGTGTAAACGTGAGAGCCAATCCTTACATCTGAAGTGTCTTATTTTTATCCCAAAAACCAAACATTTCATGGTAATACCAGTCATGTACCTCTCGCTGAAGTGAAACACTTAAATAAGCCGCAGGCAAAGATTGGATATCCTCAAGACCCAACGCTTCGGCTAATTGTAGCGCCACGTCTGACAAAGAGGCGTGCAACCAAGGTTTAACAAGACCTTTTGGACAAGGCGGAATCGTTTTATAACGAATAGTAGACAACATACTGTATTGATCTCGCTTCAAGCTATCCACATCATAAAACGAGAAGCCCCAATCTGACTGTTCATCGTATTGACACACCACATTTTGCTCTGGCACGCTTTGTCTAAAACGAGTCATCAAAGGTAAGTTGGCTGACAAGCGATTAGTATAGTCTTTATCCCAATATAAATTGACATGGTTTGCCTGAGAAGCATTCAACAACTCAGCGATAACCGCGTGCTCTAAATCGGCTAATTTCTCTTTTGGGCGTAAATTTTCAGGTTTCACAATACGTGGTGTGGCTTGAATATGTGCTAACTCCTGCTCTGAAATCAATTTCGCTAATTGATGGGTTGTCAACGTATTACGCTCACTTTCAAAACCAGGACGCCAATAAATCGGTTTAGTATGATCGCGATTAGGCGCCAATCCTCGCCAATGAGTCGGCAATAAATAAATATTAGGTTGTTCTGCTATTTTTTCTGCACGATGTCGCCACACTCGCCCCGCAAGCTGAATAATCGAACGCATAGAAGAAGGGTCAACAATTGCCCAGTCATAATCGTGATCGCGTCCTACTTCAGTAACGGGACTCCCCAATACAATAAACACATGATGTTTAGCGGAATGACTGGCAAGCGCGGTGATAATTTCAGGTTGTTGATATAATGCCTGCGGTTGATGGCGATCGAGCAAACGGTCGAGTTTTTCTTCTAAACTCGAACGCAATAACAATAGCTGTCTAGAATGATAACAACACAAGTGGAAACAATAATCAGATAACTCATCTTGCTCAGGGAGCTGTAAAAGTGCTTGTGCAAGAGGCACCATCGGTGTGATATTCGAAAAACGAATCAACCCGATACTGACTTTTTTCTGTGTTTTCGGGTCAATTTCACCATGAAATTCATGCAATTTTGCGGCATATTTCAATAATTGTTCCGCCAGCATATGATAATCAATTGGCTGGTTTTCCTTCGCTTTTAACGGCGGTAAGCTCAAAATTTCCGCTTTACGACGCACTGGGCTTTTAGCTAAATGAGCCGCACGCTGCAAAACAAATTTTTGATGTGTCGTCATAAACATGTGTTCATCATGACAGGCTAAGTGTTGCTGCTCAAACTCATCAACCCAAGCACAGCAGACTGGCAAATCCGTGGCAATGCCTTGTTGTTGATTATAAATTTGACGCCCCGCTTGATAAGCACGAAATAATCCTGTGATAAAGTCTGGCGTCAACGTAGCAGAAGACAACAATACACGGCTACCAAACAACCCCGCTAAATGCACCAAACGGCTCAAGGCAGGAAGATCCTCTTGCCCAAAATCATCGGGTTCATCCAGAATTAAATCAGAGGTCAATAAACGCAATGTAGGGACGATATGATGCCCACCACGAACACTTTCTGATGCCGCAATAATATGATCCAATGTACAACTCACCAACGGGGCATACAGCAGTTTCTTCATTGCAGGATCTTTTTGGGTTAAAAAGTCTGAAATCTCTTCATCTTCGACCGCACTTTCAAGATAGGCTGCCCCTTCAACTGCCATATTCTCGAACCACGATTCGACACTTTCACTCCCCATGTTCGCTAACTGCGCTGCCCGTTCTTGCTGTAATTCATACAGTTTTCTGACCGCACTGCTTCCAACCAACACCGCTAAATAATCTTGTTCTTTAGCATGTGTTAAGGCTAAACGTTGGCTTAATGCAGTGCCTGTTTGTAACGTTAGCACGCGTAACCCGAGCGCGATTGTCAATCTCGCCCCTTTCTTTTGATCACTTAACGCATACATCATTTTCGCATTGGCAAAGGTTTTCCCACAGCCCGTACTCGCCATATTTACCCCAAAGAATCCATGCGTTTCGCTGGTTTTCTGTATACTTTTTGCCAGATTAACCACGCGATTTTGCCAAGCAAAACGCCCTTCCGCAGGTTTCGCAAACGGTTTATGTCGCGCGATACGCGGTAACTCGCCACTGAATTTAGGTAATAAACGAGCAAAGCGATTTGCCATTTGACAAACACCTAATAAATGCTCATCCAATGCTTGTTTGACATCACCTTTCTCATCTGTATTGGCATACAACACACGTGTTTTATCGCCTAATGCAGTATTGCTGCCTTGTGACGAATAGTAATGATCGCCCGCGACTAAAGATAAACGAGTAAGTAAAAGGACAAAAGGATCTTCCATGTAAGAGGAAGAAAATAATGCAGGGTGATTGAGCGCTTTTTTTGCCCATCGCGCCATCACTTTTTGCCAAGCTCGACTTTGTGTCACAATATGCTTAAATTGCCAAAAGTGATGAGGCGTAGGATGAGACGAATCATTCACTACCCAACGGACAATTGGACGGTAATCACTAAAAAAAGTCTTAAAATCACGCTGACAATATCGGCGTAAGTCTTTCAGGTAATTGCGATTTGGTACGAAAAAATTTTCACTAAATGGAAGACGATGATGAGAGGTAATTAACCAAATCATGACTTTCGCAATTGGCGGTAAGTGATCAAAGCCAGAAAAAGCCTTTTTCCCATCATCTTGAATAATACCATTAAACCAGTGGGGATGTTGCTGTTCAAATTCCTCCCAATTGGCTAATCGCTCTAACCACTCCTGATCCGTATGACACCCTGAAATCATCGCTTCAAATAAGCGTGCAGAGATCCATTCATGTCGATACGGATCTGCAACAGGCGGTGCCGTACGTCCTTTCAAGAGCTTGTTCTGAAAACCGACACTCGATTTTCCAATATCATGTAACAAGGCCGCAAGTGCGGTCAAAATTTGAATTGAATAGGCGTTTTTCCATGACACCTCCTCTTCGGCACGTAAAATATTACGCGTAGTGCAGTTCGTCGGTACACGGCCCTGATCATTAAATTGACGTTTATCGCCGACAATCCATAGCAACTCGGTCACATTTTTTTGATGTGTCCAATAACACGCTACCGCCGTATTTTTACGCGCCGTTTGACGCAACATCCGATACAACGTCTCTAAACCTGCTTGGGTTATCGCCGTCTGCCAGACGCGATCGCCACAACGTTCCGCAAATTGATCCAAAATTCGCCGAGTTTCTGTCAGTGCATTTTTCTGGCATTGGCTAACTAACAAAATATTCATCCGACTCTCCTTGTTGAGCAAGTTGTTTCAAGGTATCAATCATGATATCAAGTGCACCAAAATGCAGCAGGTTTTCAATACAGGCTTGGCGAAATTCCTTTTCTGATTCGCCTTTTTGTGCCGAAATAAACGCTTGCGGCAAAATCATACTGTCTTTAATAATATCCGCCGTATCAAACACTAATCCACCTCGTCGGGTTTTACCATGCAACACAGACAAACCATGAGGTAAGCCTAATACCCAACAAGCTGTTGCTCCCAAACCATAGGCTAAATAGTTACCGTGATCTAAAAACTGGTTCACACTATCTACACTCTGACCACGCTCACTCCGTTTAAAAATGGGATCATTTATAGTTGCTTGATTTGCCAAAGCATAGAGTTTCGTGGTTAAACGCCCTTCGGCAGCCAGTAACGCTTGGCTGTGCGCCGCTTGCTCAAATTCCTGTTGATACTGTTGCACCAATGCACTCAGCTTTTCAGTAGGATAAGTCCAATCTAATTTTGACCAAATCACTTCCAGCAAAGACAGTCGGCGTTGTTGTAACGCTTTAGCGATAACTAAACGTTTTTCATCATCAAACCAAAATCGACACCATTGTTGCAGATAGATAACAGGGCGATATTCACTCTGTGGGCTAAAAAAATCACACCCGATCTCAGGTTCTGTTCCATTAAACAACGGTGTGCCGCCACCACTACAAAATCCAACCATCACTCCCGCTTTCGACAATTCCCGCATCGCAGCTTGTGTAATCGATGTCCCACTGCCTAGCAACAAACAAGTTGTATTTGCAATCGGAATATTCCAATAAAGTGAGGCTTTTCCTTCGTCGGTCACATACTCTACCCGCCCGCCATTTAACAACACACGGCAATGTTCTAAATAATAAAGATTCGCGCGTTTAGAATGCAGAATGGTCTTCAAATCGGAAGAAGCAATATAAGGTGTATTAGGCACAGCACCTCCTTAACTAAGAAGAGCAAGAAGTTAAACGATAATTGAACATGTTCAAATACTAACCTAGACTAGTGTTCAAAAACAATCATATGCCTACCACACTGACATAAAAAATCCCCACAACAATCGTATGGGGATAAACGATCTAATTTCAGCATACGCTCAATGATTAAATGGCTTGCTTTCCATCCTTATAGCATCAACATGCTGCAGTAGACTGAACGTAAAAACAATCTCTATGCTTTTTCTAATTTACGCCAGTTATAATAACCGTAAAGAGAGTTTAATAAATAAGCAACATACATCATCACCATGGATAAAGACCCTTCCGAAGCTTGTGTCCATAACACAATAGAAATCACGTTTAACGTAATCCATAACAACCATTGCTCACGATAACGCAAAATCATTAAGAGTTGAGCCACCACCACAATTACTGTTGTTAAACCATCTAAGCCCGTTGAACTACCGCCCGCGGCATTCAACGCCTGTACTAATAATAGTGTGCCCACGGCAATCGCACCTAATGTGATGACCCAACCTGTCAACGTTAAAGATTTGGTCATGACGCTTTCACTGTTGTTGGCATCTTTATGTAAATTATTTTTCCATAAGAAATACCCAATAAACTGAGCGGGAATATATACATACAGTACGGTATTGATTTCACCGAGATAATTTGCTCCCCAGGCGACATAAAAATAAGTATAGGCAAAAATTAATCCAAAGAAATAATTACTGATTTTCCCCTTACTCACAAACACCACGCACAAAATACCCGCAATCCCAGAAATCATGGCAATAATCGAATCAGGTTCGATACTATATGCGATAATTTGAGCCGCTAAGAAAATAAACAGCCAGATTGCCTCAAATGGTTTCCATCCGCCTAAAAATTCATTTTTAATTGTGGTGAGATTCATCATCCTTTCCTCTGAAAAATAAACAGTGGTGCTTTTTTACACCCTAAAAAAACAATTGTCAACCATAGGCTACATTTTAATTGCAAAAATAAAACTCGATATGAATTTTGTAATATATACACTAAAAACAAGGGTATTAAATCACCAGAAGGATACCATCAAGATTTCATTTTATTTTTCAAAACAAGATCGCTAAAATAGCCGGCTATTTTTTATAAAAACAATGATTAGAGAAAGGATGTTATGACATTTGCAGTAGGTCAACGTTGGATTAGTGAAAGTGAAAATAATCTGGGTTTAGGTTTAATTGTCGGTGTGGATAGACGCACCGTCACCATTTTTTTCCCAGCATCAGAGGAACAACGGATTTATGCACTCGACTCAGCCCCTTTAACTCGCGTGTTATTTCAAGTGGGGGATGAAGTAACGCATCACGAAGGTTGGAAAGGTATTGTGTTGGATGTATTAGAAAATAACGGCGTGGCGTTTTATTTGCTCAAACGTCGTGATAACGCTGAGGAAATCACCATACCAGAACTGGACTTGGCTCACCAAATCACCTTCAGTAAACCACAAGATCGTCTTTTTACTGCACAAATAGACCGTAATGAACATTATGCGCTACGTTATCAGGCATTAACACACCAACAAGCACAATTCCAATCGCCATTGCGTGGCTTACGTGGCATTCGTGCGGGCTTAATTCCACACCAATTACATATTGCAAAAGAAGTGGGACAACGTACCGCACCACGTGTGTTATTAGCGGATGAAGTGGGCTTAGGGAAAACCATTGAGGCGGGAATGATTTTGCAACAACAGTTGTTTGCGGAAAAAGTGGAACGTGTGTTAATCATTGTGCCAGAAACGCTGCAACACCAATGGTTAGTGGAAATGTTGCGCCGTTTTAACTTACATTTCTCATTGTTTGATGAAGAACGTTGTGCAGATTTTGAAGATCCTACATCTGCTTTGTGGATCAATCCATTCACAACAGAATCCCAAATTATCTGCGCATTAGATTGGTTACGTGAAAAACCAAAACGTGTAGAACAATTACTCGAAGCTGGCTTTGATA
The DNA here is from genome assembly GCF_054052285.1 of Pasteurella sp. P03HT. NCBI lineage: Bacteria > Pseudomonadati > Pseudomonadota > Gammaproteobacteria > Pasteurellales > Pasteurellaceae > Pasteurella > Pasteurella sp. P03HT. Next base: position 23,334 of record NZ_JBSIUM010000002.1, read on the forward strand.
TGTTGATTGTGGACGAAGCGCATCATCTTGCTTGGTCAGAAGACAATCCAAGCTTGGAATATCAATTAGTGGAACAGCTTGCACGCCAAATCCCAGCGGTATTATTACTGACTGCAACGCCAGAACAACTTGGACAAGAAAGCCACTTTGCACGTTTAAGTTTGCTTGACCCAGACCGCTTCTATGACTACCAAGCGTTCGTCAAAGAACAGCAACAATATCAACCCGTAGCTGATGCGGTGCAAAGTTTGCTTGCGGATAAGCCATTAAGTGCGGTTGAAAAAAATCACATTTCAGAACTTCTTTCTGAACAAGACATTGAGCCAATGTTAAAAGTGATTGATTCTGATGCCGATGAAGAACACAAAGCCTTAGCACGCCAAGAGCTTATCAATAACCTGATTGACCGTCACGGCACGAGCCGCGTGTTATTCCGTAACACACGTCAAGGGGTGAAAGGTTTCCCACGTCGTACTTATAACCAAATCACGTTGGAATTGCCAAAACAATACAACAATGCGGCAAATGTACTGTCAATGTTAGGCGAAAAAGGCGAGAAAGATTCGTTCTATCCAGAGCAAATGTTCCAAAAACTGAATCCAGATGCTCGCTGGTGGGAATTTGATCCACGTTTAGAATGGTTAATCACATTCTTGAAAAATCACCGTGATGAAAAAGTGCTCGTCATTTGTCGTCAAGCCAATACGGCGATTCAATTAGAACAAGCGTTACGTGAAAAAGAAGCAATTCGTGCTGCAGTGTTCCACGAGAAAATGACCATTGTCGAACGTGACCGTGCGGCTGCCTACTTTGCCCAACAAGAAGAAGGCGCACAAGTGTTATTAAGCTCGAGCATTGGTTCGGAAGGTCGCAACTTCCAATTTGCTAGCCATTTAGTGCTATTCAATCTGCCAGATAACCCAGATTTATTAGAACAATGTATCGGACGTTTGGATCGTATCGGTCAAACCCGCGACATTCAAATTCACGTGCCTTGTTTTGCTGACACTGCGCAAGTAGTGCTGGCGCGTTGGTATCACGAAGGTTTAAATGCCTTTGAAGAAACCTGCCCAATGGGGATGACATTGTTTGAAAAACATCAAGCACAGTTAGATGAAATGTTACAAAAACCGACCGCACTTGAAGGCTTTGATGACTTCATTGCGCAAACCCGTAAACAACAAATCGAACTGAAACAAGCGTTAGAAAAAGGGCGTGACCGTTTATTAGAGCTCAACTCAAACGGCGGTGAAGCAGCACAACAACTGGCTGGTGATATTGCCGAACAAGATGGTTCAACAGAATTAGTGAATTTTGCGTTAAATCTGTTTGATATTATCGGTGTGGAACAAGAAGATTTAGGTGAAAAATCTATTGTCATTAGTCCAACAGGGACGATGCTTGTGCCTGATTTTCCTGGCTTAAAAGAAGATGGCTCAACGGTGACTTTCGATCGTCAACTTTCTCTTGCGCGTGAAGATCTTGAATTTATCAGTTGGGATCACCCGCTTATCCGCAACGGTATTGATTTGATTACGTCAGGTGATATCGGCAAAAGTGCGGTCAGTTTATTGATTAATAAAGCATTACCCGCTGGTACACTCTTACTTGAAATGATTTATGTGGTCGAAGCACAAGCACCAAAAGGCTTACAGCTCACACGTTTCTTGCCACCAACGCCAATCCGCTTATTGCTTGATCAAAAAGGCAATAACTTGGCAGACCAAGTATCTTTTAATGCACTACAAAAGCAATTAAAACCCATTGGTAAAAATATGGCGAACAAAGTGGTGAAAATGGTGCGCCCGAATATTGAACAGCTTATCAAAACAAGCGAACAAAAAATCGTTGCACAAGCTGAACAAATTATCCACAATGCACAACAGCTTGCGGATCAAACTCTCAGCGCAGAACTCAATCGCTTAACCGCATTACAAGCGGTGAATAAAAATATTCGCCAAGATGAAGTCGATGCGCTGGAAAACATCAGAACACAATCTCTCGCACAGCTACAACAAGCCACTTGGCGTTTAGACAGCTTACGCGTAATTGTGAGTAATAAAGAATAAAACGTTAAAAAAAGCATCGCACTTTTACCGAGACAAAATCAGTGTTTATATGAGTAAATGTGCGACAATAACAAAAAAAACAAAAAAGTAAACGTCCCCGTGTAAACCGCCCGAGAACAACACCATTTTTTAGGGAAATAAGGTTGCGTAGCAAAGCGAAAACACCTTATTTACCGTGAAGAAAATGAGGGTGTATGAGGGAAACGCGGTTTAGTCGGGGTGACTTTCTTTGGTGACTTTCTTTGTACAAGCAAAGAAAGTAACAAACTAGAAACAGAAATTAAAATGGCGCTAATTATTTACAACCCACCCACAGAACCTTATCTCGATATCGTCCATTACGATGATCATTTTGTCGTGGTGAACAAACCGAGCGGCTTGCTCTCAGTACCCGGCAATCAACCTCAGTATTACGACAGCGCAATGTCGAGAGTGAAAGAAAAATATGGTTTCTGTGAACCAGCACACCGCTTAGATATGTCAACCAGTGGCTTGATTTTGTTTGCGTTAAGCAAAGCAGCAGATCGTGAATTAAAACGCCAATTCCGCGAACGTGAACCGAAAAAGCATTATCAAGCGCTCGTTTGGGGACATTTGGAAGAAGACCAAGGGGAAGTCAATCTGCCCCTCATTTGTGACTGGGAAAATCGCCCTCGCCAAAAGATTTGTTTTGAACGTGGTAAAAGTGCGGTCACATTATATGAAGTTTTAGAACGCTACCCTAACAACACGACAAGAGTAAAATTAACCCCAATTACAGGGCGTTCGCATCAGCTTAGATTACATATGCTCGCGTTAGGACACCCCATTTTAGGCGATAAATTCTACGCTCACCCACAAGCAAAAGCCCTTTCACCTCGCTTATGCTTGCACGCAGAAAGTTTAGAATTTAGCCATCCTATTACACAAAAGCGACTGCAATTTCACGTTGAACCCACGTTTTGATGAAGTAAAAACCCATTTTAAATGGTACAATCTGCACCCATGATTAATTAAGAGAAAAGAATATGGCTCGTAAGAAGAAAACACGCCGAATTACCGATATTATGCCTGCGCGCAAGGTAGATAAAAAAGTGGAATTGCCAAAAGGCAAACCAGGCAAAAAATTAACTCGCTATGAATTAGATGCAAAAGCTCGCGAAGATAAAAAGAAACGTAAACACAAAGGTTTAGCATCAGGTTCTCGTCATAGCGCAACTGAAAATAATGCAAATAACCAAGCGTTAGAGAAAAAAGATCCGCGCATTGGTAGCCGTAAAAAAGTGCCTTTAATTGTGGAATTTGTGAATAAGCCTGAAAAAGGAATGACCATTCCACCAATGAAATTGGAAGAAAAAGCACCGAAATTAGATCCAATGTTGGAATTAGAACAACTTGAAAATAATGAATGCTTAAACCAATTATTAGATGAATTAGATGCGGGCAAAACCTTAAGCGCAGACGATCAGAAATTCGTTGATGAGTACTTAGATCGCATCGCACAATTAATGGATGAGTTAGGCATTTCTGACGAAGAAGACGCGGAAGAAGATTTATACCGCACTTTTGAAAAAATCGATATTAACCAATTTAGATAATTGTTATGTGGACAACGATTTTATTCATTCTGGCGATGGTCATTGTGGTGGCAATGGCAGTGTATGCGGGTTATTTATTACTCGCATTGCAAAAACAACGCAAAGCCATTGAAAACGCACGTTCTGCACGTTCAAAACGCATTAAAGAAAGTGTCGTGATCATCGCTAAAGCAATGCAAAATGGGGATTGTAACCATTCTGAAGGGGTGATTCGCTTGAAAATGTTGCTTGATCCTTTGGGTCATAAATTGAAAACTTATCAAGCGATGTACCAACTTTATGAAGTCGTTATGGATATGCCAACGCACGAAAAACGTCGTGAATTAAAGAAAAATGAACGTATGCGTTTAGATTTACAACGTGAAAGTGCCGAAGCGGATTTAGAAAAGAAAATCTTGTTGGAGATTCATCAGTTATTAACTGATATTGAAAAAATCTAATCTTGAGATTGAGGGGGGAGAATGTCCGAAATTATTTGGGACTTAGCGCTAATTCAAAAGTATAACTACTCTGGCCCACGTTATACGTCCTATCCGACCGCACTTGAATTCAATGAGAATTATACCAATGCGGATTTTATTCAGGCGGCGCAACGTTATCCAAACCGCCCTCTTTCCCTTTATGTGCATATCCCCTTCTGTCACAAACTTTGCTATTTCTGCGCTTGCAACAAAGTCATCACACGCCACCAACACAAAGCAGATATTTACCTCGACTTTTTAGAAAAAGAAATCGAAACACGTGCACCGCTCTTTAAAGATCGTATTGCAACACAAGTTCACTGGGGCGGTGGTACGCCAACCTATCTTACCGAAGCACAATCTTCACGTTTAATGGCAATGCTACGCAAGCATTTCACCATTGCGCCTGATGCGGAAATCAGCATTGAAATGGATCCACGTGAAATTGAGTTGCCAATGCTTGATCATTTACGTCATCTCGGTTTTAACCGAATGAGTATGGGCGTACAAGATTTCAATAAAGACGTGCAAAGAGCGGTGAATCGTGAGCAAGATGAACAATTTATTGAGGCTTTGTTAAAGCGTGCGAGAGAACTCGGTTTCCAATCCACTAACTTAGATTTGATTTATGGCTTGCCACTACAAAATGTGGAAAGCTTTATGTTCACGTTAGAAAAAGTGATTGCCCTCAATCCTGATCGCTTAAGTGTGTTTAATTACGCCCACTTACCAAGCCGCTTTGCGGGACAAGCGAAAATCAAAAATGAACAACTGCCTGCCCCCGAAACGAAATTAACGATCTTGCAAAAAATGATCGAAAAGCTGGGCAATGCTGGCTATAAATTTATTGGTATGGATCACTTTGCCAAACCAGATGATGAACTGGCTATCGCCCAACAAAACGGCGTTTTACACCGCAATTTCCAAGGCTACACCACGCAGGAAGAATGTGATTTATTGGGTTTAGGCGTGTCCGCCATCAGCTTGTTAGGCGACACTTACGCACAAAATCAAAAAGAGTTAAAACATTATTATGCGGATGTGGACAACTCGGGTATTGCATTACACAAAGGCTTTGTAATGAGCCAAGAAGACTGCCTACGTCGCGATGTGATCAAGCAATTAATTTGTAACTTTAAATTGGACTTTGAACCGATTGAACAACAATATGGCATTCAATTTAAAACCCATTTTGCAGAAGATTTAAAATTACTTGAGCCATTAGCCAAAGACGGTTTGCTCGAAATTGGCGAAGATAAAATCCAAGTGTCAGCCAAAGGTCGCTTATTGATTCGCAATATTTGTTTGTGTTTTGATACTTATTCGAGAGAACAAGCGAAACGCCAACAGTTCTCGCGAATCATCTAACAAAAAGTTTGAAAAAATCACCGCACTTTTTCCGAAAACCAAGAAAGAACAATCAGGAGAGAACAATATGTCGATAACAAAAACAGATATTCTCAATGCTTTCCATTACCGCCATGCGTGTAAGGCGTATGATCCAACAAAGAAAATCAGTGATGAGGATTTTCGTTTTATCTTAGAAACGGGTCGCCTTTCGCCAAGTTCTTTCGGCTTTGAACCTTGGAAATTTTTGGTGATTGAAAATCAAAAGATCAAAGAACTGATCCGCGATACTGCTTGGGGTGCAAAAGACAAAGTGATGAATTGTAGCCATTTTGTAGTGGTGTTAGTCCGCCAGCCAGAAACCTTACTTGCTGATGGTGAATATGTTCAACATATTATGCGAGATGTGCACCATATCCCCGAAGATATGCTCAAAATGCGCCAAAATTTCTACCGCACTTTTAGTGAACAAGATTTCGCATTAACGCAAGATCCAAAGGCATTCTACGACTGGGCGTGCCGTCAAAGCTATATCGCAATGGCAAATATGCTCACTAGCGCTGCGATGATCGGTGTGGACTCCACCCCAATCGAAGGTTTTCCATTAGAAAAAATGGATCGTGCCTTTGTTGAACAGGGACTTTACGATCCAAAAAGCTATAAACTAAGCGTCATGATCGCCTTTGGATATCGTTTAAATGACCCCAAAGCTAAAACACGCCAAGCTTTTGATGATGTAGTGGAATGGGTGAAATAATTCTCCCAACTGGATTTAAAAGATGAAAATAGGCGCATAGTGCGTCTATTTTTATTTGTTCTGAAAACTAAACTTTGGCTATTTTTTCCCCTTACCCTATAATGAAATTCACGCAAGCTGAAATAAGGAGTGATTATGTACTATATCGGTGTAATGTCTGGCACAAGTTTAGATGGAGTGGATTTGGCGCTAATGGATTTTTCCTACGAGCAACCACAACTGATCCATTCTGATTTTTACCCTATGCCTCGCGCAATACGACAACAAATTTCAGCATTATGCAATTCGGGCGAAACGACGTTGCAAGCCTTAGGCGAGCTAGATCATCAGCTTGGCTTACTCTACACTGACTGCATAAAACAGTTTTTACAAAAATATCAGCTTTCACCAGAACAGATCACCGCAATTGGTTGCCATGGACAAACCGTTTGGCACTCGCCAAATAGCCAATACCCGTTCACCATGCAAATTGGCGATGCCAACTTAATCGCAGCAAAAACAGGCATCACAACAGTGGCGGATTTCCGCCGTAAAGATATGGCATTTGGTGGACAAGGTGCGCCATTAGTGCCAGCGTTTCATCAGGCACTATTCCTCAAACCTGAGCAAGCCACAGTGGTGTTAAATGTAGGCGGTATCAGCAATATTTCTCGTCTTTTACCGAATGAAGAAGTGATTGGTTATGACACCGGCCCCGGCAATACCTTGTTAGATGCGTGGATCGAAAAACATCAAGGTAAAGCCTATGATAAAAATGCAGAATGGGCAAAATCTGGTAACGTGAATACTGACTTACTAGCGGATTTACTCGATGACCCCTTCTTTGCCCTTCCACCACCCAAAAGCACAGGGCGAGAATTATTTAATCTCGCTTGGCTACATAAAAAATTAGAAAAACACACCGCACTTTTACCGCAAGACGTGCAAGCCACCCTTGTAGAACTCACAGCGCAAAGCATTGTGGATCAGCTTAATCAGATTGAAACAGATTTAGCTCGTCACTTATTAGTGTGCGGTGGTGGCGTGAAAAACAGCTTATTAATGGAACGCCTTGCGGCTTTATTACCTCAATGGCAAGTCCAAACTACGAATGACTACGGCTTAGATGCTGACTATGTCGAGGCCGCCGCTTTTGCATGGCTCGCCTACCAACGCCTCAACGACCTTCCAGCCAATTTGCCAAGTGTCACTGGCGCAAAAAGTGCGGTGAGTTTGGGAGCAATTTATCCAAAAGAAAGCACTATATCTCAATAAAATCCCCATTTCCCCCTCTTATTACATAAGGGGGAAAACACCTGCAACACACTGCACAGTATTTCACTGAACACCGCTAGCGATGCTATTAATTTGGTGCTCTGGGCGAGACTTATCTTTCTAAGCTGCCTATACGGCAGTGATGTTGAGCCATCAAGCTTCGTTTCTTGCGGTTCATTTCTAAGCTGCCTATACGGCAGTGATGTCACATATCCCCATTGAATGATTAGACCTGATTTTCTAAGCTGCCTATACGGCAGTGATGTTCAACAGCTTCTTGCAACGGGAATAATTGTTTTTCTAAGCTGCCTATACGGCAGTGATGCAATGGCATCTCGTTCAAAGCGAGCATTATCATTTCTAAGCTGCCTATACGATGGTTAACAAACTAAAGTGCATTAGCGGTAAATGATAGTCTTTCTAAGCCATCTATACGGCAGTGATGCAGAAACTACCATCTGGTTTAATTCTCCAATGTTTCTAAGCTGCCTATACGGCAGTGATGGGGATGAGCATGATGATAGCCTTTTAATTAAATTTCTAAGCTGCCTATACGGCAGTGATGGACGTAAAAGCACCCAACGGCAATTGGTTAAATTTCTAAGCTGCCTATACGGCAGTGATGATTCCATCGATTGTATGTTGTCCCTTGTTGTATTTCTAAGCTGCCTATACGGCAGTGATGCGGTCGTTTTTTATTGTGTTTTGAATTTATCTTTTCTAAGCTGCCTATACGGCAGTGATGTAAAGCAGTGTCACTCTCCTCCCTTAATCTATCACGTTTTAGCTTATTTTACCGACAAAACTCTTTTTTTCAGAGATAAACATAACCCTTTGATCTTATTGACTTAAAAAGACGCTAAGAAAAAGGGTTATTTTAATAGAAATTAGGACTCAAGTTGATGAACTTGTCCGCTGGGTTGACGTCGCTTACCAATATTTTTCGTATCTTTATGACGTAATTTGACTTTTTTCTGCTGAGTTTGCTTTTGTTTCTCTTCACGTTTCGCTTTAATACGTGCTTTTTGTTTTTTACTTACTGTTTTGACTTCGCCATCTTTAGGTGCCTTAGTGCGAGGCTCCAAGCCATCAATCACACGTGCTTTTAATAATTCTTCTGTATAACGTTTGATTTTACCAAGTAATTTATAGTCATGAGCCTCCACAAAAGAAACTGCCACGCCTTTTTTACCTGCACGCGCGGTACGTCCAATACGGTGTAAATATGTATCCGCACTATATGGCAAATCAAAATTCATGACATGGCTGACATCGTCAATATCAATTCCGCGTGCCGCGACATCTGTTGCAACAAGTACTGTCACAATGCCCTTTTTCAACTTATCAATCGCATTATTACGTTGCGTTTGTGCCATTTCGCCTTCTAAATATGTAGAACGGATACCACGTTTACGCAAGGTTTCCGAAAGCGCTCGCACATCTTCACGGCGACGAACAAAAACAATGCCTCGAGTCACCTGCTCCGTATCAATGAAACGCGCTAATAATTTAACTTTATGTTCATTACTATCAGCATGGTAAAACCATTGTTGGATTTTTTTACGTTCACGTCGACTTGGTTCAGCTTCAATTTTCACTGGATCTGTTAATAACCGCCCAGCAAAATCCGCCAATAACTCGCCTTCTAACGTGGCAGAGAACAACAAGGTTTGTTTACGCCAACGTGTTTCTGCCGCAATTTTTTCTGCATCCTGACCGAACCCCATCTGTAACATACGATCCGCTTCATCAAAAATCAAAATCTCAACAGAACGACAATCAAAATTTTCTTCTTTGATGTATTGCAATAAACGTCCTGGGGTAGCGACAACAATATCTTGGTTTTTATTAAAGACTTCCCCATGGTTCTGATATGCCACACCGCCCGTTATTGTAGTGATACTCAAATGTGTAAATTCTGCTAAGGCTTCCGCTTGCTCTGCGACCTGCATCGCGAGCTCACGTGTCGGTGTTAAGACTAACACGCGAGGGGCGCCTGGTTTACGGCGTGGATAATCTAATAAATGCTGAATCGCAGGTAACAAAAAAGCGGCAGTCTTGCCCGTTCCTGTTGGCGCAGACCCAAGCACATCACGCGCCTCCATCGCGGCAGGAATGGTTTCTTGCTGAATAGCGGTCGGTCGGGTATAGCCTTTTTTTGCTAGTGCATTTAAAAGAGCGGGATCAAGATCAAGGTCGTCAAAAGTTGCTGATGTCATAAGTATGGGTTTCTATCATTAAAAAATTGTGGCAGATTATACCGCACTTTGCACGCGTTGCGAAATCCAGGCAAAATGCACAATCATCTGCTTCATGTTAAGGGAATCTATGTCAGTAAAACAAACGGGGTTCACGTTTAAACAATTTCACATTAACCACGATCGGTGCGCCATGAAAGTCGGCACAGACGGTGTGTTATTAGGCGCTTGGGCTGATATCAGTCAGGCTCAACGTATTTTAGACTTAGGCACTGGCACAGGACTCATTGCGCTAATGCTCGCACAGCGTAGCACTGAAAAAAGTGTAATCCATGCCGTAGAATTAGACCCAGCCGCGTTTTTACAAGCTCAAGAGAATATTCAACAATCCAAATGGGCAACTAAAATTCACCTACACCAACAAGACATTGCCCATTTTTGCACTCACACTGTGGAAAAATTTGACTTAATTGTGGCAAATCCACCTTATTTTATACCTGGCGTCGATTGTGGCAGCCAACAACGTAATTTAGCACGTTATACAACATTACATAGCCATTTAGATTGGCTCAACTTCGCGGCTAACTGTGTGAGCCCATTGGGTAAAATTAGTATAGTACTTCCATTTAATGCAGGTGAAACCTTATTAAAACAAACCGCACTTCCTTGTATTGAACGTTGTGATATCATGACTAAAATCGATAAAGCGCCACAACGGTTACTCTTGACGTTTGCACAACAACCCCAACCATTAAAACAAAGTCAGGTGATTATTTATGACAAAAATAATCAATATCATCCAAGCTTCATTCAACTCACAAGCGCATTTTATTTAAAGTATTGATAAGACAAGAGTGTATCTCAACTTAATAACACTACCATCTATACGATGGTTAACCTAAAGACGCGGGTTATTGGTGTGACCACTGCTTTCTAAGCCATCTATACGATGGTTAACCCCGCCAGAAACCAGCGCAATCTCATCTGTTATTTCTAAGCCATCTATACGATGGTTAACCTTTCAAAGCTTTTAATGACGTTAGAAATTGCTTTCTAAGCCATCTATACGATAGTTAACGACATATCATAGCCAATTCTGGAGTTTTTAAATTTCTAAGCCATCTATACGATGGTTAACGCGTGGGCGCAAGACACGTCCGCATATCTGACTTTCTAAGCCATCTATACGATGGTTAACTTACCTTCCGTCATTGTTGAGCCTCCGCTAGCTTTCTAAGCCATCTATACGATGGTTAACCTTTTTCAAGAAGTTGTTTCGGAATGACGATTTTTCTAAGCCATCTATACGATGGTTAACACTTATTCCCCTAAAATTAATTTAATAGCATTTTTCTAAGCCATCTATACGATGGTTAACCATTAGCAAATAGCTTGTACCCAGCAGGAAAATTTCTAAGCCATCTATACGATGGTTAACGTCTTTTGCTTCTGCTTGATCAAAAAATGAAATTTCTAAGCCATCTATACGATGGTTAACATTGCAAGGCTTCTGCCTCACGATCATCAAGATTTCTAAGCCATCTATACGATGGTTAACACGTCCCTATTTATTGCGTAACGCAGTGTGTTTTTCTAAGCCATCTATACGATGGTTAACATTTAATTTCCTGGAATAACGAAGTATTAGGATTTCTAAGCCATCTATACGATGGTTAACAAGATATGTTGGATAAGCCAGAAGAAGAAGGTTTTCTAAGCCATCTATACGATGGTTAACTCTTGGAAATATAATGGCTGCTTACCATAAATTTTCTAAGCCATCTATACGATGGTTAACTAAATAACATAATCAAAATAAGCTTATTCTTCAATTTGTTAAAGAACATATACAAGAAAACCCCTTTTTTCTAAGACCTTTACAACCCTTTGATCTTATTAGTAAATTCTACCAGTCAGAAAAAAGGGTTATAAATAGGGTTAGAAGTGTGGCACTGTAGCGGTATTGCTTAGCCCATAGCTGTTAAATGGTGCAATATAAGGAGTAACCGTTTTATTGACTTTTACCGCTAAGATAAAACGTTGATTCGTGCTAGCACTTTTTAAATGAACATGTGGAAAGTAAGGGGTATTTTGTTGATGTTGTATCATTTCATCACGAACGCCCTCATGCCATTTATTAATACGTTTTAAAAACTGTTCCGTACGACGAATCGCACTTTGTCCCTTGCGGTGAACACGACTATAACAACGATATTCGGTCACAAAAGGCGTTTCATTCACACCACTGATCAAGGCATAATCCTGTAATCCTGCTTGCAATAAGTGTTGATAAATCTGTTGACAATCATCTTCACTCCCAAAAATACGCAAGATACCGCCAAGAGTCCGCCCTAAACCATAAGCAGGAAAAGCTACCCCAATACGCCCGTTAAAGTGCGGTAGAAACTTATGCAAAATTTGCATACAATGTCCCACCACTTCACTTTGTAGCATATCCATTTGCGGAATCGCTTTCAGTTCAATGTAATGGCTTGTCATGCTTATTCCTTACCGCTTTCCCCAAAGACACCACCGCGGATTAAAACACTCATCACATAATGCTGTTGTTCAATACTTGGCGCTTCACCTTTTAGCACCCAATTATCAAACAACGTATAAAAATCTGCTTTCGCTTTAGGCTGACGGAATGCCGTACCCAATGTTGTCACAGCACCATAAGGTTCTGCTGCAATCGGAAAAGCAACGTCATCCGCATACCAAGTATCAATCGTACGAATCGCATTCCCCACTTTTTGTGAGTGCATACCTGCTTTTTGATTGATTTCATACAGAATTTTACTTTTACGATTTGTCGTTGAACTATCTAATACCAGCTCTTGTGATGGGTATACTTCTTGTCCATAACCCATATTCGCGTAAGCCGTGACATATAAAATCACAAATTTCTCACCAAGCAAGCCCGCTTTGATTTCATCTGCAATCCATTGGATCTTGCTATCGTCATACGCAAAGCTATTTAATGAAAATTGTTTCGCATCATCAAAATGAATGCTTTTCTCACCACATTTCACTTCAATCCGAATATGTTCAGCGCCCATACGATTACGCCATAACCAACGTGCATTGATGATATTCATCGCATAACGTTTCGCCAGCTCATCAACGCCTGCGTTGCTTAAATATTGCTGTACTGTCGCCATGACCTGCTGTTGGTAGGTCTGATCATTACAGACATTCGGTTGTCCCGTAAACGCAAGAACTTTCATACTAAAGCTAGCGACTAAAGTGTCTTTATCATTATCTAACATCGCTACATCAACACGCTGTAAATTGGGTTTTTCCGTTTCCGCATCCAATTTCGTCGGATCATTCTTGATCGCATTTTTAAGACGGTTAGAAATCGTCCCGCGTACTGACTTTTCACGAATACGCAGAGCAATAGGCTCGTCCTTGTCATTTTTACTGTCTTTTTGACTAAAGATCGCATCTGAAATATCTAAATTACGTTCAAATGCTAATACGCTTGGGGTTGATAACTTACTCATTATGGTTCTCCTTGTGAAATCAGATAAAGGTTATGTTGTGGTGCGCGATAGCGCCAAAAGCATTGGGAAAGATCATCTGGTAAACTAAATGGGAAAACCCACTTACCTAAACTATAAATCGTTTCAACATATTGACTTGGATACACTGTCGTACGGCAGTGTTGTAACTGCCCCGCATCAAACAAAGGGGAAATGGCCTGATAACCCACAGGAATAGGCACTAACCAGCCTCGATCCTGTTTTACACTGTAGGTTTGCCAATCGACCGATGATGCGTTCGGGTGAGCAGGAATATGATGTAACGTTGCCATTTCTAATAATGCATCCAATGCGGTAGCATCTGGCTGCGCTTGCAGCTTGGAGTGTGGTACATGACCATCTTCATCCAATAACCCCGCCCGTAACCCTGTTTTTAATTCTTCTGTAATATTGACTAACTCATTCGTTGCTTGCATCAATACAAACGCAGGCATTAACGCAAACGGAATATCCCGTTCTTCTGCTAAATGAAATAACTGTACTTCACCGATCTCCAATACTGAACCGCCAGCAATACGTTGCTTCCATAACAATTCTTTACATTCTTGTAAAAATTGTTGTGTCGTTTCACTTTGTTTATCACCTAATGCATTATATAACTGTTGCTCAGGCACTCTCACTTCTACGACTAACGAAACATCTAAATGGATTTTCCCTTCTTCAATAATAGAAGCAGATTTACCATCTCGTTTGATTGGATTACGAGTTTGCTTAAAAGTGCGGTCAGAAAATTGCGAACTTTGATAAGTCTGGAGTTCATAATCATGACACGCCACTATCACGCCACCTAATTGCACATTATGATGAGTCAACTTACGACTCAGTGCATGAATAGCGCCAGTAAACCCTGTCAATGCTGGAAAACCGTAACTTAACGGACCAGAAATCGCATTCGCCCCCTGGAGTTTAATGTGATCGAATAAAATATAGTAATCAGTTTGAAACATATCTCCTCCTAAGGATGACGTAAGCGGTAACGTAGTGAACGACGAATATTACGACGCCATTCATTGTATTCTGCATCATCAAAGTCATGTGCTAATTTAGGGAAACGCCGTTTTAAGCATCGGTTCACCCATAACGCAAAACCACGTTCTACTTCTGCTACCCAATCCCCTTTTTCTCGTTCTGCACGAAATGCCTCTTCATCTGTTAATTCTGCTCGTTTGGGGTCGAGCCAGTACTTTTCATGCATATTTAATTGATATTCTTTCGACCACCCTGGTGACTGTTTTTGTAACACACTTGCAGTACGTAAAACGCCTTCTAAAATCATATTTAATGCTTTGATTCGATCATCTCGTACGGTATACACATTTTTCTTTGCCTCAACAACATGATACAAAGTGTAAAATCCTGCTCTGCAGACATACGCTAACTCATCATTAAAAATTGTTGTACTCGCAAGATTCAGCCGCATCACTTTACTAGATTTGAAAATAGGGGGGAGAGAGGGGAGTAAATAATTTTTTCCACCTTGTTCACTCGCTAATTGTCCAACACCTTGTGGGTTTGCCCCTCCCACTTTAAAAATGGCTAAATTGACTAAATTTTTATATGGTAATTGAACGACACCTACTTTTTTTCTATTGTCCCTATTCAGTTTATTTTCCTCTGAATCGTATTTAACAAACTGTACTTTCTTATAAAAATCATAGATAAGAGAAGAGGGGTACAAAGGTATTAAACAAGTATAATCATTGTTTTCAATAGAATAATCTGAATTAACCCATAGTAACTGTTTGCATTTTTCGTAAGAAATTGGTTTCTTAAAATCATTAATTAATGCTTTCTGAAACTGTTGTTTGTAATATCTTGAAAGTTCCAAATCGTCTGAAAAACACTGTTCTAATACATGGTGGTCTTGCAATAACAGATCTACTAAACGAGTTGTTTTCTCATCATCCACATAAATATCAAAAAATTTTACTAATGGTAATGCTGCAGCATTTCCACTTGCATCAAGTTTAAAATGCCTTATATGCTGAGAAGCACAAAGATATGCAGGTATAGGAGTTTTAAGATCAAAATAGATATTATCGCATTCTATTTTAGCACTCGAATGAATCCCTTTAGGATGATGAGAGCCAAACTTAATTTGTTTAGCCATAAAATTAGCAGCATAGTCGATCCAGTTAGAAAAGGAATATTTTTGATGAAGTTCCGCAATTTTCTGCAAAATTTGTTGCTTTTTATCTTCGTCAACTGTTTTTAATAACAGCTTTTCCTCTGTTTCTAGTTTTTCTAATTTTACTGACTGAACAAAACTCATAAGTTCATATTTAATTTTGTCAGGTGTCATTTTATACCTCATTTTTGGTAATCAAATTGATTACATAATGAACTACCCAACACAGCATGTCAAATAAAATTAAAAAAACAAAATATTTGATTTACAACAGATGATATAATATTTATTGCAACTATAATAAATAACATATAAAAGAACCGCCTAAACGGCGGTGAACATTCAAAGAAAATATGTGATTAACAACTTTCTAAGCCACTTTTTCAGCGGTCCAATAAGTCTATCGCAATTTCAAATAAACTCAAACTAACTTCTTCAACTGATACAAATACGCCAGTGCTTGTTTCGGACTCAATTCATCAGGATCCAATTTTTCTAACATTTCCCAAATAGCCTGTTTGCCATCATCTTCTTCCATCAGTGCTAATTCACCTTGCGTTTGATTAAGCTGGCGTAAATCTTGAATACGTTGGTCGGCATTTTGCAGTGATAGCTTTTCTAATTGTGCTAATTTCAGTTTTGCCAGCTTAATGACCGATTGGGGTACACCTGCCAAAGCGGCTACGGCTAAACCGTAACTCTTACTTGCTGCCCCTTCTTGTACCGAATGCATAAACGCGATAGTGTCATGATGTTCTAACGCATCCAAATGCACATTTGCAGTACCCGCCAGTTGCTCTGGTAAGACCGTCAATTCAAAATAATGGGTGGCGAATAAAGTTAATGAACGTAATTTTTTCGCTAACCATTCCGCACATGCCCAAGCTAAAGATAAGCCGTCATAAGTAGAGGTCCCGCGCCCAATTTCATCAATTAATACCAAACTATTGGCTGTCGCTTGATGCAAAATATTCGCCATTTCGGTCATTTCCACCATAAAGGTTGAGCGACCTGAAGCCAGGTCATCCGATGCACCGATCCGAGTAAAAATACGATCGATTGGACCAATCACCGCACTTTCTGCTGGGACAAAACTCCCCATATACGCCATCAATGTGATCAAGGCAGTTTGGCGCATATAAGTACTTTTTCCCCCCATATTTGGTCCCGTAATAATCAACAGATGACGCTGTGAATTTAGTTGGACGGGATTCGCAATAAACGGCTCTTTTAATACTTGTTCTACGACAGGGTGACGTCCATGCTGAATATTGATACCAATTTCATCACTAAAATGTGGCGCAACATAGTTAAGGGTTTCTGCACGTTCCGCTAAATTGGTTAATACATCCAATTCTGCTAAGGTTAAACTAGAAAGCTGTAATGCGGCTAAGTGCGGTAGTAGTTGATCAAAAAGCTCCTCGTAAAGCTGTTTTTCTAAAGCCAGTGAGGCGCCTTTCGCTTTCAGCACTTTATCTTCATAAGTTTTCAGCTCAGGAATAATATAACGTTCCGCATTTTTTAGCGTTTGACGACGAACATAATGTATTGGTGCTTTATGGGCTTGCCCTTGACTGATTTGAATATAATAACCATGCACCGCATTAAAGCCGATTTTGAGCGTATCAATCCCCGTACTTTCACGTTCTCGACGCTCTAAATCGTCTAAATAACGTGTCGCCCCATCAGACAAACTACGCCACTCATCCAGCTCAGCATGGTACCCTGCTGCAATTACGCCCCCATCACGAATTAGCATTGGAGGATTATCAATCAATGCACGTTGTAATAAGTCGAGTTGCGCTGAAAACTCGCCAAGTGGCTGTAAAAGTGCGGTTAAATTCGGCGAAGTCTGATTTTCTAGAACTTGGCGAATTGCAGGAAGCTGAGCTAATGCGGTACGTAAACGGGTTAAATCACGTGGGCGTGCAGAACGCAAAGCAACGCGCGCTAAAATCCGCTCCATATCACCAATTTGGTGCAAATAGGGTTGCAATTCTGCCACTAAATCCTGTTCTAATAACGCACGAATAATAAGTTGACGTTGCTGCAATTTTTGACGATCGCGAATGGGCTGATGAATCCAGCGTTTTAACAAACGACTGCCCATTGCCGTCACACATTTATCCAATACGGAAGCAAGCGTATTTTCCGTCCCGCCTGCTAAATTTTGAGTTAATTCCAAATTGCGACGTGTCGCCGCATCCAATTGAATATTTTCAGAATGTCGTAGTAAGGTAATGCTTTGAATATGAGGCAATGCGGTACGTTGTGTGTCTTTTGCATATTGTAACAAGCAACCTGCGGCACACAAACCCAATATAGCATTTTCGACCCCAAAACCTCGTAAATCTTTAGTATTAAATTGGCGATTCAATAATTGTACTGCGGTGCTGAGTTCAAATTCCCAAATAGGACGACGACGCAATCCTTTGAAATGCTCAATTGCGGAAAATGCTGCCAATTCTTCACAATACAACAGCTCAACAGGTGCAATACGCTGCAATTCAGCTTGCAAACTTTCGCAATCTTCTGGTTCACTGATTTGAAAACGCCCAGAAGTCATGTCTAACATCGCTAAACCAAAACGAGATTTTTCTTGATAAAGCGCGGCAATTAAGTTGTCTTGGCGTTCTGGTAATAAGCTCTCATCACTAACAGTACCAGGAGTCACAATACGTACCACTTGGCGTTCAACGGGCCCCTTTGACGTTGCAGGATCGCCCACCTGTTCACAAATTGCCACAGATTCACCAAGTTGCACTAACTTGGCTAAATAGCCTTCAACCGCATGGTAAGGCACCCCCGCCATTGGAATAGGTTGCCCCGCAGACTGCCCCCTTTTCGTCAAGGAAATATCAAGTAACGCAGCGGCTTTCTTTGCATCATCATAAAAAAGCTCGTAAAAATCCCCCATGCGATAAAAGAGCAAAATATCAGGATTTTCTGCTTTTAGTGCTAAATATTGGCGCATCATGGGCGTGTGCAAGTCTAAATTATCCATTGCCGTTCTCTATAAATCTGTAACAAAAGTGTGGTCTATTTTCGCATAAAATTACTGGACACCCTATAGCTTTATACAAAGATAAAATGTGAGTGAATTAATTTTCACACAATAAAAAATTCCTCTTTCTCTATAAATTTCACAAATTCGACAAAAAGCACTTGATACTGTTTATTCATACAGGTAATATACAGGGAAAATTCTGAAAGTTTATTCTTATTGAGGATTCAACCATGGCAACAAAAGAAGAAAAAAACAAAGCACTGGCAGCCGCATTAGGTCAAATTGAAAAACAATTTGGTAAAGGCTCAATCATGAAATTGGGTGATACACAAGCTTTAGATGTTGAAGCAGTATCAACTGGCTCGCTCAGTTTAGACGTTGCATTAGGCATTGGCGGGTTACCGATGGGGCGTATTGTTGAAATTTTTGGACCAGAATCTTCAGGAAAAACAACACTAACGTTATCCGTTATCGCCCAAGCGCAAAAAGAAGGAAAAACTTGTGCATTTATTGATGCTGAACATGCGCTTGACCCGATTTACGCTGCAAAATTAGGCGTAGATGTCAATGAACTGTTGGTCTCACAACCCGACAACGGTGAACAGGCATTAGAAATCTGTGATGCACTCGTGCGTTCAGGTGCGGTTGATGTCATTATTGTGGACTCAGTCGCCGCATTAACCCCTAAAGCAGAAATCGAAGGCGAGATGGGTGACTCACATATGGGCTTACAAGCACGACTCATGTCACAAGCCTTACGTAAACTCACTGGACAAATTAAAAATTCAAACTGTTTAGTCGTCTTCATCAACCAAATTCGTATGAAGATAGGGGTAATGTTTGGTAACCCAGAAACCACAACTGGTGGTAACGCATTAAAATTCTATGCCTCAGTTCGTTTGGATATTCGTCGTACAGGTTCAATCAAAGAAGGCGAAGAAGTCATTGGTAACGAAACACGTGTTAAAGTCGTGAAAAATAAGGTTGCAGCGCCATTCCGCCAAGTCGACTTCCAAATTCTGTATGGTCAAGGTATCTCAAAAACGGGCGAGCTCATTGAGTTAGGCGTGAAACATAAATTAGTAGATAAATCTGGTGCTTGGTATGCTTACAATGGCGAAAAAATCGGTCAAGGTAAAGCAAATGCAATGAAATGGTTAGAAGAGCATCCAGAAGAAGCCCTAGCCTTAGAAACAAAATTACGCAATGAGTTATTAGCGAATCCAGAAAAAGTCCTTGCGGCAGATATTGCAGAACAAAATAATGACGCTTTAGATTCAGACTATTAAAATCAAGCTGAATTAAATAGACGACTCAAGTGCGGTGAAGAGATTACAAAAACTAACCGCACTTTTTCATTGCTATTATCTATCATGATAAGGAAAGAACATGTCATCTTCTGCACTTAGCTATGTCATGAGCTTACTAGCTCGCCGTGAATACAGTGAGTTTGAACTCCGCTGTAAAATGCAGGAAAAACATATCTCCGAACAACAAATTGATGATGTTCTCAGTTATTGCCAGCAAAGAAATTGGCAGAGTGATAAACGCTTTGCTGAAAATTACTTAATCTTTCGTTCTCAACGTGGTTATGGATTAAATCGGATTAAACAAGAGTTACAGCAGTTAAAAGGAATTCAATCTGAAGTAATTCAAGCGGCGTTACAGGAAGTGGAAATAGACTGGCATACGCTTGCTTTAGCAACGCTAACCAAAAAATTCCCACAGTTTGCGGAAATCAAAGAAGCAAAAATGAAACAGAAAGTTTGGCGTTATATGTTGTCACATGGATTTAGTCCCGATGAATTTGCTGATCATATTGGGCATACCCTCGAGGATGAATAAATACGCATAAACAAAAATACCCTGCTCAATGCAGGGTATTTTAAATGTTGTTTTTTGTTATTTATTTTCTAAAAAAACAGTAGCTGGCTGTTCTAGTTTCTCTGTTTCAGGTTTTAAACTGGAAACCGCCATCGTATCTTTTAGACTTTCTTCACGAACCTGCTGTGCTAAACCGAATTCACCGACTTGTTCAAACACATAAGTAGCAATATTGACATCAGTCACTTCCAGCTGTGATTTATTCGCAATCACTTTCTTAAATGCCTCACTTGCATTGGTAAAATCATTATTACGCACGTATAAATAACCTAATGCACGATTAATACAACATTGTGTGTGTTCCGTTGCTTTACTTGCTCGTTTCTCCATCAGCTTAATCAACTTGCTGTTATCTTCTGGTTGTAAACGTGCAATCTGAGCACAAATGAGTTGATTTTCTGGACGCTGTTCATCAACTTTCTTCAGCACTTCAAGCGTGAGTTCATAAGCCGTCTCATGATCATTACAATCAATTAAACGTTGAATTAAACCAATTTTCACCCCTAAATCATGGCGACGTTTACGTGGTTGATCATTCCACCACGCCAATAAACCATCGACGCCTTCTTCATTCATTTTCTCATCAAGCAAGCCCGCTTCCACTTGGCGCTGCAATGCCATAAATTCTTCTGCAGAATACAATCCCGAGTTTTCAACTTGATCTAAGATGTTATCTAATGCGCCATAAGCTTTTGATTTCAGGTAAATTTCAACGGCCAGTTTTAACACTTCTTTATTACGATTAGTCATCACTAACAAACTGTCTACCGAACTACGTGCAGCAGGTAATTTACCTTGTTGTAATAAAATGCGAGTACGTGCCAGTTCTACAATTAAACTGTCTGTTCCCGCAATCTCAGTGGCTTCAATCAAATAACGATTTGCCGTAAATTCATCACCATGTTGTTGGGCAGCTTCAGCTGCTTTAATAAAGTTTAATACGGGTTCATCAGAGTGTTTTGCATTTTTACCAATTAATTTCTCTGCTTTAGAATAATCCCCCTCATTCATCCGCATCAAACCTTCAATCGTTTGTTTTTGTGCTTTTGCACGTTTACGGCGTGAAAACCAGTGATACGTATCGCTACTCAAACGGCAGAAACGCGTAATCACTAATTCAATACCGTAAATAATCGCCATGGCAATCACAAAGAACACGACCAACATGGTAATTGACATTTCAATGTTATAGTGGCCCGTTTCAATTAAGACATAACCTTGCTTACCCGACAAATAAGGGCCTGCAATCAATCCCGCCAATAACACCAGCATTAAAAATAGTACTCTAAACATAATCTATTTCCCCTACTGTTGTTCACGAGTGGACGTCTCACCAGATTGATTTTCTGGTTGTGGTGCGGTCAAGGCTTTATCTGCTGAAATTTCTATTTTTTGCACACCTTGAGATTGCTTATTCAATAATTGATCTAACACATTCAAACTCGATAATTGTGTTGGAACATCAACATAAATAGATTGTTCTGCGAGTTCATCCAAGGTTTTCAAGAAATTCTGCGCCACTTCTGCTTGCGTATCAAAATAACTTCTAATCCATGAGGCTACTGCTTCTAAAGACTGCTTATATAATTCATCTTGTTGACGTGGCACCGCTAAAATTGCGATTTGTAAACGTAAACGGATATTTTCACGTAAATAAATGTCTTGATTTGGTGCCAATAATGCTTTGTCGTCGGTATTACGTGGTGTAATACGAATAAAGTGATTCAAGAAAGAAGTCGCACTTTTCTCGGCATTTTCTTTCCAATCTTCAAGTGAATCTGTCAGTTTCTGATTGGTGGTATTGCTCTCACCAAAATTCACATCTAACACAGTTAATTCATCTAAATTATTCGCTAACTGAGATAAACGCTGCATGATCGCATTTTGGTCCACGTTATTGACTGCAAGCAATTGTTTTAAATCATTATTAATCGCTGCTCGTACACTCACTACGCGAGGATCAGAAACTTTTTCTAACGCTTCATCTGCCACTTTAAGTAAAGAAATACTGGTGTCCACATCATTATCCAAGACTAACTTGCGCAGTGCATTGTTTAACAAAAAGTCCGCCTCAGATAATAGCCAATCATTTGGTTGTTGGGTTTTAGCGGCTGCGCTAAGACGATTAATTTGATTTTGCAATGTCGAAATCGCATGTTCTTTAACCGTAACATCTTGTTGCAATAACACCAGTTTTTCCGCTATTGCTTTATCTGCTTCAATAAGTTGTCCAATTTGCTGACGCTCTTGGTCAAAAGAGGGAATATCACTCGCTGACACAACAGACTGTTGAGCCATCTTGCTTTCAAGTGCGGTCAATTTTTGTTGAATTTGATCGACCTGTTGTAAACCAAAATAATAACCCGCACCGCCTACGCCTAACGCGACTAATAATGCCAATAAAGCGATACCTGTCCCTCCCCCTTTTTTCACAACGACAGTTTCTGTTGGAGTAACGGGTTCTTTTTGCTTAGGCGGCTCTGAGCTAGCCTGCTCGGACGCTTTCTTTGGTTCATTTTTTTCACCAATAGCAATGGCTGAACTCATTTCAGCATGTGATGATGCCGTCGTATTATTGATCCCAAGCGCTGTATTTTCCGTTTTTTTCGCATTCATCTTTGCATCATTTTTTTTCTGTTCTGACGTACCTTTTTCATGTTTTGGTACATCATTCGTGTCAGAAGAGGTTATTTTATTTTCAGCCATAATACTTATTTCCCTTATGATAATTAGAATCCCAAGCCAATCAGCTTAAACATAATGTTTGTAATAAATGCTGATTATCTGCACGCGGTGAAACAACAATATCGCTCCAACCTAATTTTTTTGCTAAATTGGCAAGGCGCTGACTTACTGTGACCAGTTGACAACTTTTTAGCCAATTATGTTCGCTTTCTGGTACAAAATCCACCAAATACTGCAAAATTTCTGCGCTAGTTACAACGATAGTTTGAATCCCTGCGCGTTTACAAATACTAATTTGTTCAACATTATTATACGTGATTGGTACTCGCTGATAGCACTCTACTGTATCAATCTTCGCGCCGCGTAATTGTGCTTGTTCTGAAAAATACTCACGCCCCGAATTACCACGTAAAATCAAAATTTGCTTGTCAGTTAAATCCTGCATCATGGTCAATTCTAACAGCCCCTCACTGCTTTCTTGCTGCGAAGGATAAAAAACGGCTTGTTCAATTTCGCTGGCGAAATACTCTGCAGTCCGCTGTCCCACAGCAAGATAAGTTAATTCTGGACGCCAAGAAAATCCCGTATTTTTAAATGTTTGCACAGCATAATCAACGGCATGTTTTGAGACAGCAAAAACATAATCACCCGCTTTTAACTGCAAAAATTTATTTGGCAATGCATTCAGCTCTCGACCCGTTTCGATCGTAAAAAGTGGCAAGTGAATCGCAAATACCCCTGCCTGTATTAACATATCAACTAATTGTGCGCCACGTACATCGGGGCGAGTCACTAATACAGCCATATTTATTCTTCCTTTCCTTATTCTGAATAAAGTTTCTGCAAGATTGTATCGGCACCCTGTTGTAAAAGCTGTTCTGCAATTTGAATCCCTAATACTTCGGCCTGATTGACCGCACTTTTACCTTCCGCACGAATGATTGTTGAACCATCTGGCTCACCAACTAACGCTCGTAAATACAGTTGCCCTTGTTCCACTACGGCATACCCAGCAATCGGCACCTGACACCCTCCCTGTAAATGTGTATTCATCGCGCGCTCTGCACGCACACAATAGGTAGTTTTTTCATCAGCTAGCGGTGCGAGTAGAGACATGACGATGTCATCATCCGTGCGACATTCAATGCCTATCGCCCCTTGACCTGCTGCGGGTAAAAATTGTTCGATTTCGATAAATGATGTGATTCGCTCTGCCAACCCTAAACGAATTAATCCTGCTGAAGCCAGAATAATAGCATCATATTCACCTTTATCTAGCTTACTTAAACGGGTCCCTACATTACCACGTAATGAACGGATTTGCAGATCAGGACGTAATTGTTTTAACTGACATTGACGGCGTAGACTTGATGTACCCACTACTGCGCCTTGTGGAAGATCCATTAATGTGCGGTAAGAATTTGAAACCAATGCATCCCTTGGATCTTCACGTTGGCAAATCACCCCGAGACCTAATCCCTCTGGAAATTGCATAGGTACATCTTTCATAGAATGGACTGCGATGTCGGCATTACCATTGAGCAATGCACTTTCAAGTTCTTTGACAAAAAGCCCTTTACCACCAATTTTAGCTAAGGGAGTATCTAAAATCACATCGCCTTTTGTGACCATTGGAACAAGCTCAACCTGCAAATTCGCATGAAGTTGCTGTAAACGTGCTTTTACATAATTCGCTTGCCACAATGCAAGTGGGCTCTGGCGAGTAGCGATTTTCAACCTTTTATTCGTCATCATCACAACCATTTTTGGCATAATAATTTGCTCATATCCTATCACTGTTCGGCTTAAATGTCAGTTTCCATTTAAATTTTTTGCTTTAATTTAGACCAGATGTTAGAGTAGCCACGTCAAACACATCGCAGCATAAATAAGTGAGATATTATTTGAATTACGATCTTTTTAGCGCTAAGAAAAAAGTTGAATATTTAGATAATCTGCGCATTGAACGAGCATTATCAGGTTCCTCAAAAGAATTTAGCCATGTTTTTCAACTGATTACATTACTGTTACACGTGAACCATCCGAATGTGCCAGGCTACGTTGCTGACGCACCCGCTGGCATCGCTGACTTTGTGCTCTCTCCGTATCAAAAACATTATCTGACTCAAGCCGTCCCTAGCTTAAACCTCAATACGCCACTGACGCCCTTATTTTCATATCGCACCCGAAATCCGATTCTTGGTGTTTATGTTATGGGCAGTATTGCCTCTATTTCGCAAACTGCGGAATCTGATTTGGACACATGGGTATGTCACCGAGATGAATTAAGTAAGGCAGAAAAAGACGCTTTACAGAAAAAAGCCAGCTTAATTGAAGCCTGGGCAATGCAATTTGGTATTGAAGTCAACTTCTATTTAATGGATCAACAGCGTTTTCGTTGCTTCCGTTACGCTGAACCCTTAACAGCAGAAAACTGCGGCTCCGCACAATATATGCTGTTATTAGATGAGTTTTACCGTTCAGCTATTCGACTCGCTGGCAAACCATTACTCTGGCAACATTTACTTGTTGAACGAGAAGAACGCTATGAAAGTGAAGTTGAGCGTTTAGCCTTAACACAACAAATTGATTTGCAAGACTGGGTTGACTTTGGCGGATTAGGACAATTCTCTGCGAATGAATATTTTGGGGCAAGTTTGTGGCAACTTTACAAAGGTATTGATGCCCCTTATAAATCTGTGATTAAAATCCTATTACTTGAAACCTATTCTTCAGAATATCCAAACACTTATCTCATTGCACGTGAATTTAAAGAAGAACTATTAACAGGCAAACTTAATCCTTCACATAACTTCGATCCTTATCTCGCGATGCTACAACGCGTTACGCGTTATTTAATCTCTCATAATGAATTAAAACGTTTAGGGTTTGTGCGTCGTAGCGTGTATTTAAAAGCCACTGAAGGAATAAACTGGGCAAATCCACAAAACCAACAAAATTGGCGCCTACAGTCCTTACAAAAATTAGTGAAAGAATGGGAATGGTCTGATACATTGACTCAAGAACTGAACCAGCGCACCAATTGGAAAATTAAACAAGTCAAAAAAGCTCACAATAGCTTAATTAAATTCTTAATGTTAAGTTACCGTAATCTTGTCTCTTTTGCGCGCAAACATAAAGTAAATGCCAGTATTATGCCGCAGGATATCAGTGTGTTGACCCGCAAACTGTACACCGCGTTTGAAGAACTCCCAGGTAAAATTACGCTACTTAACCCACAAATCTCAATGAATCTATCAGAAAAAGATCTTCTGTTCATTGAAGTGAAAAACAATAAGCAGTTCAAAGATGGATGGTACGTTGTCAACCAAACGCCAGACATACATGGTTTTCTACAAAAACGTTATATTGAATACAGTACAAGCCTAAACAAGCTCGTCGCTTGGGCTTATTTTAATCGTATTTTAACTGTCAACACCGATTTACATATCATTAGCCAAACGGTTTCGCTCAACACATTGCGTAATTTTGTAGCCGATTTACGTTTGTCTTTCCCAACCACGCAAGTATCGTCCGCGACTAACGAAGAGTTAGCACACTCTTGTGCGATTCGAAGTTTCATTGTTGCTGTCAATTTGACCGTTGATCCAACTAAAAAAATTACGCAAAACAAACCGCACATTCAACCAAGTGATTTATTTAGTTTCGGTCCCAAAGAAGAAAGCTTAGTAGGAAGTATTGATATTACTTACCGTAATTTCTGGAATGAAATACGCACGTTACATTTCGAAGGGGCAAATGCCATCTTACTTGCCCTAAAAGTGCTTTCCAATAAAATTCATCGTGGTGCACCGTCTCCGAAATTTGTGCAAGTTTTTTGTTACAGCCAACGTTATCGCAAAACACTACGCAATATCGTCACTGCGTTGATTAACCGTTGTATTAGTATTCAAATTGGAACGAGCCTCCCACCACAAAATAATTTATTGCGTGTTGCAGGAAAAAACTGGCAATTTTTCTTTGAAGAACGAGGTATTAGCCTACAAGAAATCCAAAATAGTGCACTGGTGGAAACCAGTGACTTTAATCGCGCGCTTCAAACGGAAATAGAAGAAAAAGAAATCGCACTGATTGATCCCTCTCGTACTTACCCACCTGAAATTGATCATTTTGCGAGTGAAGGCTTTTTACAATTTTTCTTTGAGGATAATGCTGATCATTCCTATAACGTCTATATTTTAGATGAGGCCAATCGAATCGAAATCTATCGAAATTGTGATGGTCAAAAAGAACAGAAGATCTTAGAGATTAATCATATTTATCAGTCCTCTGGCTTGGACGAAAAGAATAATCCGTATAAAATCGTACAGCGTGATTTTAATTATCCGCAATTTTATCAGCTATTATTACAAGAGAATGGAGTAAAAATTGTACCATTCCACAGCAGGCTGGCGATGTCATAAACATCTTGGGGGAGACTATGTTAGAAAAAATAAAAGTATTGATCATCGACGATCATCCATTAATGCGTCGAGGGATTATACAACTGATGGAATTAGCAGAAGAGTTTGATGTTGTAGGTGATGCGGGGAATGGCAGCGAAGGGATCACATTAGCCTTACAAACACAGCCTGATCTCATTATCCTCGATCTCAATATGAAAGGATTATCAGGATTAGACACATTAAAAGCATTGCGTGCTGAAGGCATTGATGCACGTATTTTAATCTTAACTGTTTCAGATTTAAAAAGTGATATTTTCACATTAATCGATGCTGGTGCTGATGGTTACTTATTAAAAGACACCGAACCTGATGCGTTATTAAGTCAGATCAAGCGCATTGCACAAGGGGAAGTCATTTTAAGTGACTCCATTAAAGATGCACTGCTTGAACGCCAAACCACAACCGATCCGATGTATTCTTTGACCGAACGCGAAATGGATGTATTGCGTTTAATTGCAACAGGTTTATCTAATAAACAAATTGCAAACCAACTCTTTATTTCAGAGGAAACCGTGAAAGTTCATATTCGTAACTTATTACGTAAATTAAATGTCCACTCGCGTGTTGCCGCTACGGTACTTTATTTTGAACATAAAGGCTTATAACGGGTCTCTTGATAAAAAAGCCAGTTCATTTTGTAATTGGCTTTTTTTGCAAAAAATTTACTAAAATTTTCAAAAAACACATGCACTTTGCGTTGCTAAAAGCTTTGCTTAAAAGGTACACTAAAGTAATTTTTAATTTGAGGAATGTATGAAGTTATTTAGCAAAACAAAGGCACGGCTTATCACTCACTTAGTCACATTGAGTGCCTTGTTTCTCAGCCCCCCTTCTTTTGCACAACATGTTGACCTACAAATACAGGGCATCAAAAATACACAACTGAATGATAACGTCCGTATTTATGTCGCCATGATCGATGCTGAAGAAGCCGATGGTTCAGAACGTTATAAACAATTAGTACGAGAAGCCATTGATAAAGGCTTGCGCGCGTATGGCTACTACAACAGCCAAATCACCTTTCAACTGACGCCTCAACCTTCCGCCCAAAAAGACAGATTAGTTGCACATGTCAAAATCGGTGAGCCCGTCAAAATTGCTGAGACGGAGATCAAGATTGAAGGGGAAGCCAAAACAGATCCTGAATTTGCTAAGTTACGTCAAAATGTCCCGAAACCAGATACCGTGCTCAATCATGAAACCTATGATGATTACAAAAATAGTATCCAAAAATTAGCATTGAGTCGTGGTTACTTTGATGGAGATTTTATCGTATCTCGTCTTGAAGTGATGCCATCGACTTTACAGGCTTGGTGGCGTTTAGTGTATGACAGTGGAGAACGCTACCATTTTGGCGAAGTCACATTTGAAAATGCACAAATACGCGAAGATTATCTCCGTAATATGATCAATATTAAACAGGGCGACCCATACTTAATTAACGATCTCTCCACATTGACCAATAACTATACATCATCAAACTGGTTTAGTTCTGTATTGCTGCAACCCAATTTAGATGAAGACAATAAAGTGGTAAATATTGATGTCTTACTGCAACCACGTAAAAAAAATAGTATGGAAGTAGGGTTAGGTTGGGCATCCGATGTTGGACCGCGTTTACAGCTTGGTTGGACCAAACCATGGATCAATAACCGTGGGCACAGTTTCCGCACCAATCTGTATGTTTCAGCGCCTAAACAAACGCTAGAAGCCACGTACAAAATGCCCTTGTTGAAAAATCCATTAAATTATTATTATGAATTATCAACAGGGTTAGAAAACGAGAAGAAAAATGACACCGAGTCCTTTGCATCGACTTTCTCCGCCATTCGCTATTGGAATCACGCAATGGGCTGGCAACATTCACTGGGTTTACGTGTACGTTATGATTCATTTATTCAAGCCAATGTAAAAAACAAAAAAATGCTCGTTTACCCAACTTTCTCAGTACGCCGCACGCGTTTACAAGGTGGGCTTTTCCCAAGTTGGGGCGACAGTCAAAATTTAACCGTAGATTTAGGACGCAGTTGGTGGCTATCGGATGTCGACTTTTTCAAAATTCAAGGTTCTAGCCTTTGGGTACGAACTTACTCAGGCAACCACCGTGTTGTTACTCGTTTAGAGCTTGGCTGGCTACATACAAAAAATATCGAACTCATTCCCCCTTCATTGCGTTTCTTTGCGGGAGGGGACCGAAGCGTACGTGGCTATGGCTATAAAAAAATCGCCCCTAAAAATCAATATCATAAGTTAGTAGGGGGATCCCGATTATTAACGGGAAGTGTGGAATACCAATATCAAGTGTATCCAGATTGGTGGGTTGCGACTTTTGCGGATACAGGATTAGCCGCCAATCAATTTACCACAAAAGAATTACGTTACGGTGCAGGGATGGGGGTACGCTGGGCATCGCCTGTTGGGGCGATAAAATTCGATGTTGCCACACCGATACGAGATAAAGATAACAGTAAAAACATTCAATTTTATATTGGCCTAGGCGCAGAACTCTAACTGTATCCCACGCCAATATTATTCAGTAGATTTAAATGGATAAGCCGTATGACTGAACAGCAAGATGTCGAGAAAACACATAGCACCACACCAGATAAGCCCGTCAATGCAAAAAAAACACGTTGGCGTACGCTGTTATACACGGTGGCAGCGGTACTTTTCCTCGTCTTCGCCTTATTATTCTTTATCCTCGCCACAAATACGGGACAACGTTGGGCAATAAAACTGGTAGATAAGACCTTAGATAATCTATCTATTGAACAAGTTGAAGGCGGCTTACAAGAGGGACTCCTTCTCAAAAATGTACGATTTGAATCCGCGGGCGTTCAAACACACTTAGAACAAGCACGTTTACAAGCCGATCTCGGCTGTATATGGCACATCACTCTCTGCTTGAATGATTTGACACTGCAAAAACCGCATATCCAAATCAACACTGCAAACTTACCGCCAGCTAAAGACAAACCTGTGTCCAACACAAGTATGAAACGTATTCACTTGCCCGTATCACTCAACATTGAGCAAGTATTCGTTGATCAATTGCGTCTTGTGATTGATGACAATACGATTGATTTAGCCCATTTCCAAACAGCTGCGACCTTAAATAATGAAACGGGTTTAACGCTACATCCCACTTTCATTGATGGGTTACAGGTTAAAACACAATCAAAACCAGAAGAAAAACAAATTTATAGTCCTGCAAAACCAAGCATGCCTATTGACTGGACAAAAATTGAAGAGCGTTTAGCCTCACCACTATTGGAAAAATTAGAACGCGTGGATTTACCGTTTGACATTCATCTTAACCAGATTCAAGGCAAAGGTTGGCATTACCAGCATCGCAATGAGACACACACACAAGCAGTTGAAATCAGCCATATCAATGTGAAAGCTGATGCGATTGGACAGCAGGTTAATTTGCATCAAATAGCGATCAATAGCTCAGTGGCGGATATACAAAGTCACGGACAAATACAACTGAACGATGCGTTCCCAATCGACTTCACGTTAAATAGTCAAATTCATGAACAGCAGGATAATGAAGACATTCTCCTACCTGCGAGTGAAATCCAATTACGTATAACAGGAAACCTGAAAAAACAGACCACACTTTCGCTGCAAACAACAGGTGCTTTGCATGCGACCTTAACAGCGCAAGTTGGTTTAAATCAAGCAAAAACGCCTTTTGAATTAACTCTGGATGCCAAAGACTTCCGCTATCCTTTTAGTGAAGAAGAAGCCAAACCGTTTCAAATCCCACAATTACATTTCAACACACATGGGGATTTATTTCATTACCAGCTTCAGCTTGCGACTTCTGCTGAAGGAATGAACGTTCCTAAAACAACGTTGAATTTGCAAGCAAAAGGAGAATTACAATCCGTTGATATCGAACAATTGCATCTTGATACACTGCAAGGCAGTGCCGATATGCAAGGGAAAATTGGTTGGCGAGATGGCGTACAATGGTATAGTGATTTACAACTTAACCAACTAAATTTGAGCGAATATCTTGCAGGCTTACCAACAATCCTGTCAGGGAATGTGTTCTCAACAGGACTTATCACCGATGAAGTACTTCTCTTTGATATCCCTGAATTAAACTTAACTGGCACCTTATCAAATCGCCCACTCGCGATGAAAGGCATATTGAGTTTGGGTGCTGATGTTGGCTTACGCAACCCATCATTAAAAGCTCCCGTATTGTTACTCAGTTATGGTCGTAACAATCTTCATGCTGAAGGATTTATTGGTCAAGAATCTGAACTTAACTTAGCGATTAATGCACCTGATTTACGAGGTTTAGTGCCTAATTTAGCTGCGAGTCTGCAAGGCAATGTAAAACTGACAGGGAATATTAGTCAACCCGCTCTTGATGTAGATCTTACGGGTGAACGAATTCAATTTAACGACTTAAATTTGAATAACATCACGTTAAAAGGTCATACCGATCTAAGCAATCAAAGTCAGGGGGAGTTGACGTTACAACTGGATAAATTCAATTATGGCGACGTTAAGCTGGATCAGGCTATGTTACGCTTACAGGGAAATGAACCTGCGCACCAATTGACGCTCACCTCACAAGGCTCACCAATCGCCCCCAAATTGAATATTCAAGGGCATTTTGATCGTGCCACACAAATTTGGCAAGGCTCGCTAAATCAAATTGCCATTCAGTCACAAGTCGGCAATTGGCGTACAGATCAAAACATTGCACTGACCTATGACAACAACAAAATTCAAGCCGAAATCAGCGCACATTGTTGGCAAAATCCAAATATCGAACTCTGTTTCCCACAGGCTTTCCAAGCAGGAAAAACAGGGGCAATTCCATTTCATCTAAAAAAATTCAATTTAGCATTAATCAATCAGTTTGTTGAGCAAGAGTTACTGACAGGCCAATTACAAAGCCAAGGGGATGTGGCTTGGTTCACAGATAAACCTGTTGAACTCAATTTGCAGCTAAATGGTGAAAATTTACACTTAGCACATAAAATGGATTACCGCACCTTTAAGCTCGCCATACCAAAACTGAGTGTCACTGCAGCGCTTAAAAACAATGATTTGGCATTAAAATCCCAGTTATCTCTCCAAGATAAAGGCAATATCAATACTGATCTGAACATTAAAGATTTAATGAAAACTCGTCAGTTAGGTGGCACTCTCACGCTTCGACAACTTAATCTCAATTTAGTGAATCAATTGCTCTCGAATAATGAAAACGTGAATGGTGATATTGTGGCTGACTTAAAATTTGGAGGAACCTTAGCTGCACCATTACTCAATGGCGAATTCCATCTCAGTAATTTAAGCGCCAAAATGAAAGCGCTGCCTTTTGATATTAGTCAGGGTGAACTCACCCTCAATTTCAATGGTGCAGGTTCAACGCTACGCGGGTACTTACAAACCCCAGACAGCCGTTTGAATTTAGAAGGCGATGCCAGCTGGCAAAACTTAACGAACTGGAACTCACGCTTACATGCGCAAGCTGAACAATTTAAAGTCGATATTCCGTCTATGGCAAAATTGAAAATTAGCCCGAATATTGAAGTTAAAGCCAGTCCAAAACGTCTCGAATTGTCAGGGAATATTGATATCCCATGGGCAAGAATTGAAATTGAAAGTCTACCTGAAAGTGCGGTATCCGTCAGCCGTGATGAAGTGATTTTAGATGGTAAACCTCATCCTAAATTAAACGCAAATTTACCCGCGAAAACCAAATCAGGTATGGAAATTATTTCTGACTTGAAAATTAATATTGAAAGAGAAGTTTACCTCAATGCTTATGGGTTAAAAACACATCTCAGTGGTTTACTCAGTGTCAGACAAGAAAAAGGCAATCTTGGGTTATTTGGTCAAATTAATCTGCTCAATGGACGTTATGCCTCTTTCGGTCAAGATTTATTAATTCGTAAAGGCATGATCAGCTTCTCGGGTCAACCATCACAACCGATGCTGAACATTGAAGCTATCCGTAATCCAGAATCCATGGACACAGCGGGAATTGTGGCGGGTATTAAAGTATTAGGCTTGGCTGAAAGTCCTGAAATTAAAGTCTTCTCAGAACCAGCGATGTCACAAGATCAAGCCCTTTCTTATGTCCTCACAGGGCGCTCACTCGAAAACAGCGGAGAAGCTGGGTCAGGAGGCTCAATTGGTGCTGCCTTATTAGGACTCGGACTAGCGAAAAGTGGAAAAGTAGTAGGAGGACTGGGACAAGCCTTTGGTATCCAAGATCTCAATTTAGGCACACAAGGGGTCGGTGACAGCTCAAAAGTGGTGGTCAGCGGTAATATTACCCCTCGCTTACAAGTTAAATATGGGGTAGGGTTATTCGATGGACTTGCCGAATTTACAGTCCGATATCGTTTACTTCCGAAACTCTATTTACAATCTGTTTCAGGTGTCACCCAAGCTGTAGATGTGCTTTATCAATTTGAATTTTAAGGGAAAACATGAATAACGAAAATTTGATGGCAAAAGTGACCGCACTTTCAACACAACCACGAACAGGAGTAAGAGAAATTGCCGCCATCGATCTCGGGTCAAACAGTTTTCACATGATTGTTGCTCGTATTATGAATGGCTCAATCCAAATTCTGTCACGCTTAAAACAAAAAGTACAACTCGCGGAAGGCTTGGATGAAAATAATGTTCTCAGCCAAGCTGCCATTACTCGCGGAGTAAATTGTTTAGCCTTATTCGCAGAACGGTTACACGGGTTTGACCCAGAAAATGTGAATGTGGTGGGCACATATACTTTACGTCGTGCGGTGAACAATGATGAGTTTTTACGCCAAGCTAAAGCAGTTTTCCCTTATCCTATCAATATCATTACAGGGAAAACAGAAGCAAAAACCATTTATGCAGGCGTATCGCATACTCAACCTGAAATGGGGAAAAAGTTTGTGATCGATATTGGCGGTGGTTCAACAGAAATGATCATTGGTGAAAATTTTACGCCATTGCTTGCTGAAAGTCGCCACATGGGATGTGTCAGCTTTGCGAAACAATTTTTTCCTGATGGCATAATTAACAAACAGCATTTCGAACAAGCGCGCCATGCCGCGCTCATGAAAATTGAAGATTTAGCGTTTGAGTATCGCCATCTTGGCTGGGATGTCGTCCTCGGTTCTTCTGGTACGATCAAAACCGTACATCAAGTGATTATGTCAACTCTGGATCCTAATGGACTCATTACTCCTGAACGCCTTAATCAATTAATTGCACGCACGCTACAAAGCCATCACTTTGATGAATTAAAGCTCTCTGGGCTTATCGAAGAACGCGCCGATGTATTTGTTCCTGGCTTAGCGATTTTAAGTGCCGTATTTGAGACCTTTGGGATTCAACAAATGCGCTATTCTGACGGTGCATTACGTGAAGGTGTCATGTACAGCTTAGAAAAAAATTTCCAAGTCTCCAACATTCGTCAACGTACTGCTTGTGGTCTTGCTGAGCAATTTGCAATTGACCATGCGCAAGCGGAACGTGTTTATCAAAGCGTAAACCTACTTTGCAAGCAATACTCATACTGGCAAAAACCTGAACTCGCTGAAGAAATGTGTGACATTTTACGTTGGGCAGCACGCTTACATGAAGTCGGTATTGTGATTAATCACAAAGGGATGCAAAAACATTCTGCTTATATCCTGCAAAATATCGAATTACCAGGATTTGATAAAGAGCAGCAACGCTTATTAGCCACACTGGTACGTTATCAAATTAATTTATTCAAATTAGCTGATTTAAGCAAATTTACACGCTACCATGAACAAGATGTCTTGACACTGGTTCGCTTACTTCGCCTCGCCATGATATTAAATAAGTCACGTCAAGCGACTGAGAAAACAGATCACATCTTGCTCCAAATTGATGACTGTGCTTTGAGCCGTTGGCATATGACTTTTGCGGATAGTTATTTAGAACATACGCCGCTAGTACACAACGAACTTAAAGCAGAAAAACGCTTACTACATGACATTGGTTTAGCGCTCGATTTTGATTAAATACAGGAGTCCCTCTTTAATCTTAGAGGGACCTCATCATTCCTTCTATGATGACTACGAGTAACATCCTCTGGTTTTTCTCCACCCAATCATCACTTCCCATCACGTACAAATAAGCATCAATCCACTTTCTAACCGCTACTATTTAACCAAACACACGCGCTTTGCATATACAAGCTGAAAAAGAGAGGTAAAATACAGGTACATTATTTAAGGAAATAATGTGTTGTTTGATAAAGAAAAAGGACTTTAACACATGAAAAAATCGATTTTACACGTTAGCTTCATGATTGGGCTAACTACGTTATTTACTGCTTGTAGTCATCATAAATCATCTGCATACTCGCCTGAAAAAAATCCGGCTGAAGAACAAAGAGTTCCTATTGATAGTTCAACATATGACTCCAATTGGACTGGTCAACAGTGTAATTATATTTACTGCTATAAAAATAAAGAAAAACCAAATAAAATTGGTATATCTAAAAATAATATAACTAATAACTCTAAAGATAGCGCACTTACTGAAATATCTCTAACGACTGGAGAGAACACAAATAATAACGAACAAAAAGAATTTAAACTCAAGCTAATACAGGAAAATAATATTGGGCTAGCATATTATGGATATCGGATTTATGGATATGATAACAATACAAAAAATGATATCCAAATGATTTATGGTATAAATAATGATTACCTTAACAAAGATAAATTGAAAGATCTCAAAGCACAGTATAAAGGTAAAAATAGTTTTATTTATTCTAATTTCTCAGAGGGCGACAAAAAATATGATGCTCAATATGCTGACATCACTTTAAACTATAACAATGGACATATAACTGGCTCTGTAACTGAAAATCAAAACAATCACAAAACACTCTTTACTATCACTGAAAAAGGAGAAACAAAGTTTGTAATCACTCCAACACAGGATAATTCTCTTATTGAAAAGGGCGACGCAGGTATATTTGATATACAATTAATTAACTCTGCTAAAGACAACAAAGATAAAAAGTATATGATTGGCAGTGGAATAGCATATACATGGGGTGGTGTCTTCTTTGCAGAAAAACAAAATGAAACTCAAACCACCACAACCAAACCATAATCTTGACTCAGGGCAAACCACGTTTGCCCTCTAACTCGACGCTGATTATAAACTCAACTCAAAAATCCGTTTCTTTGGATTGATTTTAAAACCTTCGGCTTCTAAAATCGTTTGTTGCTGTTGTCCTTGTTCAACCACTAAACGTGTAGATTGGGTGTAGCGCACAAATTCTTTGGCTTTTGCCACAAGGGCCGCATAAACTTCTGCATAATTGGAATGGGGTAACACAAAAATATCCGTTAATTGCCAATAGCGCTGTAATTGCAGAGAAGAAAGACGGGGGTAAAGCTGAATAAAACCTAGGGCATGCTGCTTTTCATCGAGGGCAATAAAAAAAATGCTTTCACCAAAGCGGATACGATTCGTGAGAAAAGCCAATGTCCGATCAGGATTCTCTGCCATACCACAAGCAAGACGATATTGCTCGAAGAGGGGGTGCAGACTATCTAAGTTCCATTGTTCAGCTTTAAAAATTTTCATCTTGGTTCAAGTCGCATATTTTTTATCAAATTTATACAGTGGATTGTATCTTTTTAAAACAAAATAATCATCTTTTCTCAAAAAAATTTTTCAAATTTGCCCAAAATCAACAGAAGCGAATCAAAAATTTGATATAGTAATACGGTTATTTTTTATTAATTCAATACGGAGAAAAATTATGGCACGTCGTCCTTTAGTTATGGGTAACTGGAAATTAAACGGTAGCAAAGCATTCACTAAAGAATTAATCGAAGGTTTAAAAAAAGAATTAGATGGAGTTGAAGGTTGTGATGTGGCAATTGCACCACCTGTCATGTATTTAGCCGAAGCAGAAGCCGCACTTAAATGTGGTTGTCACTGTGGCAATAAAATTGCGTTGGGTGCACAAAACGTGGACGTAAACGTACAAGGCGCATTCACTGGTGATATTTCAACTGAAATGTTAAAAGATTTTGGTGCGAAATATATTATTATCGGTCACTCTGAGCGTCGTACTTACCACAAAGAAAGCGATGAATTTATTGCGAAAAAATTCGCTGCGTTAAAACAAGCAGGTTTAGTGCCAGTATTATGTATCGGTGAAAGCGAAGCAGAAAACGAAGCGGGCAAAACAGAAGAAGTGTGCGCACGTCAAATTGATGCTGTGTTAAACACATTAGGCGCTGAAGCATTTAACGGAGCAGTTATCGCATACGAGCCAATTTGGGCAATCGGTACAGGCAAATCAGCCACTCCAGCACAAGCACAAGCAGTTCACGCCTTTATCCGTAGCCACATTGCGAAGAAAGATCAAGCCGTTGCTGATCAAGTGATTATCCAATACGGTGGTTCTGTGAATGATGCAAATGCGGCTGAGTTATTCACTCAACCAGATATCGACGGTGCATTAGTTGGCGGCGCATCATTAAAAGCACCAGCATTTGCCGTGATCGTAAAAGCAGCAGCAAAAGCAAAAAACTAATTTAATCAATTAAAACAAAAAAGCAGATCATTTGATCTGCTTTTTTATTGCCTAAAGTGCGGTCTGTTTTGCTATTTTTTCCAACTCACAAACGCCCAAGTTTTAAAATCCCCACGTGCGGAGGTGAGATTTGGGTGTTTGGCGTAATAGTCTTTGAGTTTTGCAATTTCTTGTTCGGTTAACTCGCCAATCGACCATTGCACTGACTGGATAAAACTTTGCTCATCGATTTTTTCAGGCTTAGTTAGGCTACATTCGGCAGTAATAAAATCCACCGAGGCGTGGTAGCCTTTTTGATGTAACAAATTCAGTGCATACATATAATTCGGGAAACCTACGG
Organism: Pasteurella sp. P03HT; assembly: GCF_054052285.1. Lineage (NCBI taxonomy): Bacteria > Pseudomonadati > Pseudomonadota > Gammaproteobacteria > Pasteurellales > Pasteurellaceae > Pasteurella > Pasteurella sp. P03HT. The sequence continues at coordinate 61,622 of NZ_JBSIUM010000002.1, forward strand.
AATCTCTGCCGATATACTGCAAAATGTCACGGGCGATAAAATCTTTTTCAACGATCATCGTCATATAAACTGCTTTTCGCGCTTTTGCATTGAGCTTATCCAATGCTTTATCTAAATCCGCCACCATTGAAGAACGTGACGATACGCAAATATCACATTCAGGCACATCGTCCCAATTATCCTCCCAAGATTTGCGAATCGGCTGTACGTTATCCAGCCCTAAATGTTGTGCACGCTGTTGTAAAACGGATAACATTCCTTCGCTGTAATCGAGCCCGTACACTTGCTTTAAATGCGATGCAACGGCAAGGGAAATCGCACCACCACCGCAGCCCACATCTAATAAAGTGTCGGCGTTACTTAGATCCATTCGGCTCACAAAGGCTCTCACATATTCATTATGTAAATCGTATTCGGACTGTTGCATTTTCTCTGCTTTACGATCCCAATCTTTTGCCGTTTTTGGCTCTCTTGAGGCAAGTTGGTAATGATTTCGATACAATTCGGCGAAATTCACGTCCCAAAGCGTTTCTGCTGTTTTATTCATAGATTGTCCTTAAATTTTTACGCAATAATTGTTCATCTAATTGATAAATGGTGGCGAGATTTTTCGCAGTCAGCGTTTGTTTTGGTTCGCCATTGGCAATGATTTTACCCTGATAAAACAAAATTGCGCGATCTGCAATTTGCATACTGTGTTCGGGTTGATGGGTGGTCATTAAAATCGACAAACCCCGTTGCTTTAACTGCTCGATTTTTTCTAACACACGTAATTGATTCCCAAAATCGAGGTTGGAAGTCGGTTCGTCCATAATTAAAAAAGAGGGTTGTTGTGCCAACGCTCTGGCAATCAACACAAGCTGACGTTCGCCTCCACTAATTTGGTGGTAAAAGCGCTGGCTTAAATAGGCAATACCTAATGTGTCTAAGCATTGTTCTGCAATGTCGATATCGGATTTTTTCGGTGTGCTGTACCAAGATAAGTGTGCAGTGCGCCCCGTTAACACCACCTCCTGCACTGTAAAATGAAAGAGGTGATGGACTTGCGGCACATAGCCAATAAATTGTGCCAGTTGTTTTTGCGTCCACTCAACGTGTGGTCGATTTTGTAACAGAATTTCCCCAGACAAGACGGGCAACAATCCCAGAATAGTTTTCAATAACGTGGTTTTGCCGCAGCCATTTGCACCTAATAGGCAGATGATTTGATTCGCTTCTAGCTGTAAATTCATCTCGGATGCCAGCACTGTTTTTTTATAGCCAATGCTCAAATTATTCAGTTGGATCAAGCTCATCGTTTGCCTCCTTGAATTAATAAACTCAAGAAAAACGGCGCACCAACCAACGAGGTGATAATGCCCAATGGCACTTCAATAGAGAAAATCGAACGGGAAATAGTATCGGTCAGCACCAAAAATGTCGCACCAATAAATAAACTTGTCGGCAATAAACGGCGGAAATCAGCGCCAATCCATAAGCGAGCAATATGTGGAATAATTAAGCCAACCCAGCCAATAATCCCTGTAATTGAGACCGCAGCCGATGTCATTAAAGTGGCGGCTAAAATAAAAATTAAGCGAGTGCGTTTTGTATTGATGCCCAAAGTTTCCGCTTCTTCATCATCTAAACTGAGCAAGTTCATACGCCAACGCAATAAAATCAAAGGCACTAAACTGGCTAATACTAACGGTGCGACTAAAGCTAAATCTTGCAACGTTGCCATATTCAAACCGCCCATTAACCAAAAGGTAATCGTAGTGAGTTGGCTATAAGGATCGGATAAAATTTTGAGTAAAGAAATGCCCGCGCTTAATAACGAGGCGATTGCAATGCCCGCTAAAACAAGGGCTAACGTGGGTGAATGATGTGGGGCAGTGCGTGAAATTAAATACACTAAAAAGACTGCTAACAGCCCACCTAAAAACGCAACAATTTGAATCGTAAATAATGAGCCACCAAAATAAATTGCCGTTACTGCCCCCAAGCCCGCCCCAGCCGTCACCCCTAAAATATCGGGCGAGACTAACGGGTTTTTAAACATCCCTTGATAAGTCGCGCCCGCCACGGATAACGCTGCACCGACAATAATGGCAGTCAGAACACGTGGCAGGCGAATATTCCACAAGACCGTCTCCACATCTGTGCGCGGCTGATCTGCAGAAAAAAACAACAACGCCTGCCAAAAATCCTGGAAAGCGATGTGATATTGCCCAATCAGGCAAGCAGATATGGCTACCCCCACCAACAAAACAGGCGGTAACCATAAACGGAAGTGGGATTTCATTGTTGATTATTTGATACCCAATTTTGCTTGTTCTTTGTCACTTAATTTATGACCATAGAACAGCTCAAAATATTCTTTAATTAATGTCGCATATTGCATTGCATCTACTTTATCTACTGCCAAAGTATGCGCTAACCAAACTGCACCTAATAAACGGTTGACACTCGGTGGCTGATCTAACCAACCGAATGGTTCTGCTGGCACTAAATAAAATTGATTATTTTTCACCGCACTTAGTTGTTTCCACACATCAGACGTTTTCAACACTTCATAGAAGTTTTTATCGTGGGTAAGAATAATGCTCGGCTGCCATTGTAAAAGTTGCTCCATTGAAACACGCACAATTTTCTTGTCACCCGCGATATCTGCAACATTTTTTACCCCCACCCAATCCAACACTTCGGCGTGAATGGAGCCCGCTAAACCCGTTTCTAAACCATCAGCACCACGACCAAAATACACAGTCACAGGCTGTTTATCATTTTTTGCCAGATTATGAGTGAGTTTCAGCACGTTATCCGCATAATTGGCTAATTTCTCGCCTTTTTCATCACTACCAATTAATTTCGCAACCGTACGAATTTGCTCCGCTGTTTGTGGGAATTTACCGTCCACCAACACAAAAGGCAGTTGCGTTTGTTGATTCACACGCTCCGCAGTCGCCAAATAACTTTTACTGACGCTACCTACGTCCACGATAATATCTGGCTTCATCGCCACTAATTTTTCTAACGGTGCCGTTGAGCCACGACCAGCTAAACGTCCCGTCACTTCTAATGCTTTCACCTGATCAGACAAATAAGGCGCACTTTTTTTCGGTAACTCACTCGATACCCCTAATAATTTTTCTGGTGCTAAAGACAATAACAGAACATCCGCCACCTTACCGGCACTCAATACTTTTTGCACATTTTGCGGCGCAACTTCACCGTATTTCCCCGCAATCAACGTATCCGCCTGCGCGCTCACTGCCCCCGCGAATAAAGAAAGCACGAAAAGTGCGGTCGATTTTTTCACAATTTTAGTCAACATAGCCACTCCTTTTGGGTTTGAAATTCGCTATATATTATTCGCTATAATGAAAAAAATAAACCATTTCTCTCTTTCTGAGACTCACTAAACGTCTTTTTTGTGAAGAATGTCGCATAAAAAAAGTACAACATTCACGTTGTACTTTTTCAATCAAGATTAGCTATTTTGTCTCCGTGCGCACCCATAGATCTGCGTATTTAACAAAGGTGGAGTGTGCAGAAAGGATAGCGAGCAGTAGCCCTTGTTTTCCGTCGAGGAAACCTGCTTTAATAATATACATTTTAGTGAAACAGCCGATGGCATGAGTCAATGCGGAAAATAAGCTGCCTTTTTTACCCGCTTTCTCTCGCTTTTCTGCCCATGCCTTTGCATACCCTGCGGATTTAACCAGATAATGATGCATATCCTGATAGGTATAATGTTCTAAATCACCTGTCAGCTTTTCTACGACAGCATGAGCAGGTAGGCACACTTTTTCATGTACAGGTTCATCATTGTATTGTGTCAGTTTTGTTGGATATAAACGCAACACAAAATCGGGATACCAACCAGAATGACGAATTTTGCGCCCAAATACTTCACTTAAACGCGGAATTTTATAGACGACATTGTCTTTATTTTGTTTCACTGCCAGTTGAATTGCCTCACGTAACTTAGGCGTAACACGCTCATCCGCATCTAACCAAAGTACATAATCACTGGTGACATACTGTTGTGCTAATTGACGTTGTCTACCGAAACCTTGCCAATCGGTATTCTGATAAAATTTAGCCCCATACTGTAACGCGATCTCTTGAGTATTATCTGTACTTCCTGAGTCTAAAATGACAATTTCATCTACCCACCCTTTCACCGTGTCTAAACAGGGTGCCAAATGTGCTGATTCATTTTTGACGATCATCGCAACGCTAAGTGTTGGCATACTTTTTATCCTTTATGTATTGAGTGCAAACGTTTATACTAAACAATGTATAAGCTATTTTAACATAACCCCATATTTATTCTATGTTGCGTTTTTTCTACACTCTTTTATTGTATCTTATTCAACCTATTGTCGTGTTGTTTATGGTTGGGCGGAGTATCAAAGCCCCTAATTATCGTAAACGACTCAATGAGCGGTATGGATTTTATGGTGACCTTACCCCGCCTCAAGCGCATGGTATTGTGATACATGCTGCATCGGTAGGCGAGGTCATTGCGGCGACTCCCCTCATTAAACGGATCCAACTTGATTATCCTGAATTACCGATTACCGTCACCACAGTCACGCCAACAGGTTCAGATCGCGTGAAAGCCGCGTTTGGTGTAACCGTCTCTCACGTTTATTTACCTTATGATTTGCCAGATGCCGTCAATCGCTTTATTCGTTTTGTGCAGCCCAAAGCCTGTATTGTGATTGAAACAGAAATTTGGCCTAACTTAATTGCACAACTTAAAAAACGTGGTATCCCTTTCATTATTGCGAATGCACGTTTATCGGAGCGCTCTGCAACACGTTACGGTTGGTTTAAAAAGTCGCTACGTCCTGTTTTTAATGACATCAGCCTTATCGCTGCACAAGATAATGTGAGCGGTGAACGTTATTTACAACTCGGTTATGACAAACAGCGCTTAACACTGACGGGTAATATCAAATATGACTTAAATACGAATGATGGCTTGTTAGAAAAAATCGATGCACTAAAAACTGCATGGGGACATCAAAGACCAGTGTGGATCGCGGCAAGTACACACGAAGGGGAAGAAGAGATCATTTTAGCAAGCCATCGCGTGTTGCTGAATAAATATCCTGCTCTGTTGCTCATTCTTGTTCCTCGTCATCCCGAGCGTTTTAATTCCGTGGCGGATCTCATCGAAAAACATCGTTTTCATTATGTTCGCCGCAGTGCCTACATTGCGCCCGCGCCCCATACACAAATCGTGTTGGGCGACACCATGGGGGAATTGATGCTACTCTATGGCATCTCGGATATTGCCTTTGTCGGTGGCAGTTTAGTAAAACATGGTGGACACAATCCACTTGAACCCCTAGCATTCAAACGCCCAGTCATTAGCGGTAAGTACACGTTCAATTTCCCTGAAGTGTTTACTAAACTGCTACAAGTACAGGGAGTATTAGAAGTCAATGAAAACACAAAAGCACTGACAAGTGCGGTAGAAAAATTTTTAGATTCACCCGAATTACGTGAGCGTTATGGTAACGCAGGTTATGAAGTCCTGATTGAAAATCGGGGCGCGTTACAACGCTTGTTAGACTTACTCGCCCCTTATTTAAGTAAAGCATGATGATCACTGTTATTTATCCTGGCACATTTGATCCGATTACGAATGGTCACCTCGATATCATTCAACGCACCGCGCGTTTATTTCCAGCAGTATTAGTTGCTGTCGCCTCCAATCCTAATAAGAAACCCTTATTTGATTTAGACACACGTGTCCAGTTAGTCAAACAGGCAGTAGCGCATTTGCCTAATGTGGAAGTGGTGGGGTTCTTGGATCTACTGGCAGATGTGGTGAAAGAACGCAATATTACGGCAATTATTCGTGGAGTACGAAGTGCCAGTGATTTTGATTATGAATTACAGCTCGCGCACTTGAATCGGTTATTGACGGATGGCGTGGAAAGTCTCTTTTTTCCACCTTCTGAACGCTGGTCGTACGTATCCTCTACTATGATCCGTGAGATTCACCTGCACCATGGTGATGTGAGTAAGCTGGTACCTACCGTTGTTTTCGAAGCATTACAACAATTGAAGAAATGACCATTCACAATAAAAAAGGGCAACTAGGATGCCCTTTCGACATCTGCATGATAGCCCTGTAATACATCTTGCCAATTTTGTTCTGTGAATTGAATGTTCATGCGAACGACTTCTTTCATAAAAGAGCGGTGCAAACGCTGTAAGTTTTCTTGTTTCCAACTTTCGCCTAACTGATGATAACTTTTATCAAAATCTAATAACCAGAACTTCGCTGAGTCATCAAGATATTGAACAAGAATATTGTGTGCATTTAAATCGCTGTGACACACTTGTAAATCATGGAGTTGTCGAATCAGTTTCCCCACCGCCTGCCACTGCTGGCTGGATAATGTGGAATGCTGTAAATATGCGGTCAAATCCTCTGCATTTTCGATCTTTTCGGTTAACAAGTCTGCACGATAACAACCAAATGCGGTTTTTTCAACGCGAGCACCAATAGGCCTAGGCACCGCCAATCCCGCTTGGTGTAATTGTTTTAATAAATTAAATTCGGCAAAACTCCTTGCAGTAGAAAGGGTGGAAAAGCGATATCGATCACGGTTAATTTTCCCCCACAATCCACCGCGGTAATAATGACGTAATGCGGTATTGACGCCAAATAAGTCATCGGTTTTTAAAAACCATGTCGTCCCACGTCCTTTTGCCGACCCAATCACTCGGTCTTGTTTTTTCCAAAAATACGCATGAAAAAAATGTTCTTGATCTGTCTTAGGTTGTTTAAAATCAAACAGAAAAAAAGTATTTTTATTTTTAAATTCAAGCATATGGTGAGCATTCTAAATCAGAGATAGCGAATAGCCCCATTCTACTTTAAAATAGTTAAAATTCACACTAGATATTTGCATGGACAGTTTATGGCACTTTTTAGCGCTCCCCCTCATTCTCTTTGTATCCTACGTTTGTCTGCCATTGGTGATGTTTGCCATGCGCTTGCTGCAGTACAGCAAATCCAACGTCACTGGCCAAATACCCACATTACCTGGATTGTTGGCAAAACAGAAGCACAACTCTTAGCAGGAATCGCCAATGTCGAGCTCGTGGTTTACGATAAAAAAACGGGATGGAAAGGAGTATGTGCACTCTGGAAACAACTCAAAGATCGCCAGTTTGATGCGCTGCTCAATATGCAAACCGCACTCCGCGCGTCTCTCATCTCATTAGGGATTAAAGCAACGTATAAAATTGGCTTTGGTAAAAAACGTGCAAGAGAAGGACAACAATTTTTCACTAACCGTCACATTACTGATCCTGATTCACCCCATGTATTAGACGGTTTTATGGTGTTTGTAGCATATCTCGGTGTCCCTATCACGCCACCACAATGGACACTGGAAATCAGTGAAAAGGACCATCAACAAGTACAACGTTATATTGACCCAACACGCAAAAACCTCCTGATTTCTCCCTGTTCAAGTAAAGCAGAAAAAGATTGGTTAGTAGAGCGGTATGCTGCTATTGCGAATATTGCACACCAACACAATGTGCATGTCATTTTGTGTGCCTCACCCGCCAAACGTGAAATGGACATGATTCAAAAAATCATCGCACAATGTGACTTTCAGCCCACAGATCTGTCTGGGAAAACCAATTTGAAACAACTGGCTGCCTTGATTAAACAAGTTGATTTAGTGATTTCTCCAGACTCGGGACCAGCGCATTTAGCCACAGTACAAGGCACGCAAATTATCGGCTTATATGCTTACCATAATCCCCTTAGAACAGGACCATACAACAACTTAAATAATGTGGTTTCAGTCTACGAGATCAATGTGCAGAAAGAGTTTGGGAAACCATCTCATGCACTCCCTTGGGCAACGAAACTAAGCGGTAAAAATCTCATGGCAGAAATTCAGGTCGAGGATGTGGTCGCCCAAATGAAAGCCCTGAAACTCTTTTAATCCGTCATGCTGTAAACAAACAGTCGATGCAGTTTGCTTTCACTGACTAAGAGATAAATATGTTTGATAAAATTTATTCGTGGTTTGAAAATCGATTAACCCCTTATCCACCAGAAACTCCTGATACCCCGAAAAAAGGTCTTGTTCGTTTCATCTGGTCAAGTTTAACGGGAATGAAAGGCTGGATACTCTTACTTGCATTTTTAAATATTGGTATTGGGATTGTCGAAGGGATTGTCTTTCGTTTTATGGGCATTTTAGTTGATTGGCTCACCGTCTATTCTCCAGCGACACTTTGGCAACATAAAGGTCATTTACTGATTGGAATGGCGGCACTTTTGCTCTTCAGTATCCTATGGGCGTTTGTGACATCTGCTGTACGCCTGCAAACGTTGCAGGGGGTCTTTCCAATGCGTTTGCGGTGGAATTTTCACCGTTTAATGCTCGGACAAAGTTTAAGTTTTTATCAAGATGAATTTGCAGGTCGCGTTTCAGCGAAAGTGATGCAAACGGCATTGGCTGTACGTGACACCGTGCTGACGCTTGCTGACATGGTTGTTTATGTATCCGTGTACTTTATCACCTCTGGCATTGTTTTAGCGACCTTAGATAGTTGGCTACTCTTCCCCTTTATTCTGTGGTTAATTGTATTTTTCACGATTTTACGTCTCATCATCCCAAAGCTTGCTAAAACCGCTGAACGTCAGGCAGATGCCCGATCACTGATGACTGGGCGTATTACTGATGCGTATTCCAATATCACTACCGTCAAATTATTTTCTCATGGTGCAAGAGAGGCCGCTTACGCTAAACGTTCAATGGAAGAGTTTATGCTGACGGTGCATGCACAAATGCGCTTAGGCACGACCTTAGATGTGCTCACTTATGCTGCCAATATTAGCTTAACATTAGGCACCGCCATATTAGGTATCTTATTATGGCAGCAAGGCAGCGTCGGTGTCGGCGCCATTGCTACCGCCGTCGCGATGGCACTACGTGTAAATGGATTATCACATTGGATTATGTGGGAATCGGCTCGCTTATTTGAAAATATCGGGACCGTAAATGATGGAATGGAAACCTTAACTAAACCACATACGATCATCGATAAACCAGGTGCTCAACCTATCCACATTCAACAAGGTGAAATCCGATTCCATCATGTTCATTTTTCGTATAGCCCAGATAAACCGCTCTTGCAAGATTTTAATTTAGTTATCAAACCAGGTGAAAAAGTGGGTTTAATTGGGCGTTCAGGAGCAGGAAAATCCACGATTGTGAACTTACTCCTCCGCTTTTACGAAGCACAACAGGGTACCATCACCATTGATGGTCAACATATTTGTGATGTTCAGCAGGAAAGCTTACGCAGCCAAATTGGGTTAGTCACACAAGACACCTCACTATTGCATCGTTCTGTACGAGAAAATATTGTGTATGGTCGCCCAAATGCAACAGAAGAAGAAATGCACTATGCTGCTCAACGAGCAGAAGCCGCACAATTTATTCCACAGCTCATAGATGCCAAAGGACGAACTGGCTATGACGCCCATGTAGGTGAACGTGGCGTAAAATTATCAGGTGGACAACGGCAACGTATTGCAATAGCCCGAGTAATGCTAAAAGATGCCCCTATTCTCTTGCTAGATGAGGCAACCAGCGCCTTAGACTCTGAAGTGGAAGCTGCGATTCAACAAAGTCTTGATAAAATGATGGAAAATAAAACCGTCATTGCTATTGCGCACCGCTTGTCGACTATTGCGGCTATGGATCGCTTAATCGTTCTCGACAAAGGGCAGATTGTAGAACAAGGCACACACCACGAACTGCTGCAACAAAATGGTTTATATGCCAAACTATGGGCACATCAAAGCGGTGGTTTTTTAACAGATGGTGATCTGTAAATATCACCCGCACGATTGACTTAATAAGCAGGCTCATGGGTCTGCTTTTTTATTCTTCTCTGTTCAAACAAGTTAGATTTCACTCGCACTCACATTGAATTTATCAATCGTTATATTTATTTTTATATAATGATCCCCTATAATCCTAATAAAATTTAACCAAAATGGTGAGAAAGATGATAGAAAAATTCAGTGTGATCTATAAATTCCTGTTAATTACAATCCTGGTTATCAGCTTACCTCTGCTACTACTATCAGGACTTAGCTTATATTTAGGTATCCATTTTTCACTGGCACTGCCACTTCATCTCCTCTTTGCCTTACTGTTTATCAGTGCCGCGTTATTACACTTGTTTAATCGGCGCAGTAAACTGAAAAAGGTTAACACTCAGTTCTTTGACTTGGTAACCCAAAACCGCTACCCAAGTTACTGCACTTTAGAGCGACTCATTCACACCTTTGAATCTGTCACTGTTCAGAAAGTCATTGAAGAATTGCACCTTTCTGAAACCGCACTACTTCATGCATTACGTGAAGGACGGCTCTCTATCACGGATACACAACAAACTTTACGTCAAGCCTGCAATAATAACGATGAAAAGATTTTCCTTTTTATTGATATTGCGATGCGGCTTAAATTTTCTTCTCAACAATAAGGATCCAATGATGAAAAAAACATGTCTTTGTACAGCGATTGCTCTCGCTTGTACTGCAAGTTATGCTCAGGTCTTTGAGTTAGGTCAGATTGAAGTGATTGCCGACACCAGTGGTGATTTGTCGACGACTCGAATTGAGCAAGAAGAATTAACGCGCAATCACGTCACTCATGTGGCTAAAATTGCCAAAATGACGCCTGGAGTGACATTTGAACGAATTGGTCCACGTAATGAACAAAATATTCTTGTTCGTGGTTTTGATGCTCGTCGTGTCCCTGTCTATATTGACGGTATTCCTGTTTATGTGCCTTATGATGGCAATATGGATTTAGGGCGTTTCACAACCTTTGATTTATCACGCATTGACATTTCTAAAGGTTCAAGCTCTGTCTTGTATGGTCCCAATACAATGGGCGGTGCAGTTAACTTAATTAGCCGTAAACCTGTCAAAGAAATTGAAGGGGTACTCGGATACGGTATCCAAAAAGGGCGTGATGCAGATACGACGACCAATCAAACGTATTTCAATTTAGGAACCAAACAAGAGCAATTTTATGCACAAGTCAGCGGAAGCTTCGTCGAACGACAAGGGCTACAACTTTCGCGTCATTATCAACAACGTGGTTCGAGTATTGAAGATGGCGGACGTGCAGAGGAATCGGTACAACGAGATAAAAAATTAAGCCTAAAATTAGCTTATACTCCAACTCAAACAGATGAATATGCCCTTGTGTTAAGCACACAAAAAGCCAAAAAAGAACAACCTTTTTATGCGGGAGAACACAAAAGTGCGGATCGTTTTTGGCGTTGGAATGCCTGGAATAAAGACAGTATTTATTTCTTATCACACACACAATTTACGCCTTACCAGTTTTATATCAACAGTAAAGTCTTCTATGACACTTTTAATAATGATCTCGAGTTATTTACAGATCGCACGTTTACCCAATCAGACATCAGCTACTATCGTGACTATTCCTACGGTGCGGGTCTTGAATTCGGTGCCGATCTAAATGACCAACACCGTTTGAAACTTGCAACGTTATACAAAGTCGATGTTCACCGAGAACATGATAATGACGATCCAACAACTCGTATACAAGATCGTACATATAGCTTGGGATTAGAGCATACCTATACAATGACGCCAAATACACGCCTCATCACAGGGATAAGCTACGACTACCGCCAAGCTACACAAGCTGAAAAATTTGATGCCAAATCCAAAAAGAAAGATGCGCCAAAATCAGTCAATCCATTTGAGGTAGGAAATCAACACGCGTTTAATTATCAAATTAAGTTAGCGCATAATTTTGATCGTAACGATGAACTCGCGCTCAGTTTTGCGAAAAAAACACATTTACCGACAATGAAAGAGCGTTACTCGAGAAAATTTGGCACGGTGGATCCGAATCCATTCCTTAAACCTGAAACCGCGTACCACTATGAACTCAGTTACTTACGGACTGTTAATGATTGGTTGCGCTTAGAAGGTGCTTTATTCTATGCCGATATTCACGACAGTATTAATGAAGTCAAACGACAAAATGGATTATCTCAAAATCAAAACTACGGTAAAGAAGTACGTAAAGGACTTGAATTAGCGATGACTGCCTTTGTCACAGATGAATTAACCATCGGTGTCAACTATACGTATTTGCGTGCTAAAAACCGAACAAATCGCCACTACATTGTTCATGATATTCCAAAACATAAAGTATTCGCTTATGCCGATTGGAAAATCCTGCCGAATGTCTCCTTCTATCTCAGTCAAGAGGCAGAAACAGGACGTTATACCAAAGACCGTATACCAAATAAAAAAATCTCGGCTAATACAATTCAAGTCGCTGGATTTGGTGTTACAAATATGAAATTCACTTACCAAGCTACATCAAATTTCGTTATTGATGCTGGCGTGAATAATCTCTTTGATAAAAACTATTACTACACTTATGGTATGCCAGAAGAAGGGCGTGTATATTTCGCCAATATCAAATATACATTCTAATTTCACCAATAAAAGCAGCCGCCATATTGGCTGCTTTTCCTTTTTATTGATCATTTTGTGATCTATTTAACAAATCTATAACACTTACCTTGACATTCCTCGCATAAAAAATAGGATCGCTATATAAATTTATATACATAGATATGTTATTAATTGGAGTGAAACATGAATAAAATACAACCTAAACGAACTTATCTTTCGTTGTTAATCTCATCTGTCCTTATCCCTTTAACTGTCAATGCCACCCCTATTTCACCAACACTCCTTGCGAGTGACAGCACCTCAGCTGAAAATCTTTATTTTTCAAGTGCACACGCCATTTCTGGCGATGGTACTGTCATTGGTGGAATCAGTGACGGCTCAACAGATCGCAGCGGTGGGGCAGTAATTTGGCAAAAAGGCAAGGCAACCGACTTAGCGAACTTAAGAAAGTCAGGAAACAAATTTAACCATTCTGCTGTGTGGGCAATTAGTCGCGATGGCTCAACATTTGGTGGTGAAGCTTATTATGAATATCAAGACCGAGGCAGAACAATTAAAGCAAGATACCCTGTCATTTGGCTGAAAGAGAACCCTTCTCCTATCCGCTTAGCCACGACCAGAAAAGACGGATTAGGTACAATTCAAAATCGTCTTGGCGGTTCAACTGAAGTGTCTGGCAAAGTGAGTGCACTCAACGTAAACGGAAACATTGCTATCGGGCAAATCATTCCTGATAAAGATATCTATGATGAAACCGCAAAATTAGCGGTTCTGTGGAAACGAGGAGAAACTGGCTGGCAGGATGGAACAAAACCATTCGTCTTAGCCACACCATTTGAAAAAAATACTTACTATTCACCAAGTTCCCACGCAAATGCCATTAATGATGAGGGAAATGTCATTGCTGGGAGTGCTGATTGGATTAAGTCTGAACGAAAAAAAACCTCCTTTAGTAAAGATCAACGCCCAAGTGTTTGGACAAGCGAGGATTTGACGACCTGGAAAGTCACCCGTTTACCTGTTGAAAAACACGATGACTTTAATGGTGCGGCTCATGCAAGCAGTGCCGATGGTATGACATTAGCGGGATATACTCAAACTACGGAGAATGTCAAACGTAACCAGGCAGTTGTCTGGAAAAATAATGGTCAAGATAAATCCCTCAGCACTAATTGGCATTTTACTTATTTAAAATCACTGACCGCACATTCAGCAGAAGATCATGATGCTGGCAGCAGTTTTGCTTACACATTAAATAAAGATGGTTCGATTGTTGGCGGCATGGCGACCATAGAACAAGATTGTGCCACAACGGAAAAACCCGATGAAAATTGCGTCGGACGTCCTGTAGTCTGGTATGACACGGCGACCAAACCGCTAGAATTAAACACGTTAAAAGCTGATGGTTCTGGCAATGGCGCGGTTTATGCGCTCAATAATGAGGGAACCCTAGCTGTCGGCGTCGCTGATACGGATCAAACAGATGGCTATGCGGTCACACAAAAAGCAGTCATCTGGAAAATCACTTACCCACAAGTTGCTACTCCTGAAGCACCCAAACCCTCTCTGCCAGATACGCCACAAAGTCAACCGACGCCACCTTCCGTATCTCCAAAAGCCCCTGTGACTCATACCGTCAGTTCTGTAGAAAAACCGACGTCAACTCAAGCAGGATATTCTTTTGCGATGGCAATATCGGGTAAAGGAGAAATTATTGGCGGTATTGGTGAAAGCACAACAGAACGAGGTGGTGCGGCAACAATTTGGCGTGATGGTAAGGCAACAGAATTATTGAATTTTGAAGGTCGTGCCACACATGCTGCCGTCTGGGCGATCAGTCAGGATGGACAAACCTATGCGGGTGAAGCTCGGGGGCATTACTTCCGTCCAGTTGATCATAAGAAAGTGATTTCAAAATATCCTGCCATTTGGCAAAACGGCAGTGATAAACCGATTCGTTTAGCAACATTGGGTGTCAAAGGAATGGGAGCAGTGAATAACCAAATTGATAACCCAACACAAGTATCAGGTAAAGTAAACCATCTAAGTGCAGATGGCGCGTTTGCAGTAGGACAGAGCATCGCACCGATCGACTATACCTTTGACCCTCGTGCTAAACAAGCGGTACTTTGGAAACGAGGGGGAAGCGAATGGAAAGAGGGCACTCAAGCCATTCATTTAGAAAACCCATTCAAAAACCAAACTTACTATACGCCTTATGCCGATGCACGTACGATTAGTCATGATGGACAAGTCATTGCTGGAAGTGCCGACTGGATTGGTAAATCATTAGAAAAACGTTCATTAAAAGATCAACGCCCGACTATCTGGACCGATGATGGTTCAATTGATTGGAAAGTCACTCGCTTAAACGTCAAACCAGAGCATAATTTCAACGGTGCAGTTCAAGCAATCAATCATGATGGCTCGATTGCAGTAGGTTACACTCAAGTCTCCAATAACGTTAAACAAAACCAAGCTGTCCTCTGGACACATCAAGGTCAAAATAAAGCGAAGAGTGAGAATTGGACCTTTACTTATTTGAAATCCTTAACGGGTTATGAAGCAGATAAACATGATGCGGGCTCTAGTTTTGCTTACGCCTTAAATAAACGAGGTAACATCATTGCAGGTAGCGCGAATATTGAACAAGGCTGTGCTACACCTGAACACCAAGATGACAATTGTGTCTCTCGTCCAGTCGTCTGGTACGACAGTCATAAAGTCCCTGTTGAGCTGAATACCTTAAAAACAGACGGAACAGGGGAAGGGGCAATTTATGCGTTGAATGATGAAGGTACGACTGCGGTGGGAATTTCTGATACTGATCTTACCGATGATTTTGGGCGAGCTATCAAAAAAGCAACAGTCTGGAAACTGGATTACACAAAAGTGAAACCTCAAGTAAGTGAGCCTATTTCTATCTTGGATACACGACAAACAATCAGTACATTAGGTAATCATACTCTCACCAGCATCTCTGCAAATAGTCGTATGTTAGATGCGCTAACAAGTGGTTTCGATGGGTTTGATACAATGGATTCAAACGCCTATGCTAGTGCAGACTATCGTGATGTAGATTTAAGAAATACCTTTGTCGCACCACAGAATGCCCTACCAACTGAGGCAATTCATCAAACGGATGTAAGCAAATTATATGCTGCAGGACAAGCTGGTCGTGTATTTGTACGAACAAAAGCTGCCGTAGATAATGAGAAAAAACATCGTAGTCTCCTCACTCAACTCAATATCGGTTATGTCGTGAATGACCACTTTGCAATGGGTACCGCACTTTTCCATACGCCTTACAGTAAAACTGTTAATGGCTACAAACGCACTCGTGATAATCTAGGTATTGGATTATACGCACAATGGAAACAAGCGGTTGAAAACGGTCATTGGTATCTCCGTGCCGCTACTGCACTCAATCGCTATGATGCAGAAATTCATCGTCATGCAGAAAAAGGCACTGAGCAAACTAAGGGTGACACCCATGTCGCAAGCAAATCAGTGACCTTAATCGCAGGTGCCAATGCGCATATTTTATCTGGTGGACAAGCAGGTATCTATACAGGATTACGCCATACCAGCATGAAGCAAGATGCTTACCAAGAGTCTGGTGTCACTTTCCCTGTTTCCTATGATCAAGTTAAGTTCCGCGATACTACAGCCGTATTCGGCATCACAGCCTCTATCCCATGGACCAACAAATTATTCTGGGAGCCGAAAGCGGAAGTGGAATATTCACTTTCATTAAACAACCCAACTTACCGAGCAACTGCGGAAGGCATCGGTGAAGTAAAAATAAACGCTGATTTCAAACGAGCCAAAGGTAATCTTAGCAGTACGCTGCGCTATAACTTGAGCCAAACGAGCAGCCTTGATTTTACGCCTTACGTAGGACGCAGTTTATCAGGACACACTTATTGGGGTGGCAGCGCAGGATTCAGCGTACAATTCTAGTCTATAGATCGTAAAATAAAAAAGAGCTGGATAAAAACAGCTCTTTTTTTACCGCACTTTAGGGCTGTTTAAAGCCTAATCCATCATTCCAAGAAACCGTGTAGTCTAGTGGCAAACGACTACTTGGATGATGAGGTTTAGCACCTTTACCAATCGCGATAAACATCACGGGGGCATAACGCTGTGCATCAATATGCAATGCGTCTAACACGGCTTGACGCTCAAATCCACCAATTGCATTCGTATCATAACCTTGACTCTTTGCCACTAACATGAATTGCATTGCTGCCAAGCTTGCATCCATCAACGCCTGCTCACGAATATATTGCTCTGTCACCGCATTTTTTGCCTGCTGAATAAAGGCAAGGTAATGATTTTTTACCTCTTCAGGCATCAATCCTTCCTCAACGCTCTGTGTCAAAATCGTATCCGCCAAATCAAAATAACGTTGATCCGCTAATACTAAGACCATCGCAGCAGACGTTTCACGTTGCACTTCATTAAAACGCACTAACCCTTTCAGCTTTGCTTTTCCCGCTTCACTGTCAACCACAACAAAACGCCAAGGTTGCAAATTGATACTGGAGGGCGCAAGTTGAGCCAAACGTAATAACTCTTCCATTTCCTCACGTGGAATTTTCACCTCAGGATCAAACGCTTTCACACTATGACGCTGCATCAATACTTGCATAAAACGCATTTCTGTTGGTTTAGTCATGACTCTTTTCCCCTAATAAATGAGTTAACAACCCCGTATAAATGTTCACACCAGTGAGTAGCTGACTTTCATCAAAGTCAAATTCTGCTTGATGATGACCAGCTGTACGATCTGCCCCTAAAATAAAGTACAGGGCTTGCCCCCCGAGAGATTGGACTCGTCGTCCTAAAACAGTCGCATCTTCACTGGCATTAAATGGATACAGAGAATGAACGTGCTTAATTTGTGGTTGCTGTAATGCGACTTGCTCCACAAGCTGTACTAGCATATCATCATTCTGCATATCAACGGCTTCCCCCATGATATCCACTGCATACTCAACATCGAAACTCATGGCAACGCCTTTGGCAATCCGATCTACTTGCTCAACCATATAGTCATTAATCTGCTTATTTTCACCCCGCACTTCAAGCTGAATATGAGCCTCACTCGGAATCACATTGCGCCCCTCTCCCGCCTGCAAAACGCCAACATTAATTCGTGTCATCCCCTCACCGTGACGTGCAATACCATGTAATTGCGTGACCGCATGTGCAGCAGCAAGTAACGCATTACGTCCTAAATGGGGTTGGGCGCCAGCATGAGCAGGTTTACCACGATAACGAATGTCCAGTTTAGTCGTAGAAAGAAAGTGTTGTGGATTTGAAATCAGAACGCCTGAATCGGCACAAAAACTAATATGAGAACTGATAAAATAGTTCGCATCGTCAATGACGCCACTGTTTGCTACCGCGACTGCACCACGCACACCCTCCTCAGCGGGCTGAAAAACCAGCTTTACTTTCCCACTGAGCATGGCTTTATGCTGAGCAAGCCATGCTGCGACACCGAGTCCAATTGCAATATGTGCATCATGTCCACACGCATGCATCAATCCTTCATTAAGCGATCTAAAATGAAATTGATTCGGCTTATGTGTAGGTTTATCCGTTTCGGTCACATTCACACAATCAATGTCAAAACGTAATACAACCGTCTGACCAGGTTTGCCCGAATCAAAGACAGCAACGCAACCAGTATAGCCAGACATCTTCGCTAGCCATCCACGATCGGCACCATAATCTATCGCCCGTTGTTGTCCCTTGTTCACTAGCTCTGGCTGCCGACCACGTACAAAGTCAGGATGAATCATCTGAGTACCACATAAAATTTCTAATCCCATACGCGATAAATATTCTGCAATTCGACTTGTCGTCCAGAATTCAGTCCAGCCACTTTCTGGAAAACGATGAAATTCTCTACGCCATTCAACGAGTTGGTTAAAATCGATACACATCGCAGCGCACCTTATTTAGAAAAAGAAAAGAGGGGATGCCTTCATTTTTGATGACAATGATGAAATGAACGATAAAAACGAATGCGGTTCAGCTCGCTACTTCACCCTATTCATCTTTTAGATTGGCTCAATTTATAAGATAACATAAGCGAGTTTATCAAAAGATACAATGTTATTCATGACAAAAATTAATAAAAAACACAAATGTTGACCGCTATTATGTGATAGACAGAGAGAAGTGAGGTGAGGTGAGGAAAGGAAAGGAAAGGAAAAGAAAGAAGTAAGAAAAAAGGCTTGGTTGAAACCAAGCCTTTTTAATGAGCAAATTACGCGCCCAAACGTTCTTTGATACGTGCAGATTTACCTGAACGCTCACGTAAGTAGTAAAGTTTCGCTTTACGTACCGCACCTTTACGTTTAACCGTAATGCTGTCTACAACAGGTGAATGTGTTTGGAACACACGCTCAACACCCACACCATTAGAGATTTTGCGTAAAGTAAATGCAGAATGCAAGCCACGGTTACGAATTGCAATAACCACGCCTTCGAATGCTTGCAAACGACGTTTGCTACCTTCAACTACCCATACTTTAACTTCTAAAGTATCACCAGGGCGGAAGCTTGGTAAATTTTGTTTTAATTGTTCTTGTTCAAGTTGTTTAATGATGTTACTCATAATAATTCACCTTTTAATCCTAGATTGAACTGATATTTAACTGTATTCCGCTTTAATTTGCTTCAACAGTTTACGTTGTTCGTCAGTCAGAGCTAGGCTTTCCAATAGCTCAGGGCGTCTTAACCAAGTTCGTTCAAGTGATTGTTTCAATCGCCATTTACGAATTTCTTCATGGTTACCCGACATCAGCACAGGTGGTACAGATAAACCGTCTAACACTTCAGGACGCGTATAATGTGGGCAATCTAATAATCCATCAGCAAAAGAATCTTCTTCTGCTGAAGCTTGCTTGCCAAGTACTCCCGGGATAAATCGTGCAACAGCATCAATTAATGTCATTGCAGGTAATTCCCCCCCCGTAAGCACATAATCACCGACTGACCATTCTTCATCAACTTCAGTTTCGATCAATCGCTCATCAATACCTTCGTAACGTCCGCAGAGTAAAATCAACTTCTGATTTTCTGCTAACTCTTTTACACCAGCTTGATCGAGTTTTCGTCCTTGCGGCGAAAGATAAATCACTTTCGCCTCTTCCCCTACTGCCGTTTTTGCCGCTTGAATTGCATCGCGTAACGGTTGCACCATCATCAGCATACCAGGACCACCACCATAAGGGCGATCATCCACTGTTTTATGCTTGTCGTGTGTGAAATCACGCGGATTCCAACACTGTACTTGTAAGAGATGTTGTTTTACAGCTCTACCTGTTACCCCAAATTCTGTAATCGCTTGAAACATTTCGGGGAATAGACTAATAATCCCAATATGCATAATTTATCCTAGCATCAAAATGTTACCGCTCAAGCTAACCAGCATACCTGAGGTTAGAAACCAGCGTCCCAATCCACTTCAATAGTCTTTGTGGTGAGATCTACTCTTTTAACTACTTGTTCATACAAAAACGGAATTAACCGTTCTTGTTTTCCAAAAGCATCTTTGCTGTTTGCACGTACAACCAATACATCATTAGATCCCGTTTCCATCATTTCTGTCACGGTCCCCATGGCATAGCCTTCAAGGTTTACTACATGACAGCCGATCAAATCGTGCCAGTAATAATCCCCTTCTTCTAACGCTGGGAAAACAGCAAGATCCACACCGATTTCAATATTCGCCAGTGTTTGCGCTGCTTCTCTGTCGTCTACACCTTTTAATTTAACGATCAAATCGTTATTGTGATAACGCCAGCTCTCTAATTCTGTTGGTTGCCATTGCCCTTTAATTTTTAAAAACCAAGGTTGGTAATCAAAAATGCTTTCGGCATATTCTGTTGATGAATAAATACGCAACCAACCACGAATACCATAAGTCGAGCCTAATTTGCCTACAACTTCAATTCTTTGTTGTTCCATATTCATCACCTATCTCGTTCTACTGTCTAATAAAATTAGAACAAATTATGCTGCTTTTTTCGCTTCTTTCACTAACACAGAAACGCGGTCAGATAATGATGCACCTTTTTCTAACCAAGCATTAACACGATCTAAATCTAAGCGTAAACGCTCAGCGTTACCTGTTGCTAATGGGTTGAAAAAACCTACGCGCTCAATGAAACGACCGTCACGTGGTGAGCGGCTGTCAGCGACAACGATTTGATAGAATGGGCGTTTTTTAGCTCCGCCACGAGATAAACGAATGGTTACCATAACCTTCCTCTAAATGTTTGATTACAAAAAGAAAACCCTCAATTATCGAAGCTATCTTGAGAGTTAAACTTACTTTTTTCTCTGTATATATAGACAAAAAGCCTGTGGATCATACTCTTTTTTTCAGAAAAAGCAAGAAATAAGCGGCTTGTACATTCAAATTCCGCATGATTCTAACAAGGGAAGGCGAGTGGATTTTTCAATTAAATTTTATCAGGAAAAAGGGTAGAATAGCCCTCAATCTACACATACTTTGGAAAACACGATGCAAAAACTGTTAGTCATTCGTAACGATAAATTAGGCGATTTCATGTTGGCGTGGCCCGCTTTTGCCATGCTCAAACGCTCTAATCCCACACTAAAATTGACCGCACTTGTACCAAAATATACGGCGGAGCTAGCACAACATTGCCCTTATCTTGATGATGTGATTATTGATGCCGGTAAACACGCAGAAAAGTCAGCCCAACAAGTGACGTTAGAAGCCATTAAAGCAGCAAAGTTTGATGCGTCAATTAACTTTTTCTCAGATAAATACAATGCGTTGCTAGTGTGGAAAGCGAAAATTCCCTTTCGTTTAGCACCTGCGACCAAGCTGATTCAATTTTTATACAATCATCGGGTTACACAACGCCGCTCCCAATCTTTAAAGCCTGAGTTTGAATATAACTTAGATCTTGCACGTGCTTTTTTACAAAAAAACGGTATGCCGATTGTGGAACCTACCCCACCTTATTTCACGTTTCCAGTAAATGAAATCCAGCATCAGAAGCAGATGCTTGCGCAACAATTGGGTTTAGACCCACACAAAAAATGGCTTTTTGTCCACCCTGGTTCTGGTGGTTCTGCGACCAATTTAACGTTACCACAATACGCTGAATTAATTACTGGTATATTGCAACGATTTGACTGCCATGTTGTGTTAACAGCGGGGCCCAATGAAAGCGAGAAAGCACAACAATTGGCGCAGCTCATTCACGATACACGAGTGGTCATTTATGATAAAAATAACGGATTAGTGGATTTTGCTCGCTCACTTGCCTGTGCCGATTTATTTATTGCAGGATCAACGGGGCCTTTACATCTTAGCGCTGCATTAAATGTCGCAACGATCGGTTTTTACCCAAGTCGGCGATCCGCAACGCCATTGCGTTGGAAACCGATTAACGATCCACAAAAACATCTTGCTTTTTCACCACAAACACAAGACAAAGCACGTCAAATGGACTTAGGGTTAATTGCTATTAAGGATGTTTTAGCGGAGGTGCGACCTTTCATCGCGCGCATTTGGCAAGCGGAAGAATAACATCAAAATAAATTGTACCACCCAGCCAATTGAAACCGCAAAGAGCACTGTGCCGATCCCCACGGTGCCACCAAGAAAAAAACCTAGAGTGCAAACGGCAATTTCCATTGACGTTCGCACCACACCAACTTTTAGGTGAAAACGTTGGCATACTCCTACCATTAAGCCATCGCGAGGTCCCGCACCTTGATGACATGTTAAATAGAACGCCGATCCAATACCAATCAGAGCAATACCGCAAAAAAGATAGGCTAAACGCCCCCCAAGTGCTGTAAATGTTGGCAATAAATCGACCGTTAGCCCGAGAAATAAGGCAATCACCACAACGTTTAATACGGTCCCTAAGCCAAGACGTAATTTTAATGGTATCCACAGCAGCATCACTGCACAACTGACAAAAAAAGAAGCCCAGCCCACACTAAATTCGCCTTGTAATGCAATCCCTTGAGAAAGCACGGTCCAAGGTGCTGACCCCAGATCAGAAAGTAAAATAAGCCCTTCGCCAATACCAAACGTAGCCAAGGAAAACAACAGCACAAGCAGCGTTTTTACTTCAATAGCCCAAAACGATGACGCCATCCAAGGCGTTTTAGGCAAAACATGAAACTTTTTTTGCATACAAAATAAAAATAAAGAGGGTGATTGCATGCTATCATATAACATAAAAGCGTGACGGCACTAATACTATTCCAACATATCTTATAGCCACTTAAATTGAGAGGCATATCACACTTTGATGAAAATTTAAGTTGATTTGACTATTTATAAATCAATAAAACAAGCTTTTTTCCTCAAAACGCAGTAAAATTGCCAACCATTCTTTTTATTCTAACTTAGTAAAGGACTTTACAACTATGGGTACATTAATCAGTATTCTCGGTATTGTTGTATTATTAGCCATTGCATTCTTGCTTTCTAATAATCGCAAAGCCATTAATTTCCGCACTGTGTTTGGTGCACTTTCTATCCAATTTATTATTGGCGCATTAATTCTTTATGTTCCTGTCGGCCGTGACGCATTAAACTGGCTGGCTCGTGGCGTTCAAAAAGTTATTGACTATGGTAACGAAGGGATTAACTTTGTGTTTGGTGGCTTAGCAGATCCATCAAAATTCGGTTTTATTTTCGCCGTCAAAGTCTTACCAACAATTGTATTCTTCTCAGCCTTAATCTCTCTACTTTACTACATCGGTGTGATGCAATGGATCATCAAAATCATCGGTGGAGGCTTACAAAAATTACTCGGCACATCAAAAGCAGAATCGATGTCCGCGGCAGCGAATATTTTCGTTGGTCAAACTGAAGCACCGTTAATTGTTAAACCTTATATCAGTAAAATGACCGAATCTGAGCTATTTGCCATTATGTGTGGTGGTTTAGCGTCTATCGCGGGTTCAGTAATGGCAGCTTATGCAGGATTAGGTGTACCTTTACCTTACTTAATTGCGGCGTCGTTTATGGCTGCACCAGCAGGTTTACTCTTTGCAAAAATTCTTTATCCTCAAACAGAAAAATTTACTGATGATTTAGAACAAATCACTGAAGAAAAACCTGCAAATATTTTAGATGCAGCAGCAGGCGGTGCATTATCAGGTATGCAATTAGCACTTAATGTTGGTGCAATGTTAATCGCATTCGTTGCATTAATCGCATTATTAAATGGTATTTTAAGTGGTATTGGTGGCTTATTTGATATGCCAGAATTATCACTTGGGTTAATTCTTGGTTGGATCTTCAAACCATTAGCTTGGGTTGTTGGAGTTGAATGGAGCGAAGCT
Organism: Pasteurella sp. P03HT; assembly: GCF_054052285.1. Lineage (NCBI taxonomy): Bacteria > Pseudomonadati > Pseudomonadota > Gammaproteobacteria > Pasteurellales > Pasteurellaceae > Pasteurella > Pasteurella sp. P03HT. The sequence continues at coordinate 85,515 of NZ_JBSIUM010000002.1, forward strand.
GAAATTGCTGGTCGTATGATCGGTACAAAACTCGCGATCAATGAATTTGTCGCATACTTAGATTTCGCGGCTTACTTAGGCGGTGAAGCACCAGCAGTATTAAGTGAAAAAACCAAAGCAATTATCACATTCGCATTATGTGGTTTCGCTAACTTCAGCTCTATCGCGATCTTAATCGGTGGATTAGGTGGGATGGCACCAAATCGCCGTGGTGATATTGCACGCTTAGGTATCAAAGCAGTTATCGCAGGTTCATTAGCCAACTTAATGAGTGCAACAATCGCAGGTTTATTCATCGGGTTAGGTGGTGTCGCATTAAGCTAAAAAGTGCGGTATCATTTAGCAGAATTTTTTAATCAACACCACGACATTGTTCGTGGTGTTGTCATCTTGGGGAAACGGAAACGTTTGCATACGTGATCGAACTCAACAACACGAAGACTATATAACACAGTCTTCGTCAGAGAATAGGAAAGCGAACAAGTTGCAAACTACAGCAAAATCGCTTGCGTTTCCCCCCGATAAGCAACGACATTGCTATCGTCAACTTAACTAAGAGGAAAATTATATGACTCCACATATTAACGCGCCAGCAGGTGCATTTGCAGATGTTGTTCTCATGCCAGGCGATCCACTACGTGCAAAATATATTGCTGAAACTTTCTTAGAAGATGTCAAAGAAGTCACTAACGTACGTAATATGTTAGGTTACACGGGTACTTATAAAGGTCGTAAAATTTCGGTGATGGGGCATGGGATGGGGATTCCATCTTGCTCAATTTATACAAAAGAACTGATTACAGAGTATGGTGTGAAAAAAATCATTCGTGTCGGTTCTTGTGGTGCAGTCCGTATGGATGTCAAACTACGTGATGTCGTTATCGGTGTAGGTGCATGTACAGATTCCAAAGTCAACCGCATTCGTTTTAAAGATCATGACTTTGCAGCGATCGCAGACTTTGATATGACATTGGCGGCAGTACAAGCAGCGAAAGCAAAAGGTGTGAATGTACGTGTGGGTAACTTATTCTCAGCGGACTTATTCTACAGCCCAGATGGCGAGATGTTTGATGTGATGGAAAAATATGGCATTTTAGGTGTTGAAATGGAAGCCGCAGGCATCTATGGTGTTGCCGCTGAATTCGGTGCAAAAGCACTGACGATCTGCACTGTATCTGACCATATTCGTACTCACGAACAAACTACAGCAGAAGAACGTCAATTAACGTTCAATGATATGATTGAAATTGCACTAGAATCCGTTTTGATTGGCGATCAAGCCTAATTGATAACAAAAAGTGCGGTCAAAATAACAAGATTCTGACCGCACTTCATTCACATTAGTGATTTAGTATTCCCAGTCTTCTGGATTGATTCCCAATTCACGCATTCTTTTCTTCGCTTCCTCAGGAATTTCATCATGACGCTCTTTTAACAGATCTTCATCTGTTGGTAACGGTTGTCCAGTAAAAGCATGCAAAAAGGCCTCACACAGCAATTCACTGTTGGTCGCATGGCGCAAATTGCGAATTTGTCGGCGCGTACGCTCATTAGTCAAGATTTCCAATACTTTAATCGGAATTGATACGGTTATTTTTTTGACTTGCTCGCTTTTCTTACCATGTTCTGCGTAAGGGCTAATATATTTGCCATCCCAATTTGCCATGTTATTGTCCTATTGTGCATATGCTTAATAATGATATGGTATTTTAATGAAAAACGAGAAAAATGACAATCTAGACGTTAAGATAGCTAGATATCTGTCACATTTTATTGGAAAAAGAAAAGGCATCACAAGGATGCCTCTTATAAGAAAAAGAAAGATGTTACAGAGAATGAAGTAACTGTTTTAAATACGCTTTGAATGGTTGACCTAATTGCTCATGCTGTAGACCATATTCTACAAACGCTTGCATATAGCCAATTTTATCGCCACAATCAAATGTCTTACCAGTCATATGAAACGCCTCTACCGTTTCTTTCTCAATTAACATATCAATCGCATCGGTTAATTGAATCTCATCTCCCACACCAATAGGGGTTTTTTCAAGCAAATCCCAAATTGTTGAAGAAAACACATAGCGTCCCACAACAGCTAAATTGGAAGGCGCTTTTTCAATACTTGGTTTTTCAACAATACTATTGATTTTTGCACTTTCACCACCTTTTAGGTCTGCACCCGCACAATCCACAATACCATAACTGCTCACATCTTTTAGCGCAACAGGAGCAACCATAATTTGACTCACTTGCGTTTGTTCAAAACGTTTGACCATTGCAGCTAAATTCTCACGTGTTTGATCTGCTGAAAAATCAGCTAATAAGACATCAGGCAAAATAACGGCAAAAGGCTCATTCCCCACTAATGGACGACCACACAATACGGCATGCCCTAAACCTTTTGCATTACCTTGGCGAACGTGCATAATGGTCACATCTTTCGGGCAAATCGACCGCACTTCATCCAACAACTGACGTTTAACACGCTTCTCAAGCATGGTTTCTAATTCAAATGATGTATCAAAATGGTTTTCAATGGCATTTTTTGAAGAATGGGTGACCAACACAATTTCTTTCATGCCTGCCGCCACACATTCATTGACAACATATTGAATTAGAGGCTTATCCACCAATGTGAGCATTTCTTTTGGAATCGCTTTTGTTGCAGGTAACATACGTGTACCTAGACCTGCTACGGGGATAATTGCTTTCATTCTTTTTCCTTGTTATTTAGTAAGTATTCGCAGTTTTTAAACACTGTACACATTACTATTTTTCATCGGCTTTGAGTTATCTAAATTCGTATAAAACAACAAATGCTCAATTATAATCACTTAAAACAGATGCCCCACCAACAATGATTCTCTTAGGCTTCTAAAGTTATTAAAACTACCACCTATATACGATATCATCTACATTTAACTCAACCTAAAACAACTTTAAAGCATATTGAAATCTTTCAATATTCTTTTACTCGGGTTGTTGAGGCTCATCTAATGCCTGTTTAATGCGTTGGTAAATTTCCTCCCTATGAACAGAGACGTCTTTAGGGGCTTTGATTCCAATTTTTACTTGATTTCCGCGTATATTGAGAATCGTGATAGAAATATCATCGCCGATGAGTAAGCTTTCGCCAACTTTACGGGTTAAGATTAGCATATGAACTCCTCACCTTTTTATAGTTTATGCAAAATTCCTATTTGCTTACAACATCCCTATCTTAAATTTGAAAATCACTCATCTCACGCTCTTGCCTAAATTGACAACAGCGTGATTAAGTGAAAGTGTCATACTACAAGTTTGTTTTTAACCACTCTGAACCAGCAGATAACGCTAAGTCCACATTTTCAACTTGTGTACCACCAGCCATCGCCATATCTGGTCGACCACCACCTTTACCACCAACTTGCTGTGCTAATAGGTTAACAAGCTCACCAGCTTTCACTTTGCTTGTTAAATCCGCTGTGACACCAGCAATTAAATTCACTTTGCCATCCACAACAGAGGCAAAAACAATTACTGCTGAACCAAGTTGATTCTTGAGATCATCTACCATGACACGTAGCGATTTTGCATCAACGCCGTCAAGTTTCTGAATAATGACAGCCACATCATTAATTTTAATTGCATTTTTAGCAAAATCAGAACCCGCTTGCATAGCTGTTTTTTCTTTCAACACTTGTAGCTCTTTTTCTGATTTTTTCGATTTATCTTGCAGCTGTTGAATTTTCTCGACAATCGAACTCACATCTGATTTCAATAAATCTGCACTTTGTGTTAGCAATACTTGCTGTTGATGCAACCAAGAAATTGCATTCTCTCCTGTGATCGCTTCAATACGGCGCACACCTGCAGCTACAGCAGTTTCTGTTGTGATTTTGAATAATCCAATATCACCAGTACGTTTCGCATGAATCCCACCACATAATTCAATCGAGAAATCGCCCATTGTTAATACACGGACGTGATCTGCATATTTCTCGCCAAACAATGCCATTGCGCCTTTTGCTTTCGCGGCATCTAATTCCATCAAATCCGTTTGAATCGAGTGATTTGCACGAATTTGTTGATTCACAAGGCGTTCAATTTCGAATAATTGCTCCTTGCTAATCGCTTCTGGATGCGCAAAGTCAAATCGCAATGCCACATCAGAAACAAGTGAACCTTTTTGTACTACATGCGTCCCTAATACTTGGCGCAATGCTGCATGTAATAAGTGTGTCGCCGAATGGTTAAGTGATGTTTGGTGACGACGCGCACTGTCCACTACCGCATTTACCGCTTGCCCAACGGTTAAACTACCGCTGACTAACTCACCAATATGACCAAATACTTGTCCATATTTTTGGGTATCTTTGACATCAAATGAAAAACCTTGCCCTTCTAAACGACCACTGTCACCAATTTGACCGCCTGATTCAGCGTAAAATGGCGTATTTTCTAATACAACAACGGCGCTTTGTCCTGCCTCAATACGTTCTACTGACTTGCCTTCTGAGAAAAGCGCGGTCACTTTTGCAAGTGATTCAGATTCAGTATATCCCTCAAAGGTTGTCGTCCCGTCTACACGGATTACCGTGTTGTAATCCATGCCAAACTGGCTAGCAGACTGAGCACGTAAACGCTGTGCTTCCATTTCACGCTCAAAGCCCGCTTCATCAATCGCAATATGACGTTCACGACATACATCTGCGGTTAAATCGAGCGGAAAGCCATAAGTGTCGTATAGTTTGAATGCAACTTCACCAGATAGTGTGTTATTTTCTACGTTAGCGAGTGCTTCATCTAATAACGCCAAGCCACGCTCTAAGGTACGCGCAAATTGCTCTTCTTCTAAACGCAATAATTTTTCAACTGTCGCCTGTTTTTCTTTCACTTCAGTACCAGCTTCTGCCATCACTTCAATGAGCGTTGGTACTAATTTATAGAAGAAGGCTTCTTTCGCGCCGAGTAAGTTACCATGACGCACCGCACGACGAATAATGCGGCGTAATACATAACCACGGCCTTCATTTGATGGAATCACACCGTCAGCAATTAAGTAAGCGCAAGAGCGAATATGATCGGCAATGACACGGAGTGACTTATTGTTAAGATCTTTTTCACCTGTTAATTCCGATACTTTTGCGATAAGTTTTTGAAAAATATCGATTTCATAGTTTGAATTAACATGCTGTAATACCGCGCTAATACGCTCAAGCCCCATACCTGTATCAACAGAAGGTTTTGGTAACGCTTCCATTGTACCATCAATATGACGATTAAACTGCATGAAAACGATATTCCAGATCTCAATATAGCGGTCACCGTCCTCTTCTGGTGAACCTGGAGGTCCTCCCCAAATGTGATCCCCATGATCATAGAAGATCTCAGTACAAGGACCACAAGGTCCCGTATCGCCCATTGCCCAGAAGTTGTCGGACGCATAAGGTGCCCCTTTATTATCACCAATGCGAACAATGCGTTCTGCGGGTACGCCCACTTCCTGATTCCAGATGTCGTAAGCCTCATCGTCAGTTTCGTAAACGGTTACCCATAATTTTTCTTTAGGCAAACCTAACCAACGAGGTGACGTCAAGAACTCCCAACCAAAATGGATCGCATCTTTCTTGAAATAATCACCAAAACTAAAATTACCGAGCATTTCAAAAAACGTATGGTGGCGCGCGGTATAACCAACATTTTCTAAATCATTGTGTTTACCGCCTGCACGCACACAACGTTGTGCAGTCGTGGCACGAGAATAAGGACGTTTATCCATACCTAAAAAAACGTCTTTAAATTGGTTCATTCCCGCATTTGTAAATAATAAAGTCGGATCATTTTCTGGCACAAGTGAGCTACTTGCTACAATTTGATGTCCTTTAGTATGGAAAAAATCGAGAAAAGATTGTCTGATTTCTGCTGTTGTTTTCATTTATATATAAGCCTTGCTTTTCATATTATTTTAAATAACGAATAACAATACGATTAAAAGTTAGTCTACTTATTTTTGCATATTTTTGGCATTTATAAAAAGGCTTTTTCTATTAAAAATAAAGATTTTTTTGCCTCTTCAAGCCTACAAAAAAACCAACCGCACTTCAATGACTTAATCAAAGTGCGGTTAAAATTTTACAAACTTTTTACAAAAGTTAACTTGTCAATAAAACGACTTATTCATCACGTAATGGTACAACTAACATATCTACAGAAATGTTATTCATCACCTGACGGGTCGAAGACATTAGTTTACTCCAAAAGTCTTGGTGATGACCAGTCACAAGTAAATCAATATCGTATTTTTCAATTGCATCAGCTAATACTTGACCTAAATCACCACTTCCACTTAATTTTTCAGTGACAGGATAGCTGGCGTTATCCGCTAATTGCATCAAGGTTTGTTGCGTTTCTGTCGAGATACGATCTTGCATGGATGCCATATTCACATCAATCAATCCTGTGTACAGATCAGAAAAGTTTACATCAACGTGAATAATAGATAGTTTAGCGTCATTTCGTCTTGCGACGCCAGCGGCTTTTTCTAATAAAAATGCACTTTCATCAGAAAGATCTACTGCTACTAATACGTGTTTATACATAATAAACTCCTTATCTGATCTAGGGGGGTAACGATTCAAATGTATCATACCACTCACGCCTAAAAAAAAGTATGCCCTAGATCACGTTTTAAAAAAGTTTTCTTATGAGCGCCAATTTTCATCGTCTAACGTAGAATTATGCTATGATAAATCTCAAGATTTTTGATAAAGGCCTCACGACATGACAAACCAAATTCAACACTTCGTTCAGCTTATCGCAAAATTACGTGATCCAAATGGAGGGTGTCCTTGGGACCTCAAACAAACCTATCAAAGCATGATCCCTTGTCTAACTGAAGAAACCTATGAAGTGATCGAAGCGATACAACAAGGTAATATGCAGGATCTTAAGGAAGAATTAGGTGACCTGCTATTACAAGTTATTTTCTTTAGTCAATTGGCAACCGAAGACAAACATTTCACATTTGACGACGTCGTTAACGCCATCTCTGAAAAGATCATTCGTCGTCATCCTCATGTATTTGGTGAAAAAAGTGCAGAAAATGAGCAAGAGGCACTACAAAATTGGAATGATGTCAAAGCGCAAGAAAACAAAGAAAAAGGGTATACTTCCATTTTAGATAATATTCCCCATGCCTTTCCTGCCCTAATTCGCGCAGAAAAATTGCAAAAGCGCTGTGCTAAAGTGGGTTTCGATTGGAGTGAGACTCGCCAAGTGATTGAAAAAGTCAAAGAGGAGCTAGACGAAGTTCAACAAGAACTTGAAAGAAATGAACAGCAACAAGATAAAATTCAAGAAGAGATCGGTGATTTATTATTTGCAGTCGTCAACCTCAGCCGTCACCTTGGCTGCCAGCCCGAAGAAAGTTTACGCCAAGCAAATCACAAATTTGAACAACGTTTTCGTGCGGTTGAAGAAAAATTACAACAAGCCAATAAGGGATTTGAACAAAGTTCACTCATCGAAATGGACTTACTTTGGGATGAAGTAAAACAGGAAGAAAAACGTCACTCAAACAGTTAATTTTTATCCTTTTCACCTCTGCACAAAATAAAAAACCAGCCTTTCGACTGGTTTTTTTATCTTAGTTAAATGAAATGCGTTTCATATCGGTCATATAACCACGCAACTCCTGCCCCACCAATTCAATCGGATGGTTACGAATTGCATCATTCACATCACGCAAGGTGATATTGTCGATTTCAACAGTCGGCGTTGGCTCACCTAAATCGCCTTTTTGTAAAGTTGGAATAATCTCTTTAGCAAGAATTGGCGCTGCCACATTGGCAAATAAATAGTTACCGTATTCTGCAGTATCAGAAATTACCACATTCATTTCATATAAACGTTTACGTGCAATAGTATTCGCAATCAATGGCAATTCATGTAAAGATTCATAATAGGCTGACTCTTCGTAAATCCCGCTCGCCACCATGGTATCAAATGCCAATTCAACGCCCGCTTTCACCATCGCGACCATTAACACACCGTGATCAAAATATTCTTGTTCGCTGATTTTACCTTCGTATTTTGGTGCATTTTCAAACGCGGTTTTACCCGTTTCTTCACGCCATTTTAACAGGTTAGCATCGCCATTTGCCCAATCTGCCATCATCGTTGAGGAAAACTCACCGCTAAGAATGTCATCCATATGCTTTTCAAAAAGTGCGCTCAGTTTTTCTTTAATTTGTTCTGAAAGTTCAAATGCTCGCAATTTTGCAGAGTTGGATAAACGATCCATCATTAAGGTGATACCACCTTGTTTTAACGCCTCAGTGATGGTTTCCCAACCGTATTGGATCAATTTACCTGCATACGCGGGATCTTTACCGTCTGCGACTAACTTGTCGTAACAAACGATAGAACCTGCTTGCAACATCCCACAAAGAATAGTTTGCTCACCCATTAAGTCTGATTTCACTTCTGCGACAAATGACGATTCAAGCACACCCGCGCGATGCCCACCTGTTGCTGCCGCCCACGCTTTCGCAATTTCTAAACCATCGCCATTTGGATCGTTTTCAGGGTGAACCGCGATCAATGTTGGCACACCAAAGCCACGTTTATATTCTTCACGCACTTCGGTACCTGGGCATTTCGGCGCCACCATCACCACCGTGATATCTTTACGGATTTGTTCACCCACTTCCACAATATTCAAACCGTGTGAATAACCAAGTGCCGCACCTTGTTTCATCAATGGCATCACATCCGCCACCACTTTTGAGTGTTGTTTATCTGGCGTTAAGTTCACAACGAGATCTGCCGTTGGAATGAGCTCTTGATAAGTCCCTACTTTAAAACCGTTTTCAGTGGCACGTTGGAATGAAGCACGTTTCTCAGAAATCGCTTCTGGACGAAGTGCATAGCTAATATCCAAACCAGAATCACGCATATTCAAGCCTTGGTTTAGCCCTTGTGCACCACAACCTACAATGACAATTTTTTTGCCTTTTAAATAGTCCGCTTCATTTGCAAATTCATTGCGGTCCATAAAACGACAACGACCTAATTGGTCTAATTGTTGGCGTAAATTTAATGTATTGAAATAGTTAGCCATAGCGGTTTCCTTAACTGTGATGAATAGTTGTCTGAGTTTGTGTTTGCATATTATTTGTACTTTATTTGGATTATAGTGATTTTTATGATTGCGTAAATTGATATTATTGGTATTTTATATTGCAGTTATTGCAACAATAATGTTAGATTTTGCCAAAGAAGACTGACTTTCTCTTGCTTATAAAAAAGCGCAAAAACATACTGTACGGTTATAAAATTGTGCTTGAGAGAAATCGATAAACGACTTAGAAAAATCAGGAATATCATTTTGAACTTCACCGATCTCAAACTGTTTCTCCATCTTTGTGAAACAAAAAACTTTGCTAAAACGGCAACACAAAACCATATGTCGCCTTCTACTTTATCCCGTCAAATTCAGCGCATGGAAGAAGAATTAGGGCAACCACTTTTCGTGCGTGATAATCGACAAGTAACACTCACTGAAGCAGGGGAAAAATTTATTCCATTTGCACAACAAAGTTGGGCGGAATGGCAGCAAATGAAACAACAATTACGCTATAACCCCAAACAAGCACTCACTGGTGAATTGAAATTATTCTGTTCAGTAACGGCTGCTTATAGCCATTTACCGACAATCTTAGAGCGTTTTCGTACACGTTATCCCAAAGTAGAAATTCAGCTTACTACGGGTGATCCCTCCCTTGCGTTACAACAAATTCAAACACAGCAAGCCGATATTGCGCTGGCGGGCCGTCCGAAAAACTTACCGAATGGCATTGAATTTCACTACATTGATGAGATTAGTTTATCGCTGATTGCCCCTCGTATTGCTTGTCCTGCAATGCAATTACTTCAACAACCTACGATCGATTGGCAACAAATCCCCTTTATTCTGCCAGTGGAAGGCCCTGCTCGTCAGCGTATTGATCAATGGTTTAAACAACAGAAAATCAAGCATCCAAAGATTTACGCCACGGTGGCAGGTCACGAGGCGATTATGCCGATGGTTGCTTTGGGCTGTGGCGTGGCGATGTTACCTGATGTGGTGATTAAGAATAGCCCAATGAATAGCCAGGTCTCCATTTTGCAAGTCAGTAATCCAATCGCCCCTTTCGAGCTGGGGATTTGTGTCCAGAAAAAATGCTTAACGCAACCATTAGTGCGTGCATTTTGGCAAGCCTTAGAGTAAAGTGAGCAGAATGTTGTATTTTTCGGCAAATTTTTGAGAATAAGTTTATGTTAAAAGGGATAATTTTATCGTTATCGGCTTCTGTCTTATTTGGTTATTTGTATTATTTTTCTACTCTGTTATTGCCTCTAGGTGGCGAAGATATTTTCGGTTTTCGCATTATTTTTACCTTACCGTTTGTCATTACCGCAGTCTTCTTGTTCAAACAAAAACCCGCCTTATTGCATTATTTTGAACGAGTAAAACAACATCCTTTGCTTATTCTCGGTTTCCTGTTTAATTCGGCAATGATGGGGATTCAAATTTGGTTATTCTTGTGGGCACCTAACAATGGTAGCGCTCTCAGCGTGTCTTTTGGTTACTTATTATTGCCTTTAGTCATGGTGCTAACAGGAAGACTGATTTTCAAAGAACATATCTCGCGCCTCAAATTCTTTGCCGTCGTCATTGCCGCAATTGGCGTATTCTCGAATATCCTGTTGAAAGGCGGACTTTCGTGGGAAGCACTTTTAGTAAGCGTTGGTTACAGCACTTATTTCGCCACCCGTAAGATCCTAAAAATAAACGATCTTGCTGGCTTCTGCATTGAAATGACATTGTTATTACCCGTTTGTATCTACTTTGCATTACAAGTTGATCTGAGCGCAGTACAACAAGTCAATCCGAATATTTTATGGTTACTTCTATTATTAGGTCTAATCAGTGGTGTGGCACTTAACACCTACATCCTCGCCAGTAGCTTATTGCCAATTAACGTACTCGGCTTACTCGGCTACGCAGAACCAATCATGATGCTCTTCGTCTCTTTCTTAATTGGCGAACAACTCGACAGCGCCACCTATCCACTCTTCATCTGCCTCATTCTCTCAATGTTACTCTTTATGGGAGAGGGCTTGATTAGATTGAAACGGCGTTATAAATAAGCTAAAAAATACCGCACTTGAATGCGGTATTTTTTATCCTAATTTGTATGAGCAAGGACTCATTAAAGTACTTTTTCTTCCAATAACGGTTCAAACTCTGGCATTACCCCACGCCACAATTCAAAGGCGTGGGCGGCTTGTGCGACGAGCATGCCGAAGCCATCACTCACATTGTGATTGCCTGATTGTTTACAGAGGGCAATAAATGGCGTGTCGCTGTCTTTAGCGTATTGCATATCGTAAAGTGCGGTGGCTTTTTGCAAAATTTCTGGATTGATGTTGACGGTTTGTCCGTGTAAGCCTGAAGAAGTTGCATTAATGATTAAATCAAATTTTTGCACTGGGATATTGGCTAATTCGACAGCTTCAATGCTGCCATATTGGGCAAATTTTTGCGCTAAATCTTCTGCTTTGCTCAAGGTGCGGTTGGCTAACACAATATGTTGCTTCGCTTGTAATAAAGGCAATAACACGCCTTTTGTTGCGCCGCCTGCCCCTAAAATCAAAATCCGTTGTTCTGGTTTAAGCCAGTCTAAACGTTGTAAATCGCTGACCAAGCCTGCACCATCGGTATTGTCAGCATATAAACGCCCGTCTTCTAACTTTTTCAAGGTGTTACAGGCTTCAGCGGTTAGACAACGTTCGCTGTGAATGTCTGCTAACTGAAAAGCACGTTCTTTAAAGGGTGCAGTAATGTTGCAACCTTGCGCACCTTTATCAAAAAAGACACGCAATTGTTGTTCAAAATCTTGTTCATCACCGAGCATTGCCACATATTCCATTTGCTGTTGAGTTTGCTCAGCAAAAATTTTGTGAATTTGTGGCGATTTACTTTGTGCAATTGGGTTGCCCCACACCGCATATTTATCCATAGCTTAACCTTGTCTAAACAGTTGATGAGTAAAAAGATCTCGAATTTCAGACGGATTCGTCGCACTGCCAACGGGTAAATCTAACACAGGGAAATCATCGCCAAATTGTGCGCGAACTTCTTGCGCAGTGCGGCAAGGCGGCAAAGTGGTGAGATTGGCACTGGTTGAAGTTAACGCAAAACCCGCTTGCTCACAGAGTTGCTTCACTGCATCGTGCTGACATAAACGCACCGCAATGCTGTCGAATTGTCCGGTTAAAAATTTCGGCGTAGTGCTTTTTGCTGGCACGACCCAAGTGGTTGGGCGATCATATTGCCCTTGCAAACGTTGCCAGTGTTCATCTTCAAAATTTGAAGTATCAATAAATGGCAGTAAATAATCCAAGCTCGGGGCGACTAAAATCAGCCCTTTTTCAATTGGCCGTTGTTTCAAAATTAATAATTTTTGCACCGCACTTTCACTGTTTGGATTACAACCCAAGCCAAATACGGCTTCTGTTGGGTAAGCGACCACTTCGTTTTGTTTAAGTTGTGCGACGATTTGTTGAATATTCATTAAATTAGATTTCCGAGTCAAAAATATGGCGACAGCTTTTGTTCACACATTGAAAAGTGCGGTGAGTTTCCGTTTCTTTTTTCAAGGTACAAACTGGGCTTTCGCACGCAGGACAAGCCACTAAATACGGCTTGCTAGGTAACGTAAATCTGCATTGAGGATAGCGATTACAGCCATAAAATACTTTGCCTTGCCGCCCACGACGTGCCACTAATTCACCTTTTCGACATTCAGGGCAAGGGACGGTTTCTTCCGCCTGTTCCTCAGGTTCATCGTGGACCACAAAATGGCATTCTGGATAATTGCTACACCCAATAAACATGCCAAAATGCCCTTGTTTTAATACCAACGGGTGCTGACATTCGGGGCATTGCTGTTCTAACACTTTTAGGATTTTGCTTTCAGATTGTGGCTGTAAAGGGCGCAAATAATCGCAATCAGGATACGCGCTACAACCTAAAAACAAGCCTTTTTTGCCCTGTTTGACTTGCAATAAGGCGTTGCAAACAGGGCAATGTTCTTCTTGTTTTGTATGTTGAAAAAGGCGTTCGCTCATTGATTGGTGTTCCTCAGTTAAATTAAAACAATTCTACCCCAAACGCCTTCAATAATGCCACGCTTTCAAACACAGGCAAGCCCATTACGCCAGTAAAGCTGCCGTCGATATGCTCAATAAACGCACCGCCTAATTGTTGGATACCATAAGCACCCGCTTTATCCATCGGTTCACCCGTTGCGATATAGGCTTGAATTTCTTGCTCTGTTAAGGGTTTGAAGTGTACTTTACTGATTTGTACTGCCGTTTTCATTTGTTGATTATCGGCAACACAAACTGCCGTAATCACTTGATGTTCTCTGCCTGATAACGCACGCAGCATCTGTGCTGCATCAGCCTCATTCTGTGGCTTGCCTAAAATGTTATCGTCTAAAATCACTGAAGTATCCGCAGAAAGACAGGGCAAGTGCGGTGTATTTTTCGCAAATTTTTCTTGTTGCCATTTTTTGCGTGCCGCGTGATTTTTCTCAATCGCCATACGCAACACATAATCCGCCCCCTTTTCATTCGGCAACGGAGTTTCATCAATTTCGCAACAAAACACGTCAAATTTAAAACCTAAATTTTGCAAAATTTGTGAACGACGTGGGCTGCTTGAAGCAAGGTAAAATTGGGAATGAGACATAATCCAACCTGATAAATAAAAAAGATTATAACCTGTTAGGATAAATCCGCCACTTTCCTTTATACTTTAACCCTCGGTTAAATTTATGGAAAATCGTTATGCTATCTGAATTGACTTCATCACAATACCTTTTGATTATTGGCGCGCTTATTTTTTGCTGTGTCGTGTTATTTTTTATCAGCGCGCGTCGTAAACGTGACAGCCAAGAATTGCAACAAGATCTCAATAAAACCATCGAAGATTTCAATCAATTATTAAGCAAATTTGAAGCTTCTCAACTCGCCAAAAGCCAGCTTGAACAAGCTGTGGTGAAATATCAAACCAATGCAGAGGGGTTGCAAGTGCGTTTGCTTGAGCGTGATGAAAAATTAGGCTACTTACAAAAAGAATTAGACGAAGAACAAGCTCGCCATAACGAAATTTCAGAAAAAATCACCGCACTGAAAGAACGCTTTGGGATTGCCTCTGCACAAGCGGAAAGTTTAGAAAAGCAACTTGAACATAGCCAAAGCAATTTCTATCGCAAAGAGCAGGAAAATCGTGAATTAGTGGAAAAATTGACCGCACTTTCGCAAGAGTTTACTGAGCTAAAAACCACGCTTGCGGAAAAAGAGAAAAACTTTGCCGAGCAGCAACAAAATATTGAGCAAAGTAAGCAACAATTAAGCACCGAATTTCAAAATCTAGCCAATCGCATTTTAGAAGAAAAAAGCCGTAGCTTTAGCCAAAGTAACCAAACCGCATTGGACAGCCTACTCAAGCCATTTCGTGAGCAAATTGAAGGCTTTCAAAAACGAGTGAATGAAATCCATTCCGAGTCAGTAAAAGGCAATGCGGGTTTAGAAGCGGAAATCAAAAAAGTGTTGGATATCGGCTTAAATATGTCGCAACAGGCGGATAATTTGGCTTCCGCACTAAAAGGGGAAAAGAAAACCTTAGGTAACTGGGGTGAGGTGCAATTAGCACGTGCGTTGCAATCAGCGGGCTTGATTGAAGGCGAACATTACGAAGCACAAGCGCATTTTAAAGACAGCGAAGGCAAACACAATTACCCTGATTTCATTTTGAATTTGCCTGATAAAAAACATTTGATTATCGACAGCAAAATGTCGTTGGTGGCGTATGAAAGTGCGGTCAATTCTGATGATGAAATGCTTCGTCAAAGCAAATTGCGTGAGCATATCAAAGCGATTAAAAACCACATTGACGACTTGTCACGCAAGGATTACAGCAACTTAATTGGAATGCGTAGCCCGAATTTTGTGCTTATGTTTATTGCGGTTGAGCCAGCTTATATTGAAGCAATGAAAATGGATCCAAGCCTGTTTAATTATGGCTATGAGAAGAACGTCATTATCGTTTCTCACACCACATTAATGCCGATTTTACGTACCGTCGCAAACTTGTGGCGTATCGAACGAGGCAATGAAGAAGCAAAAGAAATCAGTGCTCGCGCAGGGGAAATTTACAACCAAATTTGCGTGGTGGCAGAACGTCTTAGCAAGCTCGGTAGCACGCTGTCTACGGTGAGCTCTCACTACAACAACACCGTCACCGCACTTGTTGGTCAACAAGGCTTGGTAGGCAAAGTCGAACGCTTCAAAGACCTGTCCGCCAAAGCCAACAAAACAATGCCAAACGTGGAATTACTGCACAATGATGTAGAAGTCGAACGCTTGCAAGTGGTTAAAATTGAAGAAAAAATCGACAAGCCACAACCATAACATAAATTAATAACGTGACGAAGATCACATTTCTTTAACAAAAATCTTCTTTTTTTAGTAGAGTAATGTAGTCTTATCGCGTTTTAGTCGGGGTGCTTTACGTATCAATAAAACGTATGGCTGAGATGATACCCGTGAACCTGATACAGCTAATACTGACGTAGGAAACTAATTATGCGAACACTTTCATTTTCTTTGATTTTTTCAACTTCCTTATCTCGCTTATTCCTATTTCAACGCTAATTAATTTGTTGTTAATACAATGAATGCGGTTGAAATTCGTTCACTCACATTGACCTATAACCAAGAACCTTTGTTCTTAGGGTTTGATTTTGCGTTACCTAAAGGAAAGTGGACGAGTATTTTGGGCGCATCTGGTGTGGGGAAATCCACCTTGTTGCGCGCGATTGCAGGGCTTGAGAATGAAGCGAAAACACAAGGGGAAATTTGCTTTCCGCATAATGAAAAAATTAGTTATATGGCACAACAAGATGCGTTGTATCCTTGGTTGTCTGTCATCGATAACGTTCAATTAGCTCAACATTTAACCCATTCAAAAACACCAGAAACACAAGCCAAAGCACAGCAGTTGTTAGCTGCGGTCAAAATGGATATGCATCAACACAAGGCTTGTTATCATTTATCTGGTGGACAAAGACAGCGCGTCGCCCTTGCTCGCACGTTAATGCAAGAGGCGGACATCGTTTTAATGGATGAACCTTTTTCGGCATTGGACGCCGTCACCCGTTTGCAATTGCAAAATCTCGCTTGTGAGTTGCTGAAACACAAGACCGTTTTATTGATCACCCACGATCCGCAAGAGGCGATTCGATTAAGTGATGAAATCTATGTGTTACAAAATTATCCAGCGACACTTTCAGAAAAAATCACGCCCACAGGCATAGCGCCACGCGAATTAGTGCAAGATGATTTGTGGCAATTGCAGCAGCATTTACTCGCCCAGCTGATGAAAGGTGCGGAATAATGAAAATTAAAACGCTCCTTAAAGTCACGCTACTTTCATTATTATTGCTTGGATTATGGCAAAGTGCGGTCAGTTTTTTTGATGTTCCGCGCTATATGTTGCCACCACCCACCGAAGTTTTCGACCAACTCGCTAGCCGTTATGATTTATTGTGGGAGCACGCACAAGTAACCCTATTAGAAATCGGGCTAGGACTATTTTTAGGCGTTACATTAGGGCTTATTTCTGCTCTACTTTTGAGTTTATCACGCCATTTATCCGCATTTTTATTACCGTTATTAGTCATCTCGCAAGCCATTCCTGTTTTTGCGATCGCGCCGTTATTGGTGTTGTGGTTTGGCTATGGGTTAGCCTCCAAAATCGTCATGACGGTGCTGATTATTTATTTCCCTGTTACCGCCGCTTGTTATGACGGCTTACGCAACACGCCAAATCAATGGCTAGAGCTCGCAAAAACAATGAAAGTGCCACCACTTTCGATGTTATTTAAAGTGAGATTACCCGCTGCATTGCCTTCTTTTGCATCAGGTTTACGCATAGCGGTATCCGTTGCACCCATCGGGGCGATTGTCGGCGAGTGGGTCGGTTCATCACAGGGACTCGGTTATTTAATGCTCCACGCTAACGCACGAATGCAAGTGGATTTAATGTTCTCGGCGTTATTCGTTTTAATGCTAATGAGCTTGTGTCTATATTTCAGCGTGGATTATTTACTGAACAAATGGCTACCTTGGGTGAGATTCCTAAAATAACGCCTAAAAAAATCGAGAAGGAACACAACAATGTCAACAACACAACAACTTATCAACAATGCAGGGCAATATTGGCAGGATTATGTCCACCACCCATTTGTGCAAAAAATGGCAAATGGCACTTTGCCGAAAGCCTGCTTCCAACATTATTTGAAACAAGATTATTTATTCCTGTTTCAATACAACCGAGCGCTCTCATTGGGCATTTATAAAGCCGAAAATTTTGCTCAAATGAAAACGGCACACGAGGCAATTGGCGCATTGTTGCACGAAATTCAATTACATATTCAGTTCTGCGAAAGCTGGGGAATTGATGAAAAAACCTTATTCAGCACCGAAGAATCTGCTGCTTGCGTGGCTTACACACGCTATGTGTTAGACGCTGGAATGACAGGTGGTTTAGCAGAGCTTTATACCGCTATCGCACCTTGCGCTATTGGTTATGCGGTGATTGCAAAACACATCGTAGAAAGTGGCGTAAGTCCTGAAAACAACCCGTATCAAGCGTGGATTGATGCTTATTCAGGTGAGGAATTTCAAACTGCGGCACAAAACGCAATTGAAGCATTAGATGCGTTATGTGCCGGTTTAACTGAAACACAAATCGCCAAATTACAACAGATTTTTAATACCGCAACCCGTATGGAATCTGCATTTTGGCAAATGGGATTAGATTTAAGCTAACAAGAAAAAAGGAGACAAATAAATGCAAAACTTCGTGAAAAATACGCTTACAGTTGCGCTCGCAATGGGCGTCAGCCTTTCTGTATCGGCAAAAGAAAAATTAACGTTATTGCTCGATTGGTTTGTAAACCCAGATCACGCCGCCATTATCGTGGCACAACAAAAAGGTTATTTTGAGAAAAACGGCTTAGAGGTTGAAATTGTTGAACCTGCCGATCCTTCTCTACCGCCAAAATTAGTGGCAGCAGGTAAAGCGGATTTAGCCGTTGATTACCAACCACAATTACAAATCCAAGTGGCGGAAGATTTACCACTCACTCGTGTTGGTACGTTAGTGGCAACTCCATTAAACACGTTGATTGTATTAGAAAAAAGCGACATCAAAACCCTCGCAGATTTAAAAGGCAAAAAAATTGGTTATTCAGTGAGTGGCTTTGAAGATTCATTGTTAAAAGCCATGTTGAAATCAGCAGGTTTGACGGGCAAAGATGTGGAAATGGTGAACGTAAACTGGTCACTTTCACCGTCTGTGATTAGCGGTCAAGTGGACGCTGTAGTCGGCGGTTTCCGTAACTTTGAATTAAACCAAATGCAATTAGAAAAACAACCAGGTCGCGCGTTCTATCCAGAAGAAAACGGTGTGCCGGTATATGATGAGTTAATTTTAGTGGCAAACAAAACCTCAATGCCAAAAGAGAAAATTAGCAAATTTTTAACCGCACTTGAGCAAGCCACCATTTACACCATGAACCACCCTGACGATGCGTGGAAATCATTCGTGGCATACAAACCAAAAGAATTAGACAACGACCTCAACCGTTTAGCGTGGAAAGATACCTTACCTCGTTTAGCATTACGCCCAAGAGCATTGGATGGTCACCGTTATGAAAGAATGGCGGAATTTTTGAAAGAAAATGGCTTAACGAAAGTGGTTAAACCGTTGAGTGATTACGCGGTAGAAGTGAAATAATTTTTATTCGATATCGGGTTTCGCCCGATGTGCGACCTACTTTTTCTTTGCTTGTGCAAAGTAAAAGTAGGCAAAAAGAAAGCACACCCCGACTAAGTTGCTTAACCTCATTCCAAAGAAATTTTTTAAACGAAAAATAAGTTGTCTTCGCTTTGCTACGCAACCTTATTTTCCTAAAAATTTCTTTTTCATTCGGGCAACTTACACGGGGACCCCATTTTATTACGAAGGGAAATAAAAGTGCGGTGTTTTTTATAGAAAAAAATATTTGAATAACGCACTTTGAGCTCCCTTCTTTGCCGCCTTTGTGAAGTTGAATTTGTAGGAAAATTTTGCCTGTTTGAGCGTAGCGAGTTCAAAATTTTCAGTAAAGCAAATTCAATAGAACAAAGGATTCAAGGCAAAGCAGGGTCGCCTTTCTTTTGGTTACTTTTCTTTGGCGAAGCAAAGAAAAGTGACAATCAATGCAAAAGAAAAAGTAGGTCGCACATCGTGCGAAACCCGATAGAACTAAACTGATAAAACTAAAACATCACAAAACAGAAGTACAACCAACATGCTAAAACCAAAATACCTACAAAAAATCAAATCCCAAAACCCTCTCATCCACAACATCACCAACGTAGTGGCGGCTAACTTCTCTGCAAATGGATTGCTTGCGATTGGGGCTTCGCCGTTAATGTCTGCTGCGATTGAAGAAATGGACGAAGTACCACGCATTAGCAATGCACTGGTGATTAATATCGGCACCTTAATGGGAAAAGAAGTGGCGGCGATGGTGTTAGCGGGACAAACAGCTAACCAAGTGGGTATTCCAGTGGTGTTAGATCCTGTGGGTGTCGGTGCAACCAGTTTCCGTAAACAAACGGTCGCAACGTTATTAAAAGCAGTGAAGTTTGCGGCAATTCGTGGCAATGCGGGGGAGTTAGCAACAATTGCAGACGTGGACTGGCAAGCGAAAGGCGTGGACGCTGGCAAAGGCAATGCGAACGTTGCAGAAATCGCACGTATTGTGGCTGAAAAATATCATTGTGTCGCGATGATCAGCGGTGCAACGGATTATTTAAGTGACGGCAAACGCCACGCGCAAATTCACAATGGCACACCATTATTTCCGAAAATTACGGCATCAGGTTGCTTATTAAGTGCGGTTTGTGGCGCATTCTTAGCAGTGGCTAAGCCTGAAGAATATTTTGATGCCATGGTTGAAGGTTGCACCACTTATGCCCTAGCTGGCGAATTAGCTGCTGAACAGTTAAGTGATACACAACACGGACAATTTTATGTGGGCTTATTAGATCAATTAGCCAACATTTCCCCAGAACAAGTTTCACAATTAGCGAGAGTGTCTTATGAGTAATATTGCACAAGCCTTAACCATCGCGGGCTCTGATAGCGGTGGCGGTGCGGGTATCCAAGCGGACTTAAAAACCTTCCAAATGCGTGGCGTGTTTGGTACTTCGGCAATTACCGCAATTACTGCACAAAACACGTTGGGCGTATTTGACATTCACCCGATTCCATTAACGACGATTGAAGCGCAGTTGAAGGCGATTGCGGACGATTTCCACATTTCAGCGTTTAAAATCGGTATGTTAGGCACAGCAGAAATTATCGAATGTGTGGCGAATGCATTGAAAAAATACCACTTTGGTAAAATGGTGTTAGACCCAGTAATGATCGCAAAAGGTGGTGCACCATTATTACAACAAAATGCCGTGAATGCGTTGAAACAGCATTTAGTGCCCATAGCAGAAGTGATTACGCCAAACTTACCCGAAGCGGAAGCGTTAACCGGCATTAAAATTGTGGACGATAAGACCGCACTTGAGGCAGCAACCTTATTACAACAAATGGGCGCAAAAAATATCGTGATTAAAGGTGGTCACACTGAAGATTCACAAAGTACCGTTTGTCGTGACTGGATTTTCACCCCAACCGAAACATTTTTCTTAGACAGCCCTCGTTTCCCAACGAAACATACGCACGGTACAGGTTGTACGTTCTCGGCTTGTCTAGCGGCGGAATTAGCGAAAGGCAATTCTGTTGTTGATGCAGTGAAAACTGCGAAGGCTTTCATTACAGCAGCAATTAGTGACCCGTTAAATATTGGTCACGGACACGGTCCGACAAACCATTGGGCCTATTCCAAAGTGGAAAAATAAGTCTCATTTGCACAAAAGTGCGGTCAAAAAACACAACATTTTGAAAGGATGGATATGAACAACATTGAACAAGCAATGCGATTGTATTTTATCGCAGGCACACAAGACTGCCCGAATACAGGGGGAGATCCTGCTGAAAATCTATTAGGGATTTTAGAACAGGCGTTAAAAGCAGGGATCACCTGTTATCAATTTCGCGAAAAAGGCAAAAAGTCCTTACAAGATCCCGCAAAAGTGAAAGAACTTGCGATGAAATGTCGCGATCTTTGTCGTCAATATAACGTGCCTTTTGTGGTGAATGATGATGTACAGCTGGCGATTGAAATTGGGGCTGACGGCATTCACGTTGGGCAAACAGATATGGCAGTCGCTGATGTTGCCGCACTTTGTCATAGCAAATGTTTTATCGGCACCTCCGTCAATACCCTTGAGCAAGGGCTTGCCGCACAAGCGAACCCGCTTATTGATTATTTCGGCACTGGCCCGATTTTCCCAACCCAATCGAAAGAAGATCCCAAACCTGTTGTGGGGGTCGAATTCGTTTCTACGATTCGCCAAAATGGGATCGATAAGCCAATCGTGGCAATTGGTGGAGTCACTGCTCAAAGCGCAAGTGAACTACGTCAACGTGGCGCCAATGGCATAGCTGTTATTTCCGCTATCGCACAATCCACCAACATCGCAAAAACCGTTCAGGAGTTGCTAGGGAATGCGTAATCATCCTCGCCAAGTTGCCGTTGCGACAATGGTTGGCACAGCAATTGAGTATTTTGATAATTATATTTATGCCATGGCAGCGGTATTGGTTTTTAACCATCAATTTTTCCACAGTGCTGATCCTGTTAGCAATGAACTTGCTTCCTTGTCTACTTTAGCACTTGCATTTTTTGCCCGTCCTTTTGGTGCCATGCTATTCGGACACTTCGGTGATAAAATTGGACGTAAAAAATCCCTGATCGCGTCATTATTATTAATGGGCGTTTCCACTGTCTCTATTGGTTTATTACCGAACTATGCCGACATTGGCATTTGGGCAACGGTGCTGCTTTGTCTCTGCCGTGTTGGTCAAGGCATTGGCTTAGGGGGAGAATGGGGCGGCGCTGCTTTAGTTGCCATAGAAAATGCCCCAGCAGAAAAACGAGCCTGGTACGGTATATTTCCACAACTGGGGGCGCCAGTTGGCTTGCTCTTAGCAAATGGCGCATTTTTCGCAGTAGGGAACATTTTTGGGCAAGATGCGTTAGTCGAATGGGCGTGGCGTATTCCATTTATTGCCTCTGCTGTGTTAGTGATCATCGGTTGGTATGTCCGTGCTAAAATCCATGAAAGTGCGGTCTTTTCTGAAGTAGAAAAACAAGGTAAAACCCACAGGTTCCCAATCAAAGCGGTCTTTACTCAACACCTTAAGCCCTTTATGACCAGTATCTTTCTAGCGACCGCGGGTTATGTGCTGTTCTATATTTTGGCGGCATTTGCTCAAATCTACGCGAAAAGCCCAACGACCCTTTCTGCTGCTGGGCACCCCATGGGTCTAGGCTTACAGGCGAGTACCTTTACTGCTTTTTTATTGATCACCTCAGTCATTTTCGGGTGCTCAATTGCTTTTTCTGGCATTTACGCTGACAAAATTGGGCGGCGTCGTTTAATGCAATATGTCAGCATCGCGACACTGATTTTTGGGCTTACCTTACCGATCTTTTTAAGTGAAGGTACCCCTGCTAGCGTATTTGCATTTTTAGCCATTGGATTCATGATTATGGGAATGTCTTTTGGTCCGATGGCCGTGTTGTTGCCCGAATTATTTCCAACAGAAGTCCGTTATTCTGGGGCATCCATCGCTTACAATTTTGCTGGAATTTTAGGGGCAAGTGTCGCCACCATTGTCGCGATGAAAATTAATGCGAACTTTGGTTTAATTGGCGTAGGCTTGTACCTTGCTGCAAATGCGTTGATTTCGTTGATTGCGGTCACGCAAATTACTGAAACAAAACAATGTGATCTGCAAAATATTTGAGACAACATGGCGTGTGATTGCACACCTAAAGCCGATCACACGCCGTTATCTACTGGCAGAAAAATAAATTGAATTTTCCGAAAAAAACAGGTAATTTTCACCCCTCTTTTCACTCTATTCTGATCTAACAACATGGAACAACATACTCAACAGCAACCTGCTAACACTAAACACAAATCTGCGCGCTATAAGTCGCGCCCACGTCATGCCCCAAATATCATCAGCCAAATTATTTTTGCTAGCCGTTGGTTACAGCTCCCAATTTACTTAGGATTAATTGTTGTACAAGGTATCTATGCCTATAAATTTATGAAATCCTTGTGGGAATTAATGACTAACCTACAAACAATGGATGCCAACATGATCATGCTTGCCGTACTCAATTTAATTGATGTGGTCATGATTGCCAATCTATTGGTGATGGTCATTGTCGGAGGATATGAAATCTTTGTCTCCAAACTACGTACAAAAGATCACCCAGATGAGCCTGAATGGTTAAGCCATGTGAATGCCTCTGTGTTAAAAGTGAAATTATCAATGTCAATTATCAGTATTTCCTCTATTCACTTGTTACAAACTTTTGTGAATGCTGCCAATATGGAGGAAAAAACCATGATGTGGCAATTATTGCTCCACTTAGGTTTCTTAGTCTCTGCGGTTGCTATGGCATACACAGATAAAATTCTTTATAGCACCAATCATAAAGGGCATTAACTCCTTACTCGTGACATAATACACCGACCTTCAATTTGCGCTGCAGATTGAAGGTTTTCTTTTTTCTCTAGGTTGGGTTACCTCAAAAACGATCAAACAATAAACGACTCAGACTACACGTCATAACCTCGTTTTCATCTCATATGGTCAGTACAATTGTGCCAAATATTGATTATCCTTTAAAAGCAAAATAGAGTAGAATAATGCGTAACTATAAGTCTTAATTCACTGAGGAGTAAATCATTATGGCAACTCGTAAAGAACTGGCAAATGCGATCCGTTTTTTAAGTATGGATGCAGTGCAAAAAGCAAAATCTGGTCACCCTGGTGCGCCAATGGGCATGGCAGATATTGCAGAAGTATTATGGCGTGACTTCTTAAAACACAATCCAACGAATCCAAAATGGTTCGATCGCGACCGTTTCATTCTGTCGAATGGTCACGGTTCAATGTTAATTTATAGCCTATTGCATTTAACAGGTTATGATTTGTCTATTGATGATTTAAAACAATTCCGTCAATTACATTCTAAAACACCAGGTCACCCTGAATATGGTTATGCACCAGGTGTTGAAACTACCACGGGTCCTTTAGGTCAAGGTATCACCAACGCTGTAGGTTTTGCGATTGCTGAAAAAACCTTTGCCCACCAATTTAACCGCCCAGGCCACGACATCGTTGACCACTATACTTACGTATTCTTAGGTGACGGTTGCTTAATGGAAGGTATCTCACACGAAGCGTGTTCATTAGCGGGGACTTTAGGTTTAGGCAAATTAATCGCATTTTACGATGACAACAACATCTCTATTGATGGTCACGTTGACGGTTGGTTCACTGATGATACACAAAAACGCTTCGAAGCTTATGGCTGGCACGTAATTCCTGCAATTGATGGTCATAACCCAGATCAAATCATTGATGCAGTGAAAAAAGCACAAGCAGAAACCAACAAACCAACATTGATCATTTGTAAAACGATCATTGGTTTCGGTTCACCAAATAAATCAAACTCACACGACTGTCACGGTGCGCCATTAGGTGATGAAGAAATCGCATTAACCCGTAAAGCATTAAATTGGGATCACGCACCATTTGAAATCCCAGCAGATATCTATGCGGAATGGGATG
Source organism: Pasteurella sp. P03HT (assembly GCF_054052285.1). NCBI lineage: Bacteria > Pseudomonadati > Pseudomonadota > Gammaproteobacteria > Pasteurellales > Pasteurellaceae > Pasteurella > Pasteurella sp. P03HT. The sequence continues at coordinate 110,437 of NZ_JBSIUM010000002.1, forward strand.
CAAAAGCAAAAGGTGATAAAGCAGAAAAAGCGTGGAGCGAAAAATTCGCAGCTTATGCGAAAGCGTATCCTGAATTAGCGGCAGAGTTCACTCGTCGTGTAAACGCGGAATTACCAGCAAACTGGGCAGCAGAATCACAAGCATTCATCGAAAAATTACAAGCTAACCCAGCAAGCATTGCAAGCCGTAAAGCATCTCAAAATGCAATCGAAGCTTACGCAAAATTATTACCTGAATTTTTAGGTGGTTCAGCTGACTTAGCAAGCTCAAACTTAACCTTATGGTCAGGTTCAAAACCAATTCGTGCAGTTGAAAACGCAGACGGTAACTACATCAACTACGGTGTACGTGAATTCGGTATGTCTGCCATTATGAACGGTATTGCATTACACGGTGGTTTCATTCCTTACGGTGCAACGTTCTTAATGTTTATGGAATATGCACACAACGCAGTGCGTATGGCAGCATTAATGAAACAACGTTCATTATTCGTTTACACCCACGACTCTATCGGTCTTGGTGAAGACGGTCCAACACACCAACCCGTTGAGCAAACTTCAGCATTACGCTTAATTCCAAATCTTGAAACATGGCGTCCTTGTGACCAAGTGGAATCTGCAGTAGCGTGGAAAGCGGCAGTTGAACGTAAAGATGGCCCAAGTGCATTAATCTTTACTCGTCAAAACTTGGCACAAATGGACCGCACTTCTGAGCAATTAGCCAATGTTGCACGTGGTGGTTATGTATTACGTAACTGCTGTGAAAAAGGTGACTGCCCAGATCTAATCTTAATCGCAACGGGTTCTGAAGTCGAATTAGCGATGAAAGCAGCGGATGTGTTAGATGCAGAAGGCGTGAAAGTACGCGTTGTTTCTATGCCAAGCACAAACGTGTTCGACAAACAAGATGCGGCATATCGTGAAAGCGTATTACCAAGCAACGTGACTAAACGTGTGGCGATCGAAGCGGGGATTGCTGACTTCTGGTACAAATATGTTGGCTTTAACGGTCGCGTCGTGGGGATGAATAGCTTCGGTGAATCAGCACCAGCGGATCAATTATTCAAGCTCTTCGGCTTCACCGTAGAAAACGTTGTGGCGAAAGCAAAAGAAATTCTTTAATCTGAATTTTAGCTAAAACTAACTCTGCACGTTATTTGATTAACGTGCAGAGTTTTTTATGCTTGATTTAAGCAAGTGGCTAAACATGATCACGCCTTTCATCATTCAATGCACTCTCTTCACCTTTGTACGCTGATTTTTTATTTCAACACCACATTTTCTATTCTAAAAACTAAAAAACGTCCAAGCCTTTTGCTGTTTTATTAGGCAGTACCACATGATTTTTAACTTTTGTTGTTTTTTAAACAAAAACACTTGCTTTTGTCCAACTGATCTTGTAATTAAGTAACCTTATTCAAACACAATATTATTCACTTTTTTATATAAGGAACAGGTTATGCAAAACGTTGGTTTTATCGGTTGGCGTGGAATGGTGGGATCCGTATTAATGGATCGTATGCAAGAAGAAAATGACTTCGTGAACATCAATCCCGTCTTTTTTACCACATCACAAGCAGGTCAAAAAGCACCAACATTCGCGGGCAAAGAAGCGGGTGAGTTGAAAGATGCATTTGATATCGCAGAACTACAAAAATTAGATATTATCGTGACTTGCCAAGGTGGTGATTATACCAATGATGTGTATCCAAAATTACGCGCAGCAGGCTGGAACGGTTATTGGATTGACGCAGCGTCTGCACTGCGTATGGAAAAAGAGGCGATTATCGTGCTTGACCCTGTGAACCAAAATGTTATCAGCGAAGGCTTGAAAAACGGCATTAAAACTTACGTTGGCGGTAACTGTACCGTGAGCTTAATGTTAATGGCATTAGGTGGTTTATTTGAGCGTGATTTAGTGGAATGGGTATCGGTAGCAACTTACCAAGCGGCAAGTGGTGCAGGTGCGAAAAATATGCGTGAATTGTTAGTGCAAATGGGTCAACTTGAAGAGAGCGTAAAAGCGGACCTTGAAAACCCTGCATCATCAATTTTAGACATTGAACGCAAAGTGACTGCAAAAATGCGTGGTGATTTACCAATCGATAACTTCGGTGCGCCATTAGCGGGCAGCTTAATTCCTTGGATCGACAAACTTTGGGAAGACGGTCAAACCAAAGAAGAATGGAAAGGTTATGCTGAAACCAACAAAATTCTTGGTTTAGATGACAGCCCAATTCCAGTGGACGGTTTGTGTGTGCGTATCGGTGCATTGCGTTGCCACAGCCAAGCCTTCACGATCAAAATGAAAAAAGATTTACCGCTAGAAGAAATCGAGCAAATTCTTGCAAGCCACAACGAATGGGTAAAAGTCATTCCAAATGATAAAGAAACCACATTACGTGAACTCACACCAACCAAAGTCACGGGCACCCTTTCTGTCCCAGTTGGTCGCTTACGCAAACTCAAAATGGGACCTGAATATTTAGCGGCATTCACTGTCGGTGACCAATTATTATGGGGAGCCGCAGAGCCACTTCGTCGTATCTTGAAACAATTAGTGGCTTAATGGTCAGACTTTAAATCATCGCAAACGTGCGGTCAGTCACAAACGCCTGTGGAAACTGACCGCACTTTTTCTATTTTTTCTCCAGTCATGCACTGTCCGCTTACCCGCCCTTGATATTTCACCCCCCGTTTCGTTGAAATATGCTATGATGGCATCTATGCTGAGTTTTCATTTAGAGTAGCCTATGATCGAACGCGAACCTCATTTTACCCACTTTGCTTTAGCTGAATTGCATCCTTTTGCTGCACAGTTCCCACTGCAAGATGTAAAAGGGAAAAAAGGGGTACGCATTACTTATCGCCACTTCGTTCAAGATACGCCAACCGAACGTAAATTAATGATTTTGGTAAATGGACGTGCAGAAAATTTACTAAAATGGACAGAGCTGGCGTATGACTTTTATCAACAGGGATACGATGTATTAGTCTTTGACCATCGTGGTCAGGGATATTCACAACGTTTACTCAAAGATCATGACAAAGGCTATATCGATGAGTTTCGCTTTTATGCGGATGATTTAGCCATTTTATTAGCAAAAATCACCTCGTTATATTCCTATCAATGTCAACACCTCCTCGCGCATTCACTGGGGGCACTGATTAGCACTTACTATCTGGCGAATTATGATCATCAAGTAAACCGTGCTGTATTTTCTGCACCATTTTATGGCATTCCGCTACAGCATTCCTTACGCGATGAACTGATCATTAACTTGATGATGTTATTCGGACAAGGCACACGTTATGTCTTTGGTAAAGGGCGATATAAACCTGCGGATTTAGATAAAAATGATCTCAGTTGCTGTCGTACCAGAATGAAATGGATGAACCGCATCAATCGCCGTCACCCACAAATCCATTTAGGCGGACCGACTTTCCGTTGGGTGCATTTATGTTTCAATGCGATTAAAAAACTGCCAAACATTTTGCCACGTATTGAAATTCCAGTTTTAATTTTACAGTCAGAAAAAGAAAAGATTGTCGATAATCAATATTTAGAAAAATTGACTGCACTTTTACCACAAGGCAAGCTCGTACAAATTGCACACAGTAAACACGAAATTTTATTTGAACGTGACCCGATTCGAGATGCGGCCTTAAAGCAAATTTATCAATTTTTTAATGAAAACCGCGCCAAATCAACACACCCAATGCGGTAAACACGAGACAACCCACCACATGTAATGATACAACAGCCATGGCTTCGAGCCACTTCTGTTGCAACACATTTTCGATCACTTCCGCACTGAAAGCAGAAAAGGTCGTCAGGCTTCCCAAAAAACCAGTGACTAAAAATAAACGCCATTCGGGTGACAAGGTGGGGAATTGCCAAAACACGGCTAATGCCACTCCAATGAGTAAACAGCCAAGATAATTGGCGACTAACGTCCCTACCGAGAAACACGCCAACAACGGATTGAGCAATATACTCAATCCATATCGACACAGTGCCCCCAATGCTGCACCAAGACTAATGAGTAGACAATTTTGTAATAGATTCATCGCACAACGATCTCACTGGAGATTATCAATTCCTCAAAGGTCAAATAGATGACGAAGATAATTGGCAACGGATTCCTGTGCATTCAATCCGATCACTTCCAAATGCGGACATGCTGCTTTCAAACGTGGATCAGCGTTCTCCATTACACAGCCTTTCCCGACTTGGCTTAACAACTGCACATCATTCATGCCATCGCCAAAAGCAAGGCAGTGTTGCATATCATAATCACGACTGGCCAAAACACGTTCTAACGCACTGGCCTTAGAAACATTTTGATTCATCACTTCCAAGCAAACAGGAGTAGAATACGTAATGCTAGTACAATCGCCATAAACCGCTCTTAAATGCAGTTCTAATTCGACTAAATCCTGCGGCTCACGTCCAATAAAAAACACTTTCTCAGTATCACGTCCATGATGTTGAGCAAAATCCACTACTTCGTACATGAATCCTGAATCTTGATGATATTTACGTAACTGCGGGACATCAACGTTAATAAACCAGTCATCGCCTTGATAAGTATTCACGCAAACACGCTGACGATCAAAAGGTAGATTCATAATCTCAAATGCGGTGGATTCAGGTAAATAATTACGTACTAATAAGTTACCTTGTAAATCTTGTGCTCTTGCACCATTTGACGTAATCATGACCGCATGTTCAATATTCACTTTTTGTAAAATAGGCAATAGATCAACATGATTACGGCCCGTTGCCAACATCACGTCTATCCCTTTAGCCGCGAGTTTTTGTAAGGTATCAATCGTAAAGTCACCAATAACATGATTGGTATTTAATAGCGTCCCATCAAGATCTGACACAATGGCACGAAAAGGAAAAGGCTGCATAACATATCCTATGATCAGAAAAATTGAGCTTATGATAACACAATAAGCGAAGGACGCTCACTAGCGAATAAAACGGAAACAAATCCATGTTCTGATTCAGAAACGAAAACGTTTTCGTCTTTTTTACGCTTTTGTTAAAAAAAAGGTTTGCGCTGAAAAAAAAATATGATATGAATATAAAACACACAACAGCATACTAACTATTTGGACGTGAAAGATGGCATTACGCCCTGCAATCAACATTATTATTAACCTCGTAGTGAGCATTATCACTGCGGGGCGAGTGCGTTAATGTTTGATTAGCAGTACAACTAAATAGATCAAATATAACCCTCGTCTGACAATCGACGAGGGTTTTTTTATCGATAAATTTGTAAGGGTGATTTATATGAATGGGGCAAGATTAGTCACAGAAAGTTTGAAAGCGCATGGTATCACAACGGTATTTGGCTATCCTGGTGGCGCCATTATGCCTGTTTATGACGCGCTGTATGATGCAGGTTTAGAGCATTTATTATGCCGTAATGAACAGGGCGCTGCCATGGCTGCGATCGGTTATGCCAGAGCCAGTGGCAAAGTGGGCGTATGTATCGCAACCTCAGGACCAGGTGCGGCTAACTTAATCACAGGATTGGGGGATGCGTTGATGGACTCTATTCCCGTTGTCGCAATCACTGGGCAAGTTGCGTCATCCTTAATCGGTACGGATGCCTTTCAGGAAGCTGATGTATTAGGGCTATCTTTAGCATGTACAAAACACAGTTTCTTAGTGCAACATATTGAAGAATTACCTGAAGTGATCGCGAAAGCCTTTCATATTGCGGCAAGCGGCAGACCCGGTCCCGTGTTAATTGATATTCCCAAAGATATACAAGTTGCCCCAACGACACTCAAGCCCGTCGTGTTTGCACGTGAGCAACCCGCTGCATTATCTGATGACACATTATCTGCAGCACTCGCATTATTACAATCAGCAAAACGTCCCGTCATGTATGTCGGGGGCGGTATCGGCATGGCGAATGCTGTTCCTGCATTACGTCACTTTTTAGAAGTCACTCAAATGCCAAGCGTCTCAACCTTAAAAGGATTGGGCGCGATTAATCCCGACAACCCATACTATATGGGCATGATTGGTATGCACGGAACAAAAGCCGCAAACTATGCCGTGCAAGAATGTGATCTGTTGCTTGCTTTTGGTGCGCGCTTTGACGATCGCGTCACGGGGAAATTAGAAACCTTTGCACCTCATGCTAAAGTGATTCATGCTGACATTGATATCGCTGAAATCGGAAAGTTACGTCGTCCAGATGTGGCATTGTGTGGTGATATTGCACAAGCGTTAACTACTCTTAGCGTGCCATTAACCCTGACAGACTGGCAACAACGTGTTGTCCAACTCAAACAACAGCATGATTTTTGTTATTGCGAAAATCAAGGTGATACTTTTATCAACCCACTCTGGTTATTACATACATTGTCCAATAAAAAACCACAAAATGCAGTGATCACCACAGATGTAGGACAACATCAAATGTGGTCAGCCCAACATATGCAGCACTTCGCACCAACAAATTACATTACCTCAGCAGGTTATGGCACGATGGGCTTTGGCTTACCAGCAGCCATTGGGGCGAAGAAAGCACGTCCAGAAGATGAGGTCATTGTCATTTCGGGTGACGGCTCAATCATGATGAATATTCAAGAATTAGGCTCAATTAAACGCGGTAAAGCCCCTGTTAAAATCGTGTTATTAGATAACCAACGTTTAGGGATGGTACGTCAATGGCAAGAGCTGTTCTTTAATGCCCGTTTTAGTAGCACGATTTTAGATGATAACCCGGATTTTGTGATGTTAGCTGCCGCATTTGGCATCCAAGGTGAACGTATTACCAAAGGGGAAGAAGTCAATGGCGCATTAGATCGCTTATTCGCAAGCAAAGAAGCCTATTTCTTACATGTCTGTATCCCAAGTAATGAAAATGTTTGGCCATTAGTGCCCCCTAATGCGTGTAACATGGACATGTTAGAAAACATGTAAAGTGCGGTCGATTTTGAGGAAATTTTTTATATGCAAACGTATCAATTCAGATTAGAAGCAAACCAACGTCCAGAAACACTTGAACGTATTTTACGTGTGATCCGTCATCGCGGTTTTTATGTTGTGGCAATGCAAGTGCAAACAAAACAGAACAACCTATATTGTGATATGACGGTGCAAAGTGAACGCGAGTTCAGCTTACTTATCAATCAATTAAGTAAAATGTACGATGTCTTAACGATTAACCATACTCAAGCATAAAACAGATAAGGACGCTGCTCATGAAAACACTCGGTATTATTGGCGGTATGTCACCTGAAAGCACGGTAACTTATTATAGTTTAATCAATCAGCTAGTTAATCAACAGGATGCCACGCTACCATTTTTTGATACCACCACATTACACGCACAAAAAGCCGCTGAGTTTATTCTCACGGAATAATGGCTGTTTAAAGGAAGAGTATGGCGCATATTGCACTTACAGAAAAAACCGCCATGGTTGGCTTAGTGGTGGGGTGCATTATTTTTGGTCTTGGCAGTTTAATTGTGGCTTATGTCCCCGTTGGCGCTTATGCTATTGCATTTTGGCGTTTATTTGTCGCCGCAATGATTTTTTATACATTAGCCAAGTGCGCGAAACAACAAGCGCCCATTTCAAGCAAAGCCAAACATTACGCCCTGATTTCTGGTGCATTTTTAGGTTTAGATTTAGCTTTGTGGCATGAGAGTATTTATGCTGTCGGTCCTGGGATTTCCACGTTATTAAACAGCCTGCAAATTTTCTGGCTCTCTGCAATTGGTTTTTTCTGGTTTCGTGAACGGCAAAGTACTTTACAGTTATTCAGTCTCTGCCTGGCAGTCTTTGGTGTTGCCTTAATTGGCAGCCCAGAGTTTAAACAAAATCAAAATGCGTTGTGGGGATTTATTTCAGGTATCGTATCTGGCTTGATGTTAGCGTTATCGATGGTCTATATTCGCAAAACACAGCAAGCCGCCGTGACACCTATTTTTCCATTAATGTTTCGCGTCAGTGTAGGAGGAATGTTAATTCTGTTGGTACCTGCGTTATGGTTTAATCACACTCAACTTTATCCAACCACCTGGGAACAACTGGGATTAATACTGATTTATGGTGCAGTCATGCAATGTTTAGCTTGGGGAATGATCGCTTACGCGATCCCGTTGTTATCCCTTAGTGTCACAGGGCTGTTACTGCTTTCAGAGCCTGTTGCTGCGTTAGTAATAGACTACTTATTACTCAATAAAGCGATCAATGGGTTACAATGGTGTGGCGCGCTTTTAACTATGTTAGCCATTTATTTAGGGTCATTACGCCCCACTAAAACACCACCTAAACATTAGGATAGGCAATTTACAAGCGTGCTGACTCACACTTATTACACAACAGTGAATCCGCACAAACACAACATTACACTTGGAGAGATTATGCCAAAATTACGTTCAGCAACTAGTACACAAGGTCGCAATATGGCGGGGGCAAGAGCCTTGTGGCGTGCAACAGGAATGACCGATAAAGATTTTGGGAAACCCATCATCGCCGTGGTCAATTCCTTTACACAATTCGTTCCTGGTCATGTTCATTTAAAAGATCTCGGACAATTAGTAGCACGCGAAATTGAAAAAGCAGGCGGTGTCGCCAAAGAATTTAATACGATTGCTGTTGACGATGGGATTGCCATGGGACACGGTGGCATGCTGTATTCGCTGCCATCTCGTGATTTAATCGCTGACAGCGTGGAATATATGGTTAATGCGCATTGCGCTGATGCCATGGTGTGTATTTCCAACTGCGACAAAATCACCCCGGGAATGTTAATGGCAGCATTGCGCTTGAATATTCCTACTGTATTTGTATCGGGCGGTCCCATGGAGGCAGGCAAAACTAAATTGTCAGATCAAGTCATCAAATTGGATTTAGTGGATGCCATGATTCAAGGGGCAAATCCGAATGTATCAGATGAAGACAGCGATAAAATCGAGCGTTCAGCCTGCCCAACTTGTGGCTCTTGCTCAGGTATGTTTACCGCAAATTCAATGAACTGTCTAACTGAAGCGTTAGGCTTAAGCTTACCGGGCAATGGTTCCTGCCTTGCGACTCACGCTGACCGCAAACAGCTGTTCTTAGATGCGGGCAAACAAATCGTCGAATTATGCAAACGCTATTATGAACAAGAGGATGACAGCGTATTACCTCGCGCAATTGCGACGAAAAAAGCCTTTGAAAACGCAATGAGCTTAGATATTGCCATGGGCGGTTCAACGAACACCGTCTTGCATTTATTAGCTGCTGCACAAGAGGCAGAAGTGGACTTCACAATGGCAGATATTGATCGCCTCTCTCGCCAAGTACCCTGTTTAAGCAAAGTGGCGCCAAATACACAAAAATACCATATGGAAGATGTACACCGCGCAGGTGGCATTATGGCAATTTTAGGGGAATTAGATCGTGCCAACTTATTACACAATGATACCCGTACGGTTTTAGGGTTAAGCCTTGCGGAACAACTTGCACGTTACGACATTAAACTCACGCAAAATGAAAATGTACACAAATTCTTCCGTGCTGGTCCTGCGGGTATTCGTACCACAGAAGCCTTTTCGCAAGACTGCCGTTGGGATACTGTCGATGATGACCGTGAAAACGGCTGTATTCGCAGTAAGGAATTTGCGTATAGCCAAGACGGTGGCTTAGCCATGCTCTCTGGCAACCTCGCACAAGACGGTTGTATCGTCAAAACGGCAGGCGTGGATGAGTCCATTTTAAAATTCACAGGAAAAGCCATTGTTTTTGAAAGCCAAGAAGATGCCGTTGCGGGCATTTTAGGTGGCAACGTGCAAGCGGGTCACGTAGTGGTCATCCGTTACGAAGGACCAAAAGGCGGACCAGGTATGCAAGAAATGCTCTACCCAACCAGCTATTTAAAATCAATGGGATTAGGCAAAGCCTGTGCATTATTAACTGACGGACGTTTCTCTGGCGGAACCTCAGGTCTATCGATCGGTCATGTGTCACCCGAAGCGGCAGCAGGTGGTGTCATCGGTTTAGTCAAAGATGGTGACACCATTGAAATCGACATTCCAAACCGCTCAATTCAATTATGCGTTGCGGAAGAAGCACTGGCACAACGTCGCGCGGAGCAAGACAAACTCGGCTGGCAACCTGCAAACCGCCAACGCGAAGTTTCCTTCGCCTTAAAAGTCTACGGCCACTTCGCCACCTCTGCAGACAAAGGCGCAGTAAGAGATAAAAGCAAAATTTAAAAGCGCCATCTTATAAAGAGGAACAGAAGTATTCAAAGTGCGGTAATTTTTTAAGAAATTTTAATTTGTCTCTAAATGAGCATAACGCACTCTGTTCCCCTTATTTTTCGCCGTAGCGGTTGCGTTAACTTTTGAGAACAACTTTCAGTGTTTGAGCTTGCCAAGCAAGCGAGTTTTGAAAGTTGGTTCCAAAAGTTAGCAATAAGCGAAGGAAGAAGAAAAATCAGGGGCGTGTTTCTTTTGGTTACTTTGCTTTACACGAGTAAAGAAAAGTAACTCGCCCTCAGGCGAAAGATTAGAGTAATAAAATAAACGGATATCATTTATGACGAACAACCTCACCTCCGCCCAACCTACTGGCGCCGAATACTTAAAAGCGGTGCTCAGCTCAAGAGTGTATGAAGTGGCACAAGTCACACCTTTACAAGAAATGCCCAAACTTTCCGAGCGCTTGGGCAATCACATTTTTATCAAACGTGAAGATCGCCAACCTGTACATAGTTTTAAACTGCGTGGTGCTTATGCCATGATTGCAGGATTGCCTGATGAGCAAAAACGAGCAGGTGTCATTGCGGCTTCAGCAGGCAACCACGCACAAGGTGTTGCACTTTCCGCGAAACAACTTGGTTTACGGGCACTCATCGTAATGCCACAAAATACCCCAAGCATCAAAGTGGAAGCCGTACGTGGTTTTGGTGGCGAAGTGTTGCTATATGGCGCAAACTTTGACGAAGCCAAAGCGAAAGCGATTGAGCTGTCTGAAAGTAAACATATGACCTTTATTCCGCCTTTTGATCACCCAGCAGTGATCGCAGGGCAAGGTTCATTGGCGATGGAATTGCTACAACAAAATACACACATCGATCGCATTTTTGTGCCTGTCGGTGGCGGTGGTTTAGCGGCGGGTATTGCTGTATTAATTAAGCAATTAATGCCAGAAATTAAAGTGATTGGCGTTGAATCTAAAGACTCGGCGTGTTTATATCATGCATTAAAAGCAGGCAAGCCTGTTGAGTTAGACCGTGTGGGTTTATTCGCAGACGGCGTGGCGGTAAAACGTATTGGCGACGAAACTTTCCGCGTTTGTCAGCAATATATTGATGATGTGGTACTTGTTGACGGTGATGAAATCTGTGCAGCAGTAAAAGATATTTTTGAAAATGTGCGTGCGATTGCAGAGCCGTCAGGTGCGCTTTCACTTGCTGGCTTAAAAAAATATGTGAAAGAACACAATATTCAAGGTGAAACGTTAGTAAATGTGCTTTCTGGAGCAAACTTAAACTTCCATACCTTGCGTTATGTGTCTGAGCGTTGCGAAATCGGTGAACAACACGAAGCATTGCTTGCGGTAACTATCCCAGAAAAACCGGGCAGCTTCTTAAAATTCTGTCATATTTTAGGTGCAGTGCCAGTAACCGAATTTAAATACCGTTATGCAGATGATGCTCAAGCGTGCATTTTCGTGGGGGTACGGATTAGCGGTGAAGAAGAGAAAAATAGCATTATCAATCAGTTACAACAAAATGGCTATGACTTGATCGACTTGTCTGATGATGATATTGCGAAAACGCACGTGCGCTATATGATCGGCGGCCGCTCAAATAGCCACTTTAAAGAGCGTTTATATAGCTTCGAATTTCCAGAGCAAAAAGGCGCATTATTGAAATTCCTCGAAACCCTTGGACAAACCCACTGGAATATCTCCGTGTTCCACTACCGCGCCCATGGAGCAGACTACGGCAACGTCCTCGCAGGTTTCCAACTTAATGATGACGATCTTGACGCTTTCAACCAACATTTAGAAAAACTTGGCTACGTTTATCAAGATGTCACGGAAAGCCCAGCCTATCGTTATTTCTTAGTTTAAAAACAATAAAAAAGTGCGGTGATTTTTACCGCACTTTCGCTTGAGTTCAGACAAGATTATTTCACAAAATCACTGAAAGTTAATTCATAATTATCGCCATCGCGATTGTAAGAAATAAAGCGTGGAAATTGTTCACCTGCAAATTTTTTCACCACAATATCTTTCTCGCCTGTTTTAAATTGGTAGGTAATTTGAGTGACGTCTTGCGCATTATGTTTCACCACACTCTCGCTTTTTTTCACAAATACATTACGCATAGGATACAATTTTTTGCCGTTAGTAATTTGGAAATTCATCGGCAATTTATCGTAATAACTGAGCTGAAATGCCATTGTAAATAAATCAAATGTTGGCAATTCCAACGCGGTTTTGGTTAAACCATTTTTGACTTTGCCATATTCGATCGTATCACCTTGAATTTTTGAAGTGGCATAAGGTTTACCGTTACGGACATCTTGATAATCCACCATATTGAACTGTTTTGCCCCTTGTATGCCTTTTGACAAAAACGCAATGTTATAAAGGGGAACATTAATTTTGGCGTCAACGGAATACTTAGCCCCATCGGCTTTAAAATGCACATACGCTGGCATTAAATAATTTGAGCTGTATTTAATATTAAAATCCGCTTTTGCCCAGACATTTGAGGCATAACATAACACTGCACAACATAACACCTTTAACAATCTCACCACACTTTCCTCACTATTCAATTAATACATGCCATTCATCAGCACAGGCTTTGACAACAGAAGGGTGTAAATAATTCCCATTCATATAGGTTATAAAATGTTAAGCATCATATAATAAAGTCAAACAAAAATCTCAAGTTAAATAAATAACCACACACGTGCTCCACGTGTGTGGTTGTTAGACAGCCTTTTGTATGGCTAGAAGCGATATTCAACACCAAAATGTAATGTTCTACCTGGCGCTGTGTTCAATCCCATATTATTCGTATCTAAATAATAACGATTGAATACATTATCCATTGTCATAGTCAATTTTAACTGCTTAGACACATGATAGTTGGCATACAAATCAACGAGCGAATAAGGGGCCCACTCAATGCTCGATGTATTAGCAAACCGTTCGGAAGACAACACTGGCACTAAACGTTTGCTGTAATAGCTGTAACGAGCCCCAATATCTAACTTTTCGTCTAACCAACGTGACCCTAATGTAAGGTGTACATTTAATCGAGGTGGGACAGCATTATTTAAATTGCTCCGATAAACATAACCTGAATTACACTGTGTTTCTTTACCTGCTTGTTCAGGCGTTAAACAGAATTTTGTTCTCGTATAATAAGTGCCCGCCAGTTTCGCATAAAATTTACGCATATCATAATAAGCAGATGCCTCAAATCCTGTAAATTGCGCACTTTGTAAATTTAAGGTTTGTGTTAAACCACTCATGCGATCAAAACTTCGTGTGAGATAATCTTTTACTGTATTATGGAAATAAGCGAGTTTAAAACCCATCACATTATCACGACCACCAAGATGTTCATAGAATCCTGTAATGCCTAGTTCCCAATTTTTTGCTCTTTCTGGTTTTAGCTGCTCCAGATTATCTGCGGTTGACTGCATACTCCAACCTTTCGTAGCTTGGAATAAACTTGGGGAACGCAATGCCTCGGCATATTTTACATAGAGAAGGGTACCCTCCAGCACATCAGCACTTAACATGATGATCGGTGAAAATCCTTTATTTTTAATTGGTGCTTGTTTATGTACTACATGTTTATACTGCGGCACAAAATTAAATCCACCTCCCGGGCGAGGAATAGGTTTATCTCCAATATGTATTTTTTCTTCGCGCACAACATTGTCATAGATCGTGGAACGCATATAACGTAATCCCACATCGGCTTTTAACCATGTAGTGAGTGGATAATTGGCATGAATAAAGGCACTCATTTCTTTACGTTTCCCATCACGCACATAGAGCGGAGCAATCGCATTATCAGGGTAGCCTTTTGCTTTGACCCGTTGTTGTGCATCACGTGGTGGATAAATACGTTCATAATTATGTGACACACCATATTTTAAGGTTAAAGGCTGGTTGTTGACTTGAAAGATGCTCGTATTATCAACACTCACCCCTTTCTGTTTAGAAATCAAAAAGTGGGCATGACGGCTAGATAACGAGTAACCATACTCTTCAATCAGTGGCGTAAAATTTGATGAATCACTGTGAGTATAATAAGCATTGACATTTAAATTTACATAAGGTGTTTTCGGATTGTATTGATAATTTACATGATAGTTATCTACTTTGACTTCCGTTCCTTCTCCCTGTAGTGCACCATAAGCACGAAAATTCAAAATTGAGCTCATAATTTCACCAAAATGACTACGGTAATGACGATAGGTCAGTCCTAAGCGGTGCGCGTCATTATAGACATTCACTTTAGCCAAATAGGAATCATTATTTTGTGACGTGTTTAACGCTTCTTCACCAGGACGATACAAGGTACTGTGGTTTTCTTTAAAAGAAAGCGTGCCAATTTCAATATCTTCATATTGATGTGGCTCGATAACCTCAACGGAATCCTCTTCAAATTCGATGGAGTCAATCTGTGGTGTTTGCCCATGACGACCAACAAAATAGTTCCCCTGTTTACGTTTTGCATAAGCAAGCACCATGTCAGCATTATCCCATTTTTTCGCTAGTGCAAGGCTATAATTATACGCATTGAAATCGAATCCATGAGAAGAATAACGCGCATTCGGTGCGTATGTTTGCTCCTTACATAAACCTGTCGTATTCGATAAACATTTACTGATATAACGGGTTTGATAGCCACCTGGTGTATAATTAGCTGGCGGGGAAACGGTATTTGTCATCGTACCCAATGTGACACGTAATCCCCAATCTTTACCCTCTGTCACAATATCCTTCCAACTGAGTGTATTCATTCGTACCACGCCCCCAATTGCTCCAGCCGCATCATGAGCAAAAGATGGTCCTTTCTCTATTTCGACTTGGCTAATTAAATCTGGATCCAAATAAGTACGAGTTGATGAACCCGCATAACCTTGCCAAGAAGGGACGGACTGTAATCCATTGTCTACCCAAACTGGTACACGGTTTTCATTGGCTATTCCACGAATATTCACTGATAACGCACCACTATTCCGTTTATTTCCAACAATGACACTAGGTACACCAGATAAAAAGTCGCCCACAGAACTGCCTCTAAATGTCGAGATCTCTGACTGAGTTAAATACGAATAAGACCCCGCAGAAAGATACGTTTTAAGCAAACTCTCATCATAACGACTATCTACCTCTTTCTCATTTACTAGAATCGTTTCTAACTTACTTACTGTTGGTTTATTACTGGTATCTGATTGGGCTAAGGCAACTTGAAACCCGCCTAAAGCGAAAAAAATACTCAGACTCAATAAACTATATTGGATTTTGTTTGGCATAATTTCTCCATTTTTGCTCTTGTTTTTAAATGATAATAGAAATCATTAAGATCTAATCATATTTATCAATAAATGCAAGTTATGGATTAAAAAATATTCGTTTTAGTCATAAAAAAACCGCACTTTAATCACTTAAAGTGCGGTGAAAAATCAAAAAGTTTTTTAACTTATCAACTATGCTACAAAACCAACCGCTTGGTAAACCGCTTCTAAGGTTTTCTTAGCGCGTTCACGCGCCTTTTCAGCCCCTTCACGAGCAATTTTATTTAGCAACTCTTCGTTATTGCGGAAATGATGGAAACGTTCTTGTAATGTGGTGAGCATGGCAGATACTTCATCTGCCACCGCACCTTTTAAGTGCCCATACATTTTGCCTTCAAATTCTGCTTCGAGCTCTGCAATAGATTTACCCGTTACACCAGATAAAATATCTAACAAGTTAGACACACCCGCTTTATTCTGTACATCATAACGCACTACTGGTGGCTCATCAGAGTCTGTCACTGCACGTTTAATTTTCTTCGCAACCGCTTTTGGATCTTCTAATAAACCAATTACGTTATTACGGTTTTCGTCTGATTTTGACATTTTCTTTTCAGGCTCAAGCAGTGACATAACGCGTGCACCCGCTTTTGGAATAAACGGCTCTGGCACAGCAAAGAGCTCACCATAGATCGCGTTAAAGCGGTTTGCAATATCACGTGTGATTTCTAAATGTTGTTTTTGGTCTTCGCCCACTGGCACTTGATTTGCTTGATATAACAAAATATCTGCCGCCATTAACACAGGATATGTGAATAAACCAACGTTGATATTTTCTGCGTGGCGAGCCGATTTATCTTTGAATTGTGTCATTCGACCCATTTCGCCGAAATACGTATAACAATTTAGCACCCAAGCCAATTGTGTGTGTTCTGGCACGTGTGATTGGATAAAAATGGTGCTTTTTTCAGGATCAATGCCACAAGCTAAATATAACGCAAGCACATCTAACGTCGCCTTGCGTAATGCCGCGGGGTCTTGGCGAACGGTAATGGCGTGTAAGTCCACGATACAGAATAGGCATTCGTAATCGTCTTGCATGTTTACCCATTGACGCAATGCACCAAGATAGTTCCCAATGGTTAATTCGCCTGATGGCTGCACGCCACTTAATACAACTGGTTTTGTCATTGTTATTCCTTATTTCAAAATCGTCAAAATCTCTGCAAAATCATCAAACACCCAATCAGGATTCGCTTCTGAAATGGGGATATTGTAGTTGTAGCCATAGGTTAAACCAACGACTGGGCAGCCTGCTGAATGTGCGGCTAAAATATCATTTTTTGAATCACCCACAAATAAAATTTGTTTTGGGTATAAACCAAATTTACCACATAAATAATACAATGGCGCTGGGTGCGGTTTAATCGCTGGTAAAGATTGACCACCTAACAACTCGCTAAATAAATGATCGATACCAAACGCGGCTAACACAGGCTGAACGTGTTTTGTTGGCTTATTGGTCACCACTGCTAAGGTGTAACCTTGTGCTTTTAACTGTTCCAACGTTTCTTTCACATTTGGGTACAAACGGCTTAAATTACATAAATTTTCACCATAATGGAAACCAAAGCGACGTTTTAACTCACGAATTTGTTCGTCATTCAGGCTTTTGCCAGTTTGCGCTTTTGCCCATTCTAAAGCACGAGCAATTAAAATATCTGCTCCATTACCAATCCAAGTAAGCACTAACTCTTCCGGTGCTTGGGGTAAATCAAATTCTGCTAATGCTGAATTTACTGAGAGTGCCAAATCAGGCAAGCTATTGACTAAGGTGCCATCAAGGTCAAAGCCAATCAATTTAAATTGTGTCATTTTCTACCACACTTTTTATTAAACAGTTGCTAATTGTTGACGCATTTCGTCAATCACTTTCTTATAATCTGGCTGATCAAAAATTGCAGAACCCGCAACGAACATATCCGCACCCGCTTTCGCAATTTCCGCAATATTGTTTACTTTAACACCGCCGTCAACCTCTAAACGGATATCAAAACCACTTTGGTCAATACGTTTACGCACTTCACGCAATTTATCTAAAGTACTTGGAATGAAAGATTGTCCGCCAAAACCAGGGTTCACCGACATCAATAAAATCACATCGACTTTATCCATCACATAATCTAAATAACTGAGCGGTGTTGCGGGGTTAAACACCAGCCCAGATTTACAACCGCAGTCACGCACAAGTTGTAATGAGCGATCAATGTGTTCTGTGGCTTCAGGGTGGAAGGTGATGTAAGTTGCACCCGCTTTTGCAAAGTCAGGAATAATGCGATCCACAGGTTTCACCATTAAATGCACATCAATGGGTGCAGTAATGCCGTAATCACGCAACGCCTTACACACCGCAGGACCAAAGGTTAAATTGGGCACATAGTGATTATCCATTACATCGAAGTGAATAACATCCGCACCAGAATTTAAGACATTTTGAACATCGTCACCTAAACGGGCTAAATCCGCTGATAAAATAGAAGGTGCAATTAAATAAGGTTTCATCGTTGACCTCACTTGTTAACAAGTTGTTAAATTAAACGCTTGCAAAGCGAAAATATTGCGTTTAGTGTACTACTTTATGTTTGAATTATTAAGGAAATTCTTTATGGAACAGTTTTTACAAGGATTTTTTGTGACCTCAGGTTTGATTATCGCAATCGGGGCGCAAAATGCGTTTGTATTGAAACAAGGATTACTTAAACAAAATATTCTTGCAGTGATTTTAACCTGCTTTATTTGCGACATTGTTTTGATTTCATTGGGAGTATTAGGGCTAGGCTCACTAATCAGCCAAAGCCCAATGGCAACCGTTGTGCTTGCATTTTTAGGCGGTGCATTTTTGCTGTTTTATGGTTTAAAAGCCTTTCTTTCTGCTTATCAAGGTAATGCCTCGCTTGCACTCGAAGAGCAAGAAAATACACCACAACGCACCATACACGCCGTGATTGCGACGTTATTGATTACGCTACTCAATCCGCACGTTTATTTAGATACCGTCGTGATTTTAGGGGGAATTGCTGGCACATTGGCTTTTGAACAAAAACTGTTCTTTTTAGTGGGTTCATTGTCAGTGTCTGCATTATGGTTTTTCAGCCTAGGTTATGGCGCAAGATTATTAATTCCATTTTTCCGCAGACCTATTACTTGGCGTATTTTAGATCTCGTGATTGGCGTGATTATGTGGGCGATTGCGGTGAGTTTGGTGCATTATGGCATCACGTTATTCAACACGTTATAACGAGAAATCAATCAAAAGAAGCAAAGGCAACAAGATAAATTATTTTTCAATCAACAATGCCTTTGCTACAATTTTGACCTAATATGAAAATGAAATGAGCAAAATGACTGAAAATTTAACCGCACTTTGTCCCTGTCAATCAGGTCAACCTTATCAAGATTGCTGTGCGCCATTCCACCAGCAACAGCAACTTCCCGCCAATGCCATGCAATTGATGCGTTCTCGCTATACCGCTTACGCATTAAAAAAGATTGATTATATTGTGCAAACCACTGTGCCAAGTCAGCAGCATTTACTGCCGATTGCAGAATTAAAAGACTGGGCAGAACACACGCAATGGGTGGGCTTAACCATTGTCAAACACGAACCACTTTCGAAAACCCACAGCACTGTGGAATTTGGTGCGCACTTTGCTACGGATAAAGGCACGCAAGTGCATCATGAAAAATCGCTGTTTGTGAATATTGAAGGGCATTGGTATTTTGTTGATCCAACAGTCCCGTTACCCACAATGAAACAGCCCTGTCTTTGTGGTTCAAATAAAAAATTTAAACATTGTTGTGGAGGCTTACTGTGAACAACGTTTTTAAACATACTCTACTTTTCTCGAAACTGTTTTGGCTTCGTTTTCAACAAAATAAATTAAGCCAAGCCGCAGGTTATTTGACTTATAGCACCATGCTAGCCCTTGTACCGCTCGTGATGGTGGTGTTTTCAGTGTTCTCTGCATTCCCCGTGTTTAACGAAGTGACTGGCGAGCTAAAAGGCTTTATTTTCAATAACTTTGCACCACAAGCTAGCGATATGGTGGGGCAATATATTGATGAGTTTGTCAGTAACTCGAAGCAAATGAGTGCTGTCGGCGTGATCAGTTTGGTTGTGGTTGCCTTAATGCTGATTAATTCGATTGATCGCACCCTTAACTCAATTTGGCACGACACGACCATTCGTCCGCTCGTCTTTTCTTTTGCCATTTATTGGCTAATTTTGACATTAGGCCCGTTATTGATTGGCGCAAGTATCGGTGTGAGTTCTTACATCGCCACGATGTTAAATGACAATATTTCGTTGCCATTTGGTTTGAAAGTGCTGAGTTTTGTACCGTTCTTTTTAACTTGGTTAATTTTCACCTTGATTTACACCGTTGTGCCGAATAAAAAAGTGAAAATGATTCATTCGGCAATTGGTGCTTTAGTGGCAGCGGTGTTCTTCACATTAGGTAAGCAAGCCTTCATTTGGTATGTGACCACTTTCCCTTCATACCAATTAATTTATGGTGCAATGGCAACGTTACCAATCATGTTATTGTGGATTCAATTAAGCTGGGTGGTGATTTTAATTGGTGCACAATTAGCTTCTGTATTGGCGGACTACACGTTATGTAAACAAGGTGAAATGAGTGTTGAAGAACTCGTAGAAGCGGACACTAATGAGCCTGCATTGCAACAAAAAATCGAAAAAACTGAACAAGAACTCAAAGCAGAAATTGCACAAAGAAAACAATTATTGGAGAAACAAGGATGATTGCACTGATTCAACGTGTTACGCAGGCAAAAGTAGAAGTGGACAATCAAATTGTCGGCGAAATTGGACAAGGTTTATTGGTGTTACTCGGTGTACAAAAAGAAGATGACCAAGCCAAAGCTGATCGGTTAATCGAAAAAGTGCTTAATTATCGTGTATTTAGCGATGAAGAAGGCAAGATGAATCTCAATGTGCAACAAATTCATGGGCAAGTGCTTGTCGTCTCTCAATTCACTTTAGCCGCTGATACGCAAAAAGGTTTACGCCCAAGTTTTTCTCGTGGTGCACCACCTGCTCTTGCAGAAGAATTATATGATTATGTGGTGAAAAAGTGCGGTGAAAAAATTCAAACTTCTAGCGGTCAATTTGCGGCAGATATGCAGGTCAGTTTAACGAATGATGGTCCCGTCACATTTTGGCTAGAAGTCTAAAGACAAAAAAATAGGACATCACATAATGTCCTATTTTCCCCACCCCTCTTAACGCTTCGGTAAATAACGTGTTGGATCAACGGATTTACCTTTGTAACGAATTTCAAAGTGAAGTTTCACGCTGTTCGTTCCTGAGCTACCCATTTTAGCAATTTGTTGCCCAGCTCTCACTTCTTCCTGATCTTTCACTAAAATGCTTTCATTGTGCGCATACGCACTTAAATAATCATCATTGTGTTTAATGATAATTAAGTTGCCATAGCCACGTAACGCATTTCCCGCATAAACCACACGTCCTGCCGCTGCCGCGTTTACCGCTTGTCCACGTGAGCCCGCAATATCAATCCCTTTATTGCCACCATCAGCCGTCGAGAAACCTTGCACGACGCTGCCTTTTGTTGGCCATTGCCATGCGACGTTAGATACCATCGCTTTCGTGGTCGGCACAGGAACAGAAACTGGAGAATCAACGACCGGCTGTACAACAGGTTGAGGCGCTGGTGCCGAAGAGGTTGATGCACTAACGCCAGATTTAATTGGACCAATAATCGTGCCATCAGAACCATATTGTGTACCATTTGGACCTGGTGTATAGGTTATTTCTTTTGTTTTAGGTTGATCAACTGCTGGCACCACAGGCTGCGTGACAGGTTGTGGTGTCACAACCGCTCTACCATTTGAAACACGCAACGTTTGACCAACACTTAAACGATAAGGCTCTGACATATTATTTAATGCCGCCAACTCTTTGACATCTAAACCCGAGATATAAGCAATCAGATACATCGTATCGCCTTTGCGTACAGTATATGTTTCACCTTTATAAAATCCTTTGTCGATTTTACTGTAATCAGGACGATTATTGGTTGGATCTCGAGGAATATTAAAATCTTGACTCACAGACTGTGTTGTCGTGGTGGTCGTTGTCGTCGTGGTACCCACGATTGCAGGAGACGTAGTCGCGTATGCATTATTACCATTAGCAACTTTCAATACTTGTCCTGTGCTTAATTGATAAGGCTCTGACAAATGGTTTAACGTTGCAATCTCTTTCACACTGAGTCCAGAAATATAAGAGATTAAATACATGCTGTCGCCTTTACGGACAGTATATGTTTCTCCTTTATACGAACCACGTACAATTTTGCTGTAATCAGGCTGATGTGTCACAGGGTGACGAGGAATGTCAAAATGTGAGGATGACGTTGAAGTAGATGGCGTGATGGGTGTCGTTGGTTGATATGTAGGTTGTCCCATTCCGCTCGGCATAGTATCGTGTTGTTGAATTTGAGGCTCCCAAGAACCGCTTCCACCCGCCTCAACTGGTTGCATAATACCTGGTGTCAAATTGCCATCTGCACTTTCTACTGGTGCAGGGCCAGTTGAATTACATGCGGTTAATACAGCGATACTGATAGGCAAAAGTAAAAACGACTTTTTCATTTGCTAGTTTCCTCTTTCTTATTTTAAATTCATGCTTAATGCTTAGTAATTTCAGGTAGCCAGCTGCCCCCTTCTACTGCGCCAGTACCTGAGACTGGCTCCATAATACCAGGGCTTAATGTACTTTCATCTTGAACATTTGTTGAACAGGCGCTTAACACTAACATCATAGACAACAATAAAACTAATTTATTCATTTTCAACCTTCAATTATCTCAAAATAACATACGCGATCACAGCTAAAACCACAACAGACCAACCTATTAGCTCAATTGAACGACGCAACTTGTCTGCAAATTTCTCACCACCCCATGCGGCTAACTTTGCCACCAACACAAAACGTGCCGCTCGAGAAACAAATGCTGTCAATAAAAATGGCAAAAAGGCCATTTGCATGACGCCTGCACAAATCGTAAAGACTTTATAAGGGATAGGTGAAAATCCTGCGACAAACACCACTAAAATTCCCCATTTTTCAAACCACGAAATCGCCGTTTCCCAATGATGCTGATAACCAAATTGTTGGACATAATGTTGCACAAAATCGACGGCATAATAGCCTAAACCATAGCCAATAGCCCCCCCAATAACAGACGCAATGGCGGTGTAAAGCGCAAGTTTCATTGCCATGCGCGGTTTTGACATTGCCATCGGAATCAACATCACATCTGGTGGAATCGGGAAAAATATTGCCTCAATAAAACTGGTAAAAGCAAGAAAAAACGTGGCATAACGGTGTTTTGACCATTCCATCGTTTTATCATACATTGCGCCGAAGATGTTCAATTTTATCTCTTCCTAAAAACTCAAAAACGAGCCATTATTCACTTTCTAACCACGCTTGTAAAGCCCGTAACGAATGATACGCTGTCATATCGGCTTGAATCGGGGTCAAAGAAACGTATCCTTGCTTCACTGCGTGGAAATCTGTCCCCTCCTGCTCATTTTCAGCTAACCCAGCAGGACCCACCCAGTAAATCGTCTCACCTCGAGGATCACGTTGTTTAATGACTTCCGCAGCAGCGGCACGATAGCCTAAATGGCATACTTTTATCCCTTTCAATTGTTCATAAGGAATATCGGGAACATTAATATTGATTATTTCACGAGACTTTAAAATTTGCCCATGTAATTTAGGAATCAATTCACAAACAACACGCGCGGCGGTTTCATAATGTTGACGTCCGTCTAAGGAAACGGCAATTGCAGGTAAACCCAAATAACGCCCTTCTAATGCTGCCGCAACGGTGCCTGAATAAATCACATCATCACCTAAATTTACCCCTGCGTTGATCCCTGATACCACTAAATCAACTTGCCCAGATAAAAAGCCATTCAGGGCTAAGTACACGCAATCTGCAGGTGTACCATTTAAACAATAATCGCCATTCGCTAAACGCAAAGGGCGTAGCGGTTCAACTAAAGTCAGTGAGCTTGAGGCAGCACTACGATTACGATCGGGAGCAACAAGTGTGACATCAGCAAATTTGCGTAACTCACGAGCGAGTATTTGAATCCCCTCTGCGTGAATACCATCATCGTTGCTGAGAAGAATTTTCATGATTTATCCTTATGTTATCCATTGCGTTATTAACGCGTTTCCTATTAAAAACTGAACTCACAAGAAGAAGGAAACTCTGATTATGCGACCTTTCCCCTTTAGTGTTAAATCAGTCTTCTTGTACGTTGACCAACTCTCGTACTAATGCCGTGGCGTAGCTGCCTGCTGGTAAATAAAAAAACAACTTTAACCCCGCGTCAATAAATTCCCAGCGTAGCCCCTGAGGGTGCATGAGGATGGGGCGACGCGCAGCTTTCATACGCTCTTGTGCCATTAATTTCAGTAATGCCTCGTGTTGCTCCACCACTTGATTTTCCAACTCACTCGCTGGAAGAAGTGACTCCCCGACTAATGGGGCTGTGAGCAAAATATCCTGTTTTTCTAACCGCACTTGTAACGCATTCAGATCTTCATGCTCATCCGCTTGGAACCAGCTATGTGAACCTTGTAACTGTAAAATATCACCAGGCAATACTTGATGCGCCAGCTGTAAACGTAAACGTTCTGACACTACTAAATTAAAGATTTCACTGCGCGCCGCAGAAAGATAAAAACTACGTTTTTTGCGATCTTTGACAGTAATTTCACCTCTCGCCCAACGTAATGCTTGCGTAAGATTATGACCATCACGCCCAAAACGCTGTTCCGTAAAATAATTTGGAAAGCCCAACACCTTGAGTGTGTCCAATCGCGCGTTCAATGCTTCAGTTTCTTTCGCGCCGCGTAACAAAATTTCAAAATGATTGCCATCAAGACTGCCTGTACGGATCTTACGGTGATGGCGAGTCACCGCTAAAATCTCCACCCCGTCTAACTGAAATTGGCTGAAATCAGGTGTAGGTTGACCAGGCATATGCAAACAAAACCATTGTTCTGTGACGGCTTTTCGATCTTTTAAGCCTGCATACCCCATATTACGCTCAGAAACACCTGCAAATTTTGCTAATTTTTCACCAACAAAGAGGGTATTGCAGTCTGTTTTACGTACTTTCACTGCGACAAATTCACCGTCACCCGACAGCGTATAACCCAGTTCTTCTTTCACGATAAAATCTGCACATTCGGCTTTCAGAAGTGCGGTCTGTTTTTCGTCACTTCCCATATATTGTGACGACTGTAAATAAGCGAGTTTCATGTATTCCTTGTTAATAGAGTAATAAAGGCGAACTGCAAGGCTCGCCTTTATTGTTTTATCTGATTGGAGAAAACCGTGTTAACACGACTTTCTGATAAAAAATTAGGCTTTGACGACTAACGCTACAGCCTCACAGGCAATGCCTTCACCACGTCCCGTAAAACCTAACTTTTCACTTGTCGTCGCTTTAACATTCACTTGTTCAATATCACACGCAAGATCTTCGGCAATGGCGGCACGCATCGCATCAATATGTGGGCGCATTTTAGGTGCTTGAGCGATGATGGTCACATCGACGTTACCCACAGTGTACCCTTTCGCTTGTACCTGAGCATAGGCTTCACGCAATAAACCGCGACTATCCGCGCCTTTGTATTGCATATCCGTATCTGGAAAAAGCTTGCCAATATCCCCTAGCGCAACAGCTCCCAATAACGCATCAGTGAGTGCGTGAAGGGCGACATCACCATCTGAATGCGCAAGTAACCCTTTCTCATAAGGTACCGCAACGCCACCAATAATAATCGGACCCTCACCCCCAAAGGCGTGAACATCAAAACCATGACCAATTCGAATATTCATCATTTTTTCTTCTCTTATTGTGCTTTTCTGGTTAAATAAAATTCAGCTAATGCCAAATCTTCAGGACGGGTCACTTTAATGTTATCACTGCGCCCTGCGACTAAGTGCGGTCGATATCCCGCAAATTCCATCGCTGAAGCCTCATCCGTCACGGATACCCCTTGTGCCAATGCGTGTTCTAATGCTTGTGCTAAAGTTTCTACAGGGAAAAATTGTGGCGTATGCGCCAGCCAAAGCTGTGAACGATCTTCTGTGTGCTGAATGTGTAAATTGTCCAACGTACGTTTAATGGTATCTGTAACAGGTGTGGCTAGAATCGCACCGTTTTCATCATCAACCTGCACTAATTTATCCAGATCTTGATGAGTTAAACAAGGACGGGCTGCATCATGCACCATGACCCAAAAATCTGTTGCATGTTGTGCCGCCTTTCTTACTGCATTAATCCCGTTTAATACTGAATCTGCACGATTTTCACCGCCCTCAACCACTTGGATTTTCGGGTGTGTTAATAAGGATAAACGAGAAATATAAGGATCCTGTGGCGCAACCGCTAACACAATTTTTTCGATCAAAGGATAAGTTAACAACACAGATAACGTATGCTCTAAAATCGTTTTTCCGTGAATTTGCAGATATTGTTTCGGCTTATCTGCCTGCATACGACTGCCAACTCCTGCGGCAGGCACAACTGCAACAATTTTACGTTGAATCACCTGCTTCATTATTTCTGCTCTTTCACAATGTGATAAAAAGTTTCATCGGATTTCACCATATCATGCTGGAACCTTGCTCGCTCTTCGATGGCTTCAACCCCTTGTTTGAGATCTTTAATTTCAGCTGCAATCACTTGATTACGTTGTGACAACTTTTCATTTTCTTGTTTATGTTGGGTGATCTGTTGTGCCGTTTGTTTGTAATCCAAATAGCCATTTTTGCCAAACCAAAAATCATATTGGAATAGCAATAACACCGCGACTAATAAAAAAAGAAATAAACGCATACTTGTTCAGCCAGTTACTCACAAAGTAGATAGTTTACCGCGAAATCAAAAAAAATACCGCATATTATCCCGCAAATTAACGTAAATTTTGCGATATCCCAATAAAAAAGCCTCATCATTTCAAGTCATGATGAGGCATGTGATTCTGATAAATTCGATTACATATTCGCCACAATATCTTTCGCAAATTCAGACGTTGAGCGTAATTTTGCGCCTTCTAACATTTCTGCAAAATCAAATGTGACTGTTTTATCTGCTATAGTTTTTGATACGGCTTTCACCACTAAATCAGCCGCCTCTAACCAACCTAAATGACGTAACATCATTTCACCACTTAAAATCAATGAACCTGGGTTGCCTTTATCTTGACCCGCAATTTTCGGTGCAGTACCGTGTGTTGCTTCAAAAATCGCGGCTTCTGCACCAATGTTTGCCCCTGGAGAAATCCCAATACCCCCCACTTGTGCCGCTAACGCATCTGAGATGTAGTCGCCATTCAAGTTAAGTGTTGCAATCACATCATATTCTGTTGGATGAAGTAGAATTTCTTGCAAGAAGGCATCCGCAATGCTGTCTTTGATGATGATGTCTTTGCCTGATTTTGGATTTTTTAATTTCATCCAAGGACCGCCATCCAACAATTCCGCACCAAATTCTTTCGCTACTTCATAACCCCACTCTTTGAACGCGCCTTCGGTAAATTTCATAATGTTACCTTTATGCACAAGGGTGAGCGATTTACGGTCATTGTCGATGACATATTGCAATGCGGCACGCACTAAACGTTGAGTACCTTGTTTTGAAACTGGTTTAATACCAATACCACAATCTTCAGTGAAACGGATTTTCTTTACGCCCATTTCTTGTTGTAAAAACGCAATCACTTTGTTCGCTTCTGCAGAGCCCGCTACCCATTCCACGCCAGCATAAATATCTTCAGAGTTTTCGCGGAAAATCACCATATCCACAAGTTCAGGGTGTTTCACTGGGCTTGGTGTTCCCTCGTAATAACGAATCGGACGTAAGCAGTTATATAAATCTAAGCCTTGACGCATAGCCACGTTCAACGAACGAATTCCACCACCGACTGGGGTCATTAAAGGCCCTTTGATCGCCACGTGATAATCACGGATAAATTCCATCGTTTCATCTGGTAGCCATGTATTTTCACCATATACTTCATTTGCTTTACCGCCTGCATAAATTTCCATCCAGGCAATTTTACGTTTACCGCCATATGCTTTTTCTACCGCTGCATCAATCACCGTTCGCATCGCAGGCGTCACATCTACACCAATACCATCCCCTTCAATAAAAGGAATAATCGGGTTATTTGGCACAATAAGCGCACCTTTTTCGTCAAGTTGAATTTTTTCACCTTGTGGGATCACGACTTTTGATTGCATATCATTTCTTCCTTATTCTGTTGCCTATGATAGTATAAACACTCGCTCGAACGAGATTATTCATACAAAACTATTGGAACTGAATAAAGTTCGCAAGCACTTATTAAGAAATTGTTAAAAAATTTCTTCGTTTTTCGATCTAGATCCCATTTTCAACTTAAATACTTTTTTATGAATATAAAATTCACTGCGAAACCCGTATCGCGTCCCCAAAAAACCTCGTCACGAACGTCTAAACTCACGACGACAGGCTATGTGACGACCAGAAAAAAAAGCGCACGTCGTTTACCGAGTAAAGCAACGCGCGGGTTTTCGAACACCACAGTGATACTCTTTAACAAGCCTTACGATGTGCTCACTCAATTTAGCGACGAAAACGGACGCACCACACTCAAAGATTTTATTGCCATTGCGGATGTGTATCCTGCTGGGCGCCTAGACCGAGACAGTGAGGGCTTGGTGTTGCTCACCAATAACGGCGAAATTCAACACCGTTTAGCCGAACCGAAATTCAAAACTGAAAAAACGTATTTCGCCCAAGTGGAAGGCATTCCGCAAGAGGCGGATTTAAACCTGCTTCGTCAAGGCGTGGTGCTCAATGATGGTAAAACATTGCCAGCAAAAGTGCGGTTAGTTTCTGAGCCAAATTGGTTATGGGAACGCAATCCTCCCATTCGTGAACGCAAAAACATTCCGACAAGTTGGCTAGAAATCAAAATTAGCGAAGGGCGTAATCGTCAAGTACGTCGTATGACAGCCCATATCGGCTTTCCAACCTTGCGTTTAATCCGTTATCAAATGGCATTATTGACTTTAGATAATCTGCCACAAGGGCAATACCGCCAACTTTCTGAAGCAGACTTGACCGCACTTTACCACCAACTACAATTAAAAAAATAAGGACATCTCATGCATAAACCGAATGTGACACTTGCTTGCGTCGTACATTGCAAAGGCAAATTTCTATTTGTAGAAGAAGCAGAACACGGCAAACTCACCTTAAATCAACCCGCAGGACATTTAGAAGCAGATGAAAGCCTATTGGAAGGCGCAAAACGTGAGCTGTTTGAAGAAACCGGCATTCAAGCAGAGATGCAAAGCCTAATTAAAATCTACCAATGGCATGCCCCACGCAGCCAAACGGATTTTCTCCGTTTTACTTTTGCTATTGAGCTTGATGATTGGTACCCAATTCAACCACAAGATCCCGACATTACCCGTGGTTTATGGCTCACTTTAGACGAATTTTATGACTATATTCAAAAAGAAGGTCAATGTGAGCGCAGTCCATTAGTAATTGAGTCAATCAAGGATTATTTAAAAGGCGAATTTTCACCGATTGCGTTGTTGAAAGCATTTGAGTGATCCGTTTACAACATACGAGCAGGGCTGAAAAAGAAAATGCGGTCAAATTTGACCGCATTTTTTGGGGTTTTGTGTGAAATTAGAATTTGCTTAATAACATCGCTTCTAATTTTTCTTGGTCAGCAGCGAATTTACGAATACCGTCTGCTAATTTTTCCACCGCCATGGCATCGCTATTGTGTTGCCAATAGAACTCGGCTTCAGTTAATGGTTGTGGTTTCGCTTTTACTTCACCAGTGTAGTTTAATTTACGCTCAAGTGGGCTGTTGTTTTCTTGTAACGCTTTTAACAACGCAGGGGCGATCGTTAAACGGTCACAGCCTGCTAATTCAGTGATTTCACCTACGTTACGGAAACTTGCCCCCATTACGATGGTTTTGTAACCGTGTTGTTTGTAGTAGTTGTAGATTTTAGTCACTGAAATGACACCTGGATCTTCTGCTGGTGCGTATTCTTTTTTGTCGCTGTTTGCTTTGTACCAGTCAAGGATACGACCAACGAATGGCGAAATTAAGTAAACGCCCGCTTCTGCACAGGCGCGTGCTTGTGCTTCAGAGAATAGTAAGGTTAGGTTACAGTTGATACCTTGTTTTTCAAGTTCTTCTGCCGCACGGATACCTTGCCAGGTTGACGCGATTTTGATTAGGATGCGATCATTTGCAATGCCCGCTTCGTTATAAAGTGCGATGAGTTTTTTCGCTTTTTCGATCGTTGCTGCAGTGTCATAAGAAAGGCGTGCATCAACTTCTGTTGAAATGCGTCCTGGGACGATTTTTAAGATTTCTAAACCGATATTTACTGCCAATTTATCTTCAGCATCGATTAATTGTTGTTTGGAACACTGACTTTTCGCTTTGGCATAAGCAATGGCATCATCGATTAATGGTGCATACTGTGGCAATGCCGCTGCGCTTAAAATTAAGGACGGATTGGTTGTTGCATCTTCTGGTTGGTATGTTTTGATTGCATCAATATCACCAGTATCTGCAACCACCACTGTCATATTGCGAAGAGCATCAAGTTGTGTAGTCATAATTTTCCTCTACTTTGAATTACGATTCATTTGCTGTTAACTTGTATACAATAGCATATCAAAGCAAAAATGGAATGATCTTTATTTCCCTTTTTAATGAGCAAACGCTTGCTCGCACGCTGACAAAAATCCCTTATCAAGTAGGAGAAAAAAGAGATGAAAATTCGCTGTGCTTGGGCTGGAAATACACCGATTTATACCGAATATCACGATCAAGAATGGGGAAAGCCAGAATACGATAGCTTGAAATTATTCGAAAAGCTCTGTTTAGAAGGACAACAAGCGGGGTTGTCGTGGATTACAGTGTTGAAAAAGCGTGAAAACTATCGCAATGCCTTTCATCAATTTGATCCCGAAAAAATCGCCAAAATGACCGCACTTGATGTGGATAAACTGATGGAAGACTCAGGGCTGATTCGTCATCGTAAAAAGCTCGAAGCGATTATCACCAATGCGAAAGCCTATCTTGAGATGCAAAAGTGCGGTGAAAATTTTAGCGATTTTATTTGGGCGTTTGTGCATCATCAACCTCAACGCAATGATGTGCCGCACTTATCCTGCGTACCCACCAAAACGCCCACCTCAATTGCGATGTCCAAGGCACTAAAAAAACGTGGTTTTGTATTTGTCGGCGAAACCACCTGCTATGCGTTTATGCAGTCCATGGGGTTAGTGAATGATCACCAGAACGATTGTTGGTGTAAATAATATGCCTTTAGATCATTTTCCAGTATAATCGATGCAGTTTTAGCTTAAATACGGTTATCCAATGAAAAAAAATTCTTATACATTCCTTTCTGTCGCCATTCTGAGCGCACTTTATAGTACGGCAAGTCGAGCAGATCTTAAACTGCAATGCCTCGCAGGTGTGCCTCATTTTTCAGGTGAAATCGTGACAGAAAACCTCAATGACTTACCTGTATATATTGAAGCAGATCGCGCTACGCTAACACAATCGGGTCGTGCAACTTATGAAGGTAATGTAGACGTTCAGCAAGGTAATCGTCACTTAACAGCACATACGGCAGAAATTTCTCAGTTGCATGAAAATGAGGCACTACACCGTCGTGTCAACATACAAGGTGGATTTGATTATCGTGATCATCAGATTCACTTAACAGGGCAAGAAGCACGCATTAACTTAAATAATAAAGACACTGATATTAAACAAGCAAAATATCAGTTAGTGAATAGACAAGGACGAGGGGAGGCAGAAGATGTCACACTACGGGATGACTACCGAGTGATGAAAAATGCCTCATTTACGTCTTGCCTACCGAATGATAATGCGTGGTCAATTGAAGCTAAAGAAATTCGTCAATATATTCAAGATGAATATGCAGAAATGTGGCATGCACATTTGAAAGTAAAAGGCGTGCCTGTCTTCTATACACCTTATTTACAATTACCGATTGGCGATCGCCGCCGTTCAGGATTATTAATTCCGAATTTTGGAACCTCAAGCCGTGATGGTTATTTTTATGCACAACCAATTTATTGGAATATTGCCCCAAATCTGGATGCGACATTTACTCCCAAATACATGTCACATCGTGGCTGGCAACTGAATGGTGAATTTCGCTATTTAAGTCCAATTGGTGAAGGCAAAATTGCAGGCGAATATCTTGGTTCTGATCGGCTTATGGATTATCAAAACGATAACCGCTCACGCCATCTTTTTTACTGGACTCACCACTCCAGTTTCTTACAACACTGGCGTTTGAATGTAGACTATACGCGAGTCAGTGATAAACGTTATTTTGCTGATTTTGATTCAAACTATGGTTCAAGCACCGATGGATATGCCGATCAATATCTCCGTATTGCTTACTATCAACCAGACTACAACTTGGCGGTGTCTGTAAAACAATTCCAGATATTTGACGAAGTCGATATCGGACCTTATCGTGCTTTACCGCAAATTGATTTCAATTACTACAAAAATAATTTATTGGATGGGCTACTGGATTTTAAATTATTTTCCCAAGCAGTACATTTTGATAATGACAGTCCATTAATGCCAAAAGCATGGCGTTTTCATCTTGAACCAAGTGTAAATCTTCCCCTTTCCAATCAGTATGGTAGCTTAAATATTGAAACAAAATTTTATGCTACCCATTACCAACAACAAGAAGGGGATGAAAGCCGCGCAGAAGAAGTCCGACGCACGCTTAATCGTATGATACCGCAACTGAAGATCGACTTACAGACTGTCTTAGCAAGCCATCAAACGGTTATTGACGGGTACACCCAAACGCTCGAACCGCATGTACAATATTTGTATCGTCCTTATAAAGATCAAAGTAATATTGGTTCAAAATTAAATAATGCCTATTTAGGTTTTGGTTATGATTCCTCATTATTGCAACAAGACTATTTTGCCTTGTTCCGTGATCGTCGTTATAGTGGTTTAGATCGCATTGCATCGGCTAACCAGTTTACATTAGGCGGTACGACACGCTTTTATGATACCGCAGGAGAGGAACGCTTTAATTTATCTGCTGGACAAATTTATTATTTACGTGACTCACGGATTGACTCAAATCCAGATAACAGTACGTATGGTCGTTCATCTTCTTGGTCATTAGAAGCAAATTGGAAAATTAATGATCAATGGCGTTGGCGAGGCAGTTATCAATATGATACACGCTTAGATAAATCCTCATTGGGCAACTTTACCCTTGAGTACAACCCAATGAAGAATAATCTCATTCAATTAAGTTACCGTTACGCCAGTCAAGAATATATCGACCAGAACTTGACTGCAGAAGCAAACCGTTACGGGCAAGATATTAAACAACTTGGTATTACACTGGCATGGGAACTCACTGATCATTGGGCAGTGGTTGCACGTCACTATCAAGATCTTGCCTTGAAAAAACCAGTGGAACAATATCTCGGTATAGAGTACAGCACATGTTGCTGGGCAATTAATGTGGGTGCAAAACGCAGTGTGACCAGTAGACAGCATCAGGCTGAACATGAAATCGTCTATGATAAAAGTATCGGGGTGAATGTTGAACTACGTGGCTTAGGGACAAATGACCACAAAGGTAACATTGAAAAAATGTTAAAACGAGGAAAATTACCTTATTTACAAGCATTTAGCATATACTAACCGAAGTAAGCGTAATACGATAAGGCACAGCACAGACTGTGCCTTAGTTTATATTAACGCGCCACATCATCTTGCTGTACAACAAACTGTGCCTTAGCTCCCCCCCATATCAAATAAAATATTAAGTCCGTTTATACCCGCCGTCCTCAAGCATAATTAATCCTTGTAACTCTAACTCCAACAATTGCACCAACAAAGTATCAATCGGTAAAGCCAGTTGTTGTGACAGCAGATCAATGCTTATCGGTTGGTAACTGATCTTTGCAAAGACCGTAGGATAAACAGGTGCGGGGAGATGAGCAGGTGACGAAATATGAGGAAATTGTGGGGAATCTGCTGTCGAACAAGACTGTAGACTCATCGGCATAACATGATACGGGGGGAGATTCTCAACGATATCTTGTACCGTTTCAACTAACATTGCCCCTTGTTTAATCAGTTGATGACATCCTCGGCTGGCTTCATTTTGAATATTACTGGGTAGTGCAAACACCTCTCTGTTTTGCTCGAGCGCATAACGTGCGGTAATTAATGACCCACTTCGTTCACTTGCCTCAATCACTAAGGTACCAAGTGTTAACCCACTAATAATCCGATTTCGACGTGGAAAATTCTCTGCAATAGGAGGGTGTTCAGGTAAAAACTCTGAGACCAATGCACCACCCTGTTCAAGAATCGCTTGCGCTAATCCTTTGTGTTGACGAGGATAAATCTGCGCTAAACCGCTCCCAAGTACAGCAATAGTTTTACCCTGAATTTCAACAACAGCTTGATGACAAAAACCATCAATTCCTAGTGCCAGTCCGCTTGTCACGATCAACCCCGCCAGTGTAAGCTCAACCGCAAAGTGTTTTGCCCAATATTCACCATAATTTGAACACTGTCGACTGCCTACGATCGCAAGTTGTGGTTCAGAGAGTAGCGCTAACTCTCCCGCTACAAATAATAATGGCGGAGCCGCATCAATTTGTGCGAGTAAATGAGGATAAGCGGGATCAAAACAATGTACAATATGATGATTGTGCTTTTCCGCCCAACGTAATGCAGAGTCAATGTGGTGCTGATGAGGTTGAAACCAACGTTTAATCTGTCCTTCTGTCCATCCAATACGCTTTAATGTCGGGGCATCATAATACAATAAATCCTCGATACTCACATGTTTCAGTAAACGTTGGATACTTGTTGCGCCTAAGCGGGGCAATTGAGCGAGACGTAATAAGGCTGTTGTCAGCTGTTCCATGGCATGCTCCTCTCATAAAAAGACAGAGCATAATGTGCGGTCTAGTTTAAACTGATGTGAAAGGACGTAAGATGTGAACAAGATCGGAAAAATAAAAAAATCTGCACCCGATAAGATGCAGATTAAAAAATGGGAGAAAGACAAGAATGGGTTATTTTTGTTCAGAAGTGAAACCCGATGCGACACCGCTCATATCTGGTAATTGGTGAGCAATCCCTTTATGACAGTCGATACAGGTTTTGCCTTCTTTCACTGCTAATGCGTGCATTTTTTCAGCAACGGTTTTTTGTTGGCTGAAATCCATATTTTCAAAGTTATGGCAGTTGCGGCATTCTTGTGAATCATTGGCTTTCAATCTTGCCCATTCACGCTCCGCCATATGTAAACGGCGAGAGTTAAATTTTTCTAGCGTGTCGGTATAGCCCATGACGTGCGCATACACTTCTCGACTGGCTTGTAATTTACGCATCATTTTTGGAATAAATTCGTGCGGTACGTGACAGTCTGGACAAGTGGCTTTTACACCACTGCGGTTTTGGTAATGCGCAGTGTGTAAATATTCAGGGTAAACGTCATTACGATGACAATCCACACAAAAAGCTTCCGTGTTGGTTTGTTCTAGACCGTAGTTAAAACCCACCCAAGAAACGATTCCTGCAATAAAGGCGAGGGTGATTAAGGTTCCTACCGCGATACGACTTGGCGTACGAAACCATCTCCAAAAGCGTTTAATCAAATTCAACATAATTCAATCCTTAACTTATTTGCCGAAGCCAGCCATGGGTTTAAATTCGTTTTGTACAATTGGCTCAACATCAGATTGAGAAACGTGGCACTGTAAGCAGAAGTAACGGCGTGGGGATGTGCCACCTACGATGTTACCGTCGCGGTCCATAAAGTGTGTTGGGCTGATACGCGTCGCGCCAGTCACACGCGATGCTTCCGGGCTATGACAGGTTAAACATTGGTTAGTATTTTTGGTGACTTGGTAATTTTTTGTTGCATGCGGCACCATCGGTGGTTGATTCACATAGTTTAATGGTGCTAATCCACTTTCTTTTGGGGCGTTATGAAACGCAGGCGCAACATGCTCAGGTGAATCTTCGATACCATGACCGACTTTGACCTCATTTGCTTGCGCAGAGAAAGCAAAAAGTGCGGTTAAAATTAAGATAGTTTTTTTCATTTTGATCACTCCCCCGAATGATTAACTGAATGATTAAATCGAGTTGTAAAAATAAATACTTTTTCAGGGCAAACGTCGATACAACGTCCACAACTGATACAATCTTTTGAAAGCACAAGTGGGCTTTCGTTATTCTTGCTGTGTAAGGGTGCACGTAACACCTGTGGCTCTGGGCAAACGTTATAACAGTCCATACAATTGTCGCATTTGCTACGGTTTTCGACTTTGACACGAAGGATACCTTTCGCCCCGATCACGCCGTAAGCTGCACCAATTGGGCATAAATGTCCGCACCAACCGTGTTCCACAATAAATAAATCAAATAAGAAAACTGCAAGTACAAGCCAAGCTGTTGCGCCAAAACCGTAGATCAATGCACGTCCTAAAGCAGCTACAGGATTTAACCATTCCCAAAGCAATACGCCACTGACCGCACTGCCAACGAGGATCATGACTAAAATCGCGTAACGTAATCCACGTGGGAGTTTTGCTGACTGACGAATTTCAAGTTTACGTCTCAGCCACGCCGCTGTGTCAGTGACCACGTTCAATGGGCAAACCCATGCACAGAAAACACGGCTCCCTAAAATTGCATAGGTTGCAATGACGATGATAACCCCTAAAAGTGCGGTCATTGTTGGAAGAAATCCTGTCGCCAGACTTTCTGCGATAATCAAGGGATCTGACATAGGAATCAGATCAAACAGCATACTTCCGCTGTAATTACCTTTTAAAATCCAGACACTTAAATAAGGACCACTTAGAAACATCGCTAAAATACTGAGCTGAGTTAAACGTCGCCAAAACAAGAAACGATTCGCGTACCACCAGCCCCATTTTTCGCGTGCTTCTTTGCCGGTATATTTTGGTGAATTTGCCATTACAAACTCTCCGGTAAACGTGTTGGAAGGGTGATAATGCCTTCTGGTGCAAGTGAATGACCGGCTTTTTCTTTCTCTTCCCAACCTAGACGATAATGTTGACCAAGCATACCTTTTGCCAGATCCATCGGTAACACTTTGATTGCTGCAACTTCTAACACACACGCCTCTTCGCATTTACCACACCCCGTACAAGCATTGGAATGTACAGTTGGAATAAATTTTGCGTGTTTATCAGAACGATCATTGTGTTGCATTTCAAGGGTGATCGCTTTGCCAATTAATGGACAAACGCGATAACACACATCGCAACGCAAACCTTGCCAGTTCAAGCAAGTTTCCTGATCGAGTAACACTGATAAGCCCATACGAGCTTCGTTAATATCTGTCGCTTGATTATCTAATGCCCCTGTTGGACAGGCTTTGGCACAAGGAATGTCTTCGCACATTTCACAAGGTTTATCACGCGCAATGAAATAAGGCGTTCCCGCTTCCATTGGTGATAAGAGCGAGGCTAAATGCAACATATCATATGGACAAGCCTGCACACATTGTCCGCAACGAATGCACGCCGCAGAAAACTCTTGATCGTTTGCAATGGCAAATGGCGGACGTAATGCCACACCTTCACGTGCTAAACTTTGCTTTTGTTGCAACCCAAGTAACAAGCCAACCCCCGCCAACCCGCAGGCAGTGCGAGTAGCCTCTTTAAAAAAGCGACGACGTTCGGGATTCACAACTGGTTTTTTCATTTGATTTTTCAACCGCACCTTTCTGAATGACAGAAAGTGCGGTCGTTCCTCATTAAAGTTAACGAATTACGCTTTTTCCACTTTTACCGCACATTTTTTGAAGTCGGTTTCTTTGGAAATCGGGTCTGTTGCGTCTAATGTTAAGTAGTTTGCTAACTGACCTGCATCAAAGAAGGTGGTGTATACTAAGCCTTGTGGCACTTTGTTACGACCACGTGTATCTAAGTGAGAAATAATTTCACCACGACGTGAAGTCACTTTCACTTTGTCACCATGGCGTAAACCACGTGCTTTCGCATCTAATGGGTGCATCCAAACCAAGTTATTTGGGAATGAACGGTGTAATTCAGGGACACGACGAGTCATTGTGCCGGTATGCCAGTGCTCAAGTACACGTCCAGTACATAACCATAAATCGTATTCTGCATCTGGTGCTTCTGCTGGTGGCTCGTAAGGTACGGCTAAAATAATTGCGCGTTTGTCTGGGTAACCATAGAACGCCACGCCTTCACCTTCTTTCACATACGGGTCATACCCTTCGCTGTAACGCCATAAGGTTTCTTTGCCATCAACCACTGGCCAACGTAAGCCACGCGCTTTGTGATAAACCTCGAAGTCTGCCAAATCGTGACCGTGACCACGACCAAATGCTGCATATTCTTCGAATAAGCCTTTTTGTAAGTAGAAACCAAAGTGTTCCGCTTCGTCATTTAAGTAACCCGCTTTATCTGTTGGCACTTGGAATTTGTCCACTTGACCATTACGGAACAACACTTCGTAAAGGGTTTTGCCTTTGTATTCAGGGTTTGCAGCTAATACTTCTGCTGGCCACATTTCATCTGTGGTGAAGTATTTAGAAAACTCCACTAATTGCCATACGTCAGATTTTGACTCACCTGGTGCTTTCACTTGTTGATACCAGAATTGAGTACGACGTTCAGCGTTACCATACGCCCCTTCTTTTTCCACCCACATGGCAGTTGGAAGAATTAAGTCCGCTGCCAATGCCGATACTGTTGGATAAGGATCAGAGACAATCACAAAGTTTTCTTCATCACGCCAGCCTGGGAAACGTTCTTGGTTGATGTTTGGACCACCTTGCATATTGTTGGTACACATTTGCCATAACACGTTCATTTTCTTATCTTTTAAAGCACGGTCTTGTGCGATAGCATGGTATCCCACTTGCGTTTGGATAACGCCTTTCGGCAATTTCCACAATTGTTCTGCTTTTTCAACGTGTTTTGGATTGGTTACCACTAAGTCTGCAGGTAAGCGATGAGCAAAAGTCCCTACTTCACGCGCCGTACCACAAGCAGATGGTTGACCCGTTAATGAGAATGGACCGCAACCTGGTTTTGAAATTTTGCCCGTTAACAAATGAATGTTATAGATTAAGTGGTTCGCCCATACACCACGCGTATGTTGGTTGAAACCCATTGTCCAGAAAGACACGATGTTGAGTTTCGGATCCGCATACATTTTCGCTAATGCTTCAAGCTGATCTTTTGGCACGCCCGAAATTTCATGTGCTTTTTCAAGAGTGTATGGCGCAACGAGTTTTTTGTATTCTTCGAAATCACTGTCGTGCATTTTGCCCGCAGTTTTTACATTTTTCGCCGCTTTTTCTAGCGCATGAGTGTCACGTAAGCCGTAACCGATATCAGTTTCACCACGTTTGAATTTAGTGTGTTTTTGGATGAAGTCGTTATCAAGTGCGTTGTGTTCAATCAAATAGTTAGCAATGTAGTTCATAATTGCTAAGTCTGATTGTGGTTTGAAGATCACGCCTAAGTCTGCTAACTCAAATGAACGTTGTTCAAAAGTCGAAAGCACTGCCACTTTGACATTTGGGTGAGATAAACGACGATCAGAAATACGTGACCATAAAATTGGGTGCATTTCTGCCATATTTGAGCCCCAAAGTACGAACGCATCGGCTTTTTCGATATCGTCATAACAGCCCATTGGTTCGTCCATACCGAACGTACGCATAAACGCAACCGCAGCAGACGCCATACAGTGACGTGCATTTGGGTCAATGTTGTTTGAGCGTAAACCCGCTTTGAATAATTTTGATTTTGCGATTCCTTCAAAAATGGTTGATTGACCAGAGGTGAACATCCCCGCACCATTCGGACCTTTTTCTTTCAGCGCTTTTTTGAATTTTTCCGCCATAATGGTAAAGGCTTGATCCCAAGAAACAGGGGTGAATTCACCATTTTTATCAAATTTACCATTTTT
Organism: Pasteurella sp. P03HT; assembly: GCF_054052285.1. Taxonomy (NCBI): domain Bacteria; kingdom Pseudomonadati; phylum Pseudomonadota; class Gammaproteobacteria; order Pasteurellales; family Pasteurellaceae; genus Pasteurella; species Pasteurella sp. P03HT. The sequence continues at coordinate 150,168 of NZ_JBSIUM010000002.1, forward strand.
CATCCGTAACATTGGGACGGTTAAACGGTCTTGACCATACATGATTTTTGGTAAGAAATAGCCTTTAATACAGTTCAAACCACGGTTTACTTCTGCATCAGGGTCACCTTGTGACGCCACTACGCGACCATTTTGCGTCCCCACTAAAACGCTACACCCTGTGCCACAAAAACGACAAGGTGCTTTATCCCATTTAATTGTTTTATCGGTCGCTGCTTCCACGTTTTTGACTGGAATAGCTAAACCTGCCACAGTTGCAGCAGCAACCGCAGCATTGGTTTTCATAAAGTCACGACGACTTAACTTCATATTCATAGCGTTTCCCCCACTATATTGAATCGTGTTATGTTTTTAATTTTCATCTTGTTGATGGTAAACCAGTGATACATCGATTACGCCATCAATATCTCTTGTCGCTTCCATTTGCTCATGTAATAGGTGTTTGTCGTGAGATTGCATGACGACAACCAACTTACCTTTCTCTGCATCAAAGACAGGAATTTCAGTATGCGGCATAGCTAAAAGTGCGGTCTGAATTTCTTCAATTTTGTCTGGATTTCCCTGCACAATCAGCCCACATACATGCCAATCTTTTGCATTTTCCATTGTGATTTGTTCAGTCATTACGTTGCTCCAATTCATCGGCAGTCAATAACACTTTAATCGCAGAAACAGGACAGCTTTTAATGCATGCTCCACAGCCATTACAGGCTTCAAGCATGATCATCGGTTGTGACACACGACCAATTTGACGCGTAAAGCGAATCGCACGTGACTCACAACTGTCTTCACAGCTTCGGCACTCCACCGATTTCTGTGTCAAACAATGAGCAGTGATTTCAACCTTGTGTGCCCACGCAGACTCACTGAGCGGTCTAAAAACAGGTTGCTGGCAAACTGCAACGCATTTTTGGCAAAAGGTACATTCGCCGCGACTAAATTGAATTTCAGGAAACCCACCGTCGCCTTTAATTAGAATATGCGTTTCACACACCTGAATGCAGGCATCACAACGTGTACAACTTTGTATAAAAAGCATATTTTCTACAGACCAAGGTGGACGAATGCCTTGAAAACCTTGTTGTTTAACCTGCTCTGATTGCAATGACGTCAAAAACTGTCCACGTAAAAAATGACGACGAGGCAAGTTTTCAACAGTCATGATCCGTTCCTTTTCTTTTGCTTTTCCTAGTGCTGCAATTATGAAGAGAGGGGGCAATATTCATACTACCCAAATTGAGTATTTAGCGAAAAACGTTCACTTTTCTTGTGCTAGATCAATTTTTATTTAGCGGTAAAAAAACAGACATTTTTTTGTTACACTACGGTCATGTTTTCCACCTTGAAAGGCCATTTGTGAACATCAAACATTCGGTTTCCACTAAACTCGCCAATTATTTATTTATCATCATGATTTTTGCTGGCGTCATTACATCATTAAGCTTGATGATCATGGCGAGTAATAAGTCAGATGCGGAATCAATCAACGTATCAGGTTCGCTACGAATGCAAAGTTATCGTTTATTGTATGAGTTAGAACAGCAACCTGAATCCGTAGAACTCAGCTTGCGACAATATCGTGTAAGCTTACACTCACAAGCACTCTTAGAAATTGATCATCAATGGTTTGTCCCTGATGAAGTGAAACAGTCTTATCACAATTTGATAAAACGTTGGGAAAGCATGGAACGCTATGCAAGAGAAAGGGATATCACATCGTATAAAAATCAAATTGCAGATTATGTCTCACAGGTGGATAAATTTGTGTTCACATTACAGCGTTTTGCAGAAAAAAAATGGATTATTGCTGTCTTGATCATTTCCTTATCCATGCTCTCGATTATTATTATGGTGTCCTACGTCGTATGGTATGCGCGCCGAGAAGTTGTCACGCCACTAAAACAACTCACCCGCGCCAGTATTCAAATCCAAATGCGACAATTTAATCACGTAAAATTAAATACGGAAACGCAGGATGAATTAGGCAGTTTGGCACGAGCGTTCACTCAAATGTCGAGTGAACTCGAAAAGCTGTATTCGTCACTAGAAGAAAGCGTAAATGAAAAAACCCAAAAATTACGCCAAACAAATCGCTCTTTGACGATGTTATACGAAAGTTCACAGCAATTAACCACTAACACCGTTGACGAATTGACGTTACAACAAGTATTAAAAAATATCTTTATTAGTGAACACTTACGCTATATCTCCTTAGTTGTCGAAGGCGCAGAACATTGGCAACTGACCGTTGGTGAAAAGCAAACCAATCAAGAGTGTCAGCAAGTGGCATTAACAATTGAAAATGAGAAGTTGGCAACATTTTACTGGCAAGCTGGGCTACCTTGCCCAGATCCACGGACAATGCGTAATATTGCGCAAATACTCAGTCGAACACTTTACTTTCATCGCACCCAACGCCAGCAACAACAACTTTTACTGATGGAAGAGCGGTCAATTATCGCGCGTGAATTACATGACTCTTTGGCACAAGTATTAGCGTTCCTGCAAATCCAATTAACGTTACTAAAACACAATTTAAAACAAGATCATGCCCAAGCGAAAGAAAAAAGCCTCACGATTATTGCGAACTTTGAACAGGCACTGCGTGATGGCTATGTGCAATTACGTGAATTGTTAGCCACATTCCGCCTAACTGTACAAGAGGCAAATCTTAAACTGGCGCTAGAACAAGTGATTGACTCATTACGTAATCAAACAACGATTCACATGACAGTGCAGTGTGCCTTACCTTCACAGAGTTTTAGTGCGCAACAATTGGTTCACATTTTACAAATCGTACGAGAATCCGTTTTGAATGCGATTAAACACTCAAAAGGAAGCCTCATTGAAGTAATTGCCCACACGAACGATGAGGGAGAATATGAGTTAATCGTACGCGATGATGGAATTGGTATTCCAAGTTTAGACGAACCTGACGGGCATTATGGGTTAAACATTATGCACGAGCGAGCAAACAAGCTAAATGCGCAATTACAGATTGCCAACCGCATCACAGGAGGCACAGAAGTGAAGATCACACTAAACCATAATAGGAAAGTAACATGAGAACAGTATTTTTAACGGCTTATTTTGCCAATATCATCGATCTTTTTCTGGCAGAAATGGGCAGTATCAAAGGAAAAAAAATCACCTTCATTCCTACCGCAAGTCAAGTTGAAACGATCCGTTTTTATGTAGACGAGGCAAAACAAGCGCTCATCGATAACGGTGCCGAATTGGACGAGCTTGAGTTAACGACAGCGACCCAGACTGAAATCGATGAAAAACTCAATAAAAGTGACATCATTTATGTCAGTGGAGGCAATACGTTCTTTTTATTGCAAGAATTAAACAGAACAGGAGCAAGGGAGCGCATTATTCAGCACGTAAACGCTGGGAAAAGCTATATTGGTGAATCGGCTGGTGCGATGATCATGGCAGCCGATATTGAGTATGTAAAGCTAATGGATGACGCTGCATCGGCACCTCACTTAACGGATTATCATGCGCTAAATTTAGTTGACTTTTATCCTGTGCCACATTACACCAATTTTCCATTTGTTGAAGCCACACAGCACATACTGGAAACATACGGCTCACATTTAAATTTAATCCCAATCACGAATGATCAAGCTATTATGGTACATAATGGTCAAATTGAAATAAAAACTAAACATTAAAGGATAAACTATGCAAAGTTTGCAGCCCTTTCATACGTTCGCGCTGCCTGTTAGTGCACAAAACATTATTGAAATCACTGATCTCGCACAACTCAAACAGCAATGGGCAGCGTGTCAAGCCAAAAACCAGCCTGTCCTTTTTTTAGGACAAGGCAGCAATGTCCTGTTTCTACGCGACTTCAAAGGGACGGTGTTACTCAATCGCTTACGCGGAATTGAACAACGAGAAGATGACGATTTTCATTACCTCCATGTAAATGGCGGAGAAAACTGGCATCAACTAGTAGCATGGTCATTACAAGCAGGTATCCGTGGGCTAGAAAACCTTGCGTTAATTCCAGGTTGTGCGGGTTCTGCCCCTATTCAAAATATCGGTGCATATGGAGTCGAGTTTAAAGATGTGTGTGATTACGTCGATGTACTTGACCTACAAAATGGGACATTATCTCGCCTATCTGCTGCCCAATGCCAATTTGGCTATCGTGATAGCATTTTTAAACATGAATATGCAAACAGCTATGTGATTACCGCCATTGGCTTAAAACTGGCTAAAGCGTGGCAACCTGTATTGAAATATGGTTCATTAGCCGATTTTGATGAGCATACTGTTACTGCGGAGCAAATTTTTGATGAGGTATGTGCTGTACGCCGCAGTAAACTGCCTGATCCTAATGCCTTTGGTAATGCGGGGAGTTTCTTTAAAAACCCTGTCGTGTCACAGACAGATTTTATACGTTTGCAACAAGAATACCCCCATATCCCGAATTTTCCTCAACCTAATGGGGACATCAAATTAGCGGCTGGCTGGTTAATCGATCAATGTGGCTTAAAAGGATACCAAATCGGTGGTGCCGCTGTACATCAACAGCAAGCGTTAGTATTAATTAACAAACAACATGCAACCAGCTCCGACATTGTTGAACTCGCTCATCATGTACGCCAAAAAGTTGCTCAGCGTTTTGCTGTCTGGTTACAACCTGAGGTTCGTTTCATCGATGAAATGGGGGAAGTGGACAGTGAACATGCCATTAGTTAATGAGAAACAAATGAATTTCAGTACTATTTTAGCAACATTACCCTCGATTGAGCATTTAACAGGTCTTGCGGTGATGGAAGGGACAACTCAACACCATTATATTCCAGCAGTAGCAGGAAAACTCGGTTCATTGCGCGTTTATTATGCCCTTGCATGTGAATTTAATGGGAAATTAGACCGCACTTCAGCACAAAAAGGATTACAATTGTTTGCTGAACATACAGAAGAAGCAAAACAACACAAAGGGAAACACCCTAACATTGATTTGTTATTGCATATTATTGAACACAATCTTACATACCAATTAGTACCACAATCATGACAACACCATTACATAAACCATTTCCTATTCCCATTAACTATTTTGGGATTGTTCTCGGCTTATCTGCACTGAGCCTCGCTTGGCGTTATGCCGCATCTACTTGGTCAATGGCAACACTCCTGAGTGAAAGCTTATTTGGGCTAGCTGGCGTAATTTGGATCAGTTTCCTATGTGCATACCTTTGGAAATGGACACGCCACCCAGATCAAGCCAAAACTGATTTTCAACATCCTTTATTGGGCAGCTTTGTGAGCCTGATTCCGATCACGACAACATTAATTGGCATAGGGGCAATTCCTTATACAAAGTCGCTTGCTACTTTGTTAATTGGTATCGGTATCCTCTGTCAACTGGCTTTTTCCGCTTATTATATTGCAGGAATGTGGCGAGGCACACATCAGGCCGAGCTGACGACCCCCGTGATTTACCTACCGACTGTTGCAACAAACTTTGTTGCCGCGACGGCTTTGGGTACCTTAGGTTATGCCGATTTAGGTATGATCTTCTTTGGTGCTGGGTTTTTCTCTTGGTTAATTTTAGAACCGACCGTATTACAACGCCTACGTACATTACAACCTATCCCTGAGCCTTTACGACCAAGCATGGGGATCCAACTGGCGCCCGCTTTTGTGGGGTGCTCTGCTTATCTTGCGATTAATGGCGGGAAAATTGACCTCTTTGCCAACATGCTCATCGGCTATGGATTATTACAATTACTGTTCTTACTTCGCTTACTTCCGTGGATCGTGACAAAAGGCTTTACCCCTGCAATGTGGGCATTTTCATTCGGTCTCGCTTCCATGGCAAAAGTCAGTTTACTGATGTATCAACAGGCACAGGAAAGTCTCTTTGCAGGACTCGGACTCAGCTTATTCTGGTTCGCTAATCTGAGCATTGGTCTCATGTTAATCAGCACTATATATTTACTGTTAAAAGGCAAGTTTTTTATTAAATAGCCTCTCTGCTTTTCGTTTGAGTGAACATCAATGATGTTCACTCTCTCCCTTACTGCTCTGACTAGTACAAAAAAGATGCAATTCCAACCATAACCATTACAATGAGATAGAGCTCAAAAAACAAATTAGCCTACCAGGCACGACGAAAGAGAGGGCAAGAGGATGATGCTTCTAGCGTGGATGATGTTATTCATAATATTGCTTATCAGCATACTTATTTTATCAGCACTCACTTATCGAGCCTTACCGAATAAGCCACATCAAGAAACACAAACATATCGTGCGGTCGATCCTGAAAGTCCACTTGCACAACACTTGCTCCCATTAATAACACAACAAACAGAACGGACAGGAATTTACCCATTAAGTGACGGGCGGGATGCTTTTCTAGCGCGTTTAGCATTAGTCGAATCCGCACAACACAGCCTCGACCTACAATATTATATATGGCATCACGATGTTTCGGGTCGTTTGCTACTACAACGTGTCTATCATGCAGCACAACGGGGTGTGCAAGTGCGGTTATTGCTCGATGACAATAATACAAAGGGACTAGATGACCTATTAGCAGCCATCAATGCCCACCCAAACATTTCGGTACGGCTTTTTAATCCTTTTATGCAACGTCATTATCGTATATTCGGTTATCTCAATGACTTCTTTCGCCTTAATCGTCGCATGCACAATAAATCTCTCACCGCAGACAGCTTAATCAGTATCGTAGGCGGACGGAATATTGGTGATGAATATTTCGATGTGGGTAACGGTATCTTATTTGCCGATTTAGATGTCTCAGTCATTGGTCATGTTGTCGAACAAATAGAAAACGATTTTGATCGCTATTGGAACAGTGAATCCGTTTACCCATTCGAATTGATCGTTCAAAAAAACCAAATGGATTTTGACAGTACGCCATCGGATGATGAAACTACCCAAACGTATTTAACACAATTAGCCCAATTGCCGTTTGCTAAAGCATTAAAAACAGGTGATCTCACGTTTACTTGGGCAAAAGCACAATTTATTAGCGATGACCCAGCAAAAGCCTTGGGCAAGCCTAACCAAGAAAACAGTGTCCTCGCGCATATTGCCCCACTGATGCAAGCAACAGAACACAACCTGATCATTATTTCACCGTATTTTGTCCCAACTAAAATTGGGGTGGCTTTTTTAAAACGCATCGCGCAAAAAGGAACACAAATCTCAATTCTGACCAATTCACTAGAAGCAACAGATGTCAGCATCGTGCACTCAGGCTACGCCAAATATCGTAAAGCACTGCTTGAAAATCAGATTCGCCTATACGAATTAAAACCTGATGCAACCGTACACATGGAAACACCTCATGCTTTACTAAAAGGGGGAAGTGGGGCGAGTTTACACGCCAAAACATTTAGTGTGGATGACCGCTATTTGTTTGTCGGCTCATTTAACATGGATCCCCGTTCAGCTATGTTAAACACCGAAATGGGACTACTCATTGACAGCCCAACGCTCGCCCAAATGCTTGTCAATGGATTATATACCCACCACCAAAACTATACATTTTCGGTCTCTCTTAACCCACAAGGGCAGATTTACTGGGCAACACAAGAAAATGGAAAACCCGTCTTATATCAAACAGAACCCCATAGCAGTTTCTTTAAGCGCGTAACTGTTCGATTATTATCATTACTGCCCGTCGAACACTTATTGTAAAACCAATACATGCGCCTTCTTCTTAATCAAACACACTCATTTTGGAGTAAAGGTCTATATTTGTCATTTTTTTGGTGTATTCATACAAAATTCTTTAGTACCTGTTCAAAAAGTGATGTTTTCTTTGAACAAGATCAGGAAATGGCGCAATTGTTTTGATTACAATCAGACTTAGTTTTTTTAATTAATTATTTTATTCAAGAGGTCATCCATGAACATCAACGCATTTTCACACATGATAAAAATCGCAAAAAACAGGCAATTTATTTGTTTCTGTCTCTCGATTGTTTTTGCCTTAATCATGACAATGTTATTGTCAGATACCAGTTTTACCCGTGTACAAAATTATGTCCTTTTCTTGCTTTTCTTTGCCATTAGTTTATGGGTGACCGAAGCCATTCCGCCTTTTTCTGTCAGTATTTTAATTGTCGGCTTTCTTGTTTTCGTGATGGGAAAAAGTGAAGCATATGATGCGATTCAATACCTGCAAACTTGGTCTGACAGTGTAATTTGGTTATTTCTTGGTGGTTTCTTTCTTGCTGAAGCCATGAAAAAAACCAAACTCGACCTCTTATTACTAAAAGCTGTCCTACCAAAATTCGGCAATAATCCCGTCTATGTCTTATGGGGGTTAATGCTTGTTACTGCGATGATGTCGATGCTAATGAGTAATACCGCGACAACCGCCATGATGATTGCGACTATTAGCCCTTTATTCACACGACTAGACAAAAATTCTAATTTATCAAAAGCACTTCTATTGGGGATTCCTGCCGCAGCATCAGTGGGGGGAATGGGAACCATTATTGGCTCTGCGCCGAACGCCATTGCAGTTGGTGCGTTAGAAAAACTCGGTCACCCAATTTCATTCTTAGAATGGATGATGGTTGGCACTCCTCTTGCATTTGCCTTGTTATTCATTTTCTGGCGCGTTTTAGTCAAAAAATACCAAGTCAATAAAACAGAACACTTAGATTTCAGTTTCTTACAAGAGACGACATCCGTCCATTCAAACCGTGTTGAGATGTTACACAAAACAATTGTATTAGTCGTACTCGCTGTCACCCTCTTCTGTTGGCTCACATCAAAATGGATCGGCATTCCTGTCGCTGCCGCTTCTGGTATCCCGATTGTCGCCTTGACCATGACAGGTGTACTGGGTGAAAAAGACATTCGTCAACTCCCTTGGGATACGTTAATGTTAGTTGCGGGAGGGCTTGCATTAGGTTTAGCGATTGAAGAGCAACGCATCGCAGCACACTTCGTAGAACAAATCAGCCATATTCAAGTTAGCTTTGTTATGTTACTGGTCTTATTTGGTTTTATTACCGTCATTTTGTCGAATTTCATGAGTAACACCGCGGCAACGACAATTTTAATTCCGATGGGTGTTTCATTATTAGCTATGGTGGGAGGCGTAGAAGTCAATCCAATGGTTTTACCGCTTATTATTGGTCTCAGTGCTTCTTGTGCATTATTCTTACCTGTCTCTACTCCGCCAAATGCGATTGCATTTAGTACAGGCTTGATCAAACAGGCTGAATTCCGTTTAGGTGGAGTCGTCATCGGCTTCTTAGGCCCAGTATTAAGTATTTTATGGATACTCGCCTTATCGACGTTTTTATAACCTCTCTCGGTGTCTTTCAAAACACAAGTAAAATAGACCGCACTTTTTACATTAAAGTGCGGTTTGCATCTCAGCGAACACCATGACTCACCCAACATGTGTATTTCTTTGGAACTTTCTTCATTTTTTAAAGTCTAATTTTCAACCAATAGTAATCCACTCGAAAGATTGGCTCTTATTGGATTTTATGCTATAAATAAGATGGCATTTTATCTTTCATTATTTTAAGAAGGAAAGCGATGAATAAAGAAACACAAACTATGATGTTGGTTCCACAAGGCAGTATCGAAGCCTATATTCGTGCTGCAAATGAATATCCAATGCTCACCGCTGAGGAAGAAAAGGAATTAGCGGAGCGTTTGTATTATCAAGAAGATTTGGAAGCAGCGAAAAAGCTGATTCTTTCTCATCTTCGCTTTGTGATTCATGTAGCACGTGGCTATTCAGGCTATGGGCTACCACAAGCTGATTTAATCCAAGAAGGTAACATCGGCTTGATGAAAGCAGTGAAACGTTTTAACCCAGAAGTAGGGGTACGCTTAGTTTCATTTGCAGTGCATTGGATCAAAGCAGAAATTCATGAATATGTCTTGCGCAATTGGCGTATCGTTAAAGTGGCAACCACGAAGGCACAACGCAAATTGTTCTTTAATCTACGTAAAACCAAACAACGTTTAGGCTGGTTTAACGAAAATGAAGTAGAAATGGTCGCCAATGAATTAGGCGTTTCACCTGAAGATGTGATCGAAATGGAATCACGCATGACAGGGGCTGATGTGGCATTTGATTTACCAACAGATGACAGTGAAGAAACTTATTCACCGTCACTCTACTTAGAAGATAAAAGTTCTAATTTTGCAGCTGAGCTTGAAAATGAAAATTATGAAACTCAAGCAACAGAGCAATTAAGTATCGCACTTGAAGGATTGGATGCGCGTAGTTTAGATATTATCAAAGCACGCTGGCTCGATGAAAATAAAGCTACCTTGCAAGACTTAGCAGCAAAATACAACATTTCTGCAGAACGTGTGCGCCAGCTTGAGACTAACGCACTGAAAAAACTCAAAAGTGCAGTCAACTTTTAACAACATTTAATCTTATGCTAAAAGCCAAAGTAACCTACTTTGGCTTTTTTATTTCCTAACGTCACAATGTCAAGATTTCGTTACACAAAGATCACACTTCTCATTTTGAATGACGGCTCATTCAGAATAAAACTGGCTTTATCCTGTCTATATTGCTAACATAGTCGTATATTTACACAACAGATGTAATAAAATCTTTACATTTTTCTATTTCATTTACTTTTAAAAGGACAAGATTGTGAATAAAACAGTTGGCAGTACACTGCTTGTCTCTGGCACAATGATTGGAGCAGGAATGCTCGCAATGCCACTCACATCCGCAGGCATCGGCTTTACTTTTACGTTAATATTATTGGTTGCATTATGGGCATTGCTCACTTGTACCGCACTTTTATTTGTCGAAGTCTATCAAACAGCCGATGCAGATGCGGGTATCGGCACACTCGCCGCCCAATATTTTGGTCGCACGGGACGCATTATTGCGACAACCGTGTTATTGGTATTCTTGTATGCGCTATTATCTGCTTACATTACTGGTGGAGGAAGCATTCTTGCCTCCAGTTTACCCACTATTGTGGATGAAAATACCACCTCAAATGTGGCAATTGGCTTATTCACGCTATTTTTTGGTATTTTCATTATTATTGGTACAAAAAGTGTTGATGGAATCAACCGTCTTCTCTTTTTTATTATGCTAGCCACATTTCTCTTTGTGCTATTTTTAATGGTACCCAAAGTCACTCTAGCAAACCTAATGGCAATGCCTATTGATAAAGCACTCTTGCTGTCTGCCAGCCCGATTTTCTTTACTTCCTTTGGCTTCCATGGCTCGATCCCGAGCTTAAATGCGTATTTACAAGGTAATGTAAAAGCATTGCGTTTCGCAATCTTAACGGGGTCCTCCATCACATTAGTCTTTTACATCATATGGCAACTCTCAACACACGGCGTATTAAGCCAAACGCTGTTCTTACACATTTTACAACAAGATCCGACACTAAATGGATTAGTCAATGCCAGCCTACAGATCACGGGTAGCCCAATGCTAGCACAAGCAGTAAAAATCTTTTCGGCACTCGCTTTGATCACCTCATTTTTAGGCGTCGCATTGGGTTTATTTGAATGTATTCAAGACTTATTAAAGCGTTCTCTTGCCCTTTCAACTGGGCGTATTAGTCTCGGTTTATTAACTTTCTTACCCCCATTATTGTTTGCCTTTTTCTATCCACAAGGGTTTATTTTAGCATTAAGCTACGCGGGTCAGATGTTTGCTTTCTATGCTGTTGTTTTACCTGTTGCATTAGTCTGGAAAGCCCGCCAAATTCATCCGAACTTGCCTTATCGAGTCATCGGGGGTACTCCGATGTTGCTCCTCGTTTTACTGTTAGGTATCACAATCACAGTGATCCCCTTTATTACACGTGCAGGTTATTTACCTCAAGTAGTTGGCTAGTAAAAAACAGAATAAGATTTGCCATTACACTACATTGAGCACAATATTATGCAACAGTCATCCAGAGGAAAGTGTAGAAAAATAACAAAAAAAATCAGGGAGCCTAATGGCTCCCTGACTCACTACACCCTATATTTTTAACGCAATAAGCGTATCTAGCCCGAAAGTAACTCTTCTAACGCTTCTTGACAGGCCAACCATTCTATCTCAACTTGTTCTAACTGCTTTTTAACTTTTGCTTGTTCAGCTAAAATTATACCCAGTCTTTCTTTGTTCTCAGCAAGGTAAATGTTGCCATGACTTAATTCTACCTCAACATCAGTAAGCTGGCTAGACAATTTATCCATTTTCACTTCAAATTGCTGTAATTTTCTGCGTAATGGTGCAGTTTGTTGGCGTAATTCTGCCTCACGACGCTTTTGCTCTTTGCGGTTTGCACTACTGTTGCTATTTTCTTGTACAGTTTTGGTATCGTCTTTCAAATCAGGTGTACGATTTAATTCGTTCAGCCACTTTTGATAGTCTTCTAAATCGCCCGAAAATTGCTCGACTTTTTTATCATGTACTAGATAAAATTCTTCCACGGTATTACGCAATAAATGACGGTCATGCGAGACTACCACTAACGACCCTTGATAATCCACCAGCGCCTCGGTTAAAGCTTGACGCATATCTAAATCCAAATGGTTGGTTGGCTCATCGAGTAACAATAAATTCGGGCGTTGCCACACAATTAACGCCAACACCAAACGGGCTTTTTCGCCCCCCGAGAAAGATTTCACCGTCTCATTCACTTTATCGCCTTTGAATGCAAAACCGCCGAGGTAATCACGCAGTTGTTGCTCGGTATGTTGTGGGGCTAATTTTTGTAAATGCCACAAGGGACTTTCATCTGCGCGTAATGTGTCTAATTGGTGCTGGGCAAAATAGCCGAGCTGTACGCCTTTAGCTAACTGCACGGTGCCTGATAACGCAGGCAATTCTCCAGCTAATAATTTAATCAAAGTAGATTTACCCGCACCGTTTTTACCTAGCAAACCAATGCGTGAGCCGGGCACTAAATTCAATTTAATTTTTTCTAAAATTTCCACCGCACTTTGCCCGTCTGCACTTGGATAACCCGCACTGACGTGCTCCATAGAAAGCAATGGATTCGGCAAGGCAAGTGGCTCACGAAATTCAAAGTGGAACGGATTATCCACATAAGCTGGTGCAATCAGCTCCATTCGTTCAAGTGCTTTGACACGGCTTTGCGCCTGTTTCGCTTTAGTTGCTTTTGCTTTAAAACGATCGATATATTTTTGTAAGTGCGCGACTTTTTGTTGCTGTTGGCGATAAAGTGCGGTTTGTTGCGCTAATTTCGTCGCACGTTGCACTTCAAAGGAAGAATAATCGCCCGTATATTCATTCAGCTTTTGGTTTTCAATATGCAAAATCTTATTCACAATCGGGTCAAGAAAATCACGGTCGTGAGAAATCAGCACCAACGTGCCTTTATATTGCACCAACCAACGCTCAAGCCACATTACCGTATCTAAATCTAAGTGGTTTGTCGGTTCATCCAATAACAATAAATCAGACGGGCAAAGCAACGCTTGCGCTAAGTTCAAACGCATACGCCAACCACCCGAGAAAGATTTCACAGGCTGCTGTAATTCTGTTTGGCTAAACCCTAAACCATGCAACAAGGCGGCTGCACGTGCTTGAATCGTCCACGCATCAATCGCATCTAATTGCGCATGAATATGCGCAATCTCATGTCCATTTTCTTGCTCATTCGCCCTCATGAGTGCCTGCTGTAGACGGCAGTATTCACGGTCCCCTTCAATCACATAATCTAAAGCCGATGTCGATAATGCAGGGGTTTCTTGGTTAACACAAGCGATCGCCCAATTAGATGGGAAACTGACATCTCCCGCCTCTGCACTAATTTCTTGTTTCAATAACGCCAATAAAGAGGATTTACCACAACCATTCTTGCCCACTAAGCCCACTTTTTGTCCAGGATTAATCGCGGCAGACGCATTATCGAGCAAAATAGATTGCCCACGTTTTAAGGTTAAATTTGTGAAAAAAAGCATAGCTTCTCAGTAGGTCTCGTTCAACTTTTATTATAGAATGGGGTATTTTCTACTTTTTTATCGGAGTTGCCAATGTTTGATTCACTGATCGTACAGTTTGTGGTGTTATGGGCGGTCATCGACCCTATCGGTTCGGTCCCCGTTTATCTCACAAAAACCGTCGGGTTATCCATTGAAGACAGACGCAAAATTGCTTTAAAAGCGGTGCTCATTGCAACTGGCATCTTGATGTTTTTCTTGGTCTTAGGTCAAGGATTACTGGAAGCAATGCAAATTCCTCTTACTGCGTTTCAAATCGCAGGAGGATTAGTGCTCTTATTGTTTGCTTTAACCATGATTTTTGGAGAGGGCAAACCAGAAAATGAAATGCGAATGTCTTCCAGTCTCAGTGAATTGGCAGTCTATCCACTCGCAGTTCCTTCAATTGCCTCGCCTGGTGCGATGATGGCAATTGTGTTATTAACTGATAATCACCGTTTTAGTTTTTTTGATCAAGCGATCACGACAGTAATTATGCTTTCTATTTTATTGATTACTTATTTATTATTTTTGATGGCGAATCGGATTCAACGCTTAATTGGCAATACGGGGGCTGCGGTGATCAGTCGAGTAATGGGGTTAATTCTTGCTGCAGTAGCGATTAATAATATGTTGGTCGGTATCCGTGACTTCTTTACCCAAGTCGTCTAAAAAAGGGATTTATCGTACACTATATCGGCATACCCTCTTCAACGTAGAACAAAAAGGCTATCTTTCCAGATAGCCTTTATTGTTGATTAAGCACGCTAACTAACGTTTACGTAAATTGAGCCATGCCACAATCGTAACCAGCCCGATTCCGATTACATCTGTCATCAACTCAGGGATAATTAACATGAATGACCCTGCGGCTAAAATAATACGTTGCCAGAGAGGTATGCTCTGCTTAAAAAATCCTTCCGTTGCTGCCGATAGTCCCAATACGCCGATCGTCGAAGACACTAATACGCTCATAATATCGAGGAAATCTGGTAAGGGGAACGTTTTTGCGGTTACTGCCACGTGAGTGACATCAATCATCAACATCGTTGGATTGTACACAAACATGAAAGGAACAATAAACCCTGCTAGCGCCAAACGCAGTGATTGCCAACCTGTTTTCATCGGATCGCCTTGTGCAATGCCTGCTCCAGCAAACGCTGCTAATGCAACAGGTGGGGTAATATTCGCAAAAATACCAAAATAGAACACAAACATGTGTGCTACTAATACAGGAACATCAAAGGTCGCTAATGCAGGTGCTGCCATAGTAGCGGTAATAATATAAGCAGGAATAGACGGTAACCCCATACCTAAAATCATCGAAGCTAACATGGTGAGAAATAATGTTAAGAATAATGATCCTGCGCCTAAGGTAACGATAGAGGAAGTAATCACCGTACCAAAGCTGGTTAAATTAACAACCCCAATCACAATCCCGACGACTGCACAAGCCGCCATCACCGAAAGGGATTGTTTCGCGCCATCTTCTAAGGCAGCAATAATCTCTTTCAGTCCCATACGTGTTTCTCGACGTAATTGGCTGACTAACACCGTAATCGCGATGGTATAAGCGGCAGCATAGCCAATCGGCACAGACTCAATTAAAAACCACACTAATGCCACAATCGGTAATAACATGTGCCCACGCGCACGCATAATGGCTTTGAATTGTGGCAATTGATCTTTAGACAATCCTCTTAAATTTTGTTTTCCTGCACGAAAATGCACTTGAGCAATTACACCAAGATAATACAACACGGCTGGGAAAAGTGCGGCTAAGGCGATAGTGCCATAACTCACACCAGTAGTTTCCGCCATAATAAAGGCACTCGCGCCCATAATTGGTGGTAAAATTTGTCCACCTACAGATGCACTTGCCTCAACCGCCCCCGCAAAATTACGGTGATAACCAATTTTTTTCATTAAAGGAATCGTAAATGCCCCTGTACTGACGACATTCGCTACAGCTGCGCCGTTGATACTGCCCATAAATCCACTTGAAATTACGGCAACTTTGGCGGGGCCTCCTTGTTTATCTCCCGCAATCGCTAAGGCAATATCATTAAATAGCTGTCCCATACCCGATTTTGCTAAAAATGCACCAAACAAAATAAACAAGAAAATGAACGTGACCGATGCACCAATTGCAGAAGAATACAATCCTTCTGTTTTTAAGTACAACTGCCCAAAAATATCACCAATATCATAAGGACGAGTTAATAAACGATCTGGCATAAAATCCATTGAACTGATAAAAGGATAAGTCAGAAAGACAAGGGCAAATAACACTAAAATCCATCCTGTCACTCGACGGGTCACTTCCAACACAGCGGCTACCGTTAAAATCGCAACTACGATGTCTGTGGTATTCGGAATGCCACCACGAATCGTCATAATGTCGTTATATTGATGGATTAAATAACCCATCCCAGCTAATGCAATAGCGATCCAAATCCAGTCATACCATGCGGCACTTCCTTGACGACGTTTTTGGCTAGCAGGATAAATCAGAAAAATCAGCACCGCCCCGACACCAACGTGAATTGCGCGTTGTAATAAGGTTGGCAAAGGATAGAACGTAATATAAAGGTGAAATAAAGAATAAAAAACAGCAATCAGGGTAATGAGCCATTGATGAAAGCGGTGAGTAGATTGACGTGTCACCGATTCACGATCATATTTTTCTAGAATGTCTTGTTCGCGGCGACCGATACTTGTGGTATCTAGTTTGTCAGTCATAGCATGAACTCCCTAATAAATAAACGAGAAGCAAAGATTGAGCAGGTCTTATCGTGATCATAGAATAATCTGGAATAGTTTGATAAATAGGGATGTCACCTTTTTCACTCTTTATCACCCCTTCCATACGACGAGATACCACCCAATTTAACTCATGAAAATGAATATGTTGTTTATAGCCCACATATCCTGCAGGCACATTTTTTACTGGTTCAGCGAAGGAAGGTGTGCCAGCACCAAATGTTTGTAGCCAAGTTTGGTGGAGTAATATACGCTTCCCATCATGACGATAATGCTCTTGCCATAATTGGTGTTCAACAGAGTGACGCCACTGTAAACTAAATGTGGTTGTGCGTAGATAACAAGTCTGTTGCTCTGTTTGAATCACCAAATAGGTGATTGGACATAATCCAGTAAGCATGCCAAGGCATACCAGCACACAAGCATACTTACTGAACCGCTTCATGATTATCCGCTATTATTTTTTGATCACTTCGTCATAATATTTTTTTGCACCTGGGTGTAATGGTGCAACAGTACCTTGTACTGCGCCTTCTAAGCTGACTGCTTTTGCCGCCTGATGTGCGGTTTGTAATTGTGGTAAACTCTCAAAGAACGTTTTGGTCAGCAAATAGACATCTGCATCACTCAGATCTTTACGCACAACGAGCGCATTTTTAATGGCAGCCGTTGGAATAGGTTGCGCATTTCCATAGGTATTCGCAGGAATCTCCATAGCATTAAAATACGGTTTCTCTTGCGCGAGTTTTTGCACACCTTCAACAGGAATCGCCACTAACTGCAAATCAAAACTTTGTTGTAATTCCAGTAAAGAAGAGTTTGGTAAGCCACTGGTTAAGAACGCTGCATCAATTGAGCCAGCTTTCAACGCATCTGCAGCTTCTGCATAACCTAAGTAATCTACGGTAATGTCGTTGTAAGTAATGCCAAATCCAGCAAGTAAATTACGCGCATTCACTTCTACGCCTGAGTTTTGCGCGCCTGTTGCAACACGTTTCCCTTTCAAATCGGTAATAGTTTGAATACCAGAGCGTTTTGAGGTCACTATCTGAACATAGTTGGGATATAACGCGGCCATTTGGCTCACATTGTCTAATTTTGCAGGGAAACTGCCCGTACCATTCAACGCATCATTTAACGCATCGCTCATCACAAACGCCATTTCGACTTTTTTCTGTGCGAGAAGATTCAAGTTCTCTACTGAGGCGCCTGTTGTTTGTGTTTTTGAATTAGTTTGTAAGGTTTTACTGTAAATATCGGATAACGTTGTCGCGATAATATTATAAGGACCCGACGCTCCACCTGTAGCGATAGTAACAAATTTACTTTGTACTGTCGCTGGAGCTTCTGTCGCAGCAGGGGTACTCGTTGATGGTGCGGATTCAGTTTTCTTATCATCACAACCAGAAAGGGAAAGGGCAAATAACGCAGTTGCGGCAACGGTGAGGGTAAGTTTCATCTTTTTCATGTATTACTCCTATGTTGTATAAGTAGGTAAACCAAGTGGTGATTTGCAATCCATGTAATATTTACCCTATGCAAACGTTTGCTTTTTATCATGACTGTGTTTTTTTGTAAAGAAATTGTTAACACAAGAAAGAAAGTGACGCGCCCATCAAACTGCTACCAAAACGGACCGCACTTTTGCAGCGTTCTATGCTTAACGATGTTTATTTAACTGTCCGACTAACTTTCGGCTTTCTAGAATCAATTCATTAGCATCGCCTTTTTTCTGCACAATTCCCATAAACAATAAGTCTGTAATGGCGTGTTGTGCTGTACGTGAAGCGATAGAAGAACTGCGGAATTTGGACTCATCCGCGACAGAATACAGCACGTGATCGGCTAAATGATGTAAAGGATTAGTTTGTAATGCGGTCAAGGCAATAATATTGACATGATGTGTGCGTGCATTTTCTGCAGCTAAAAGAATTTCACGATGAGCGCCAGAAAAAGAGATCAAAAACAACACATCTTGAGGCGTCAAACTTTGGCTCATGGCAAGTTGTGCATGGGTATCTGTTTCTGTCACTGCAGGTAACCCAATTTTAGTTAATTTATAAAATAAATCTTTCGCAACCAAAGCAGAGTTGCCAATTCCCATCAATTGAATACGCTTGGCTTGTAATAATTTTTCAATCACTACTGCCAAATTTTGCGTCGAATTTAAACTTAAACTTTCCTTTAATGCTTGCTGCTTTTCTAAAAAAAGTTTCTCAGCAATCTCAGCTAAGTCATCCTGATCCGTAATATTATCATGTAGATGAATTCGCTTTTCTTGTTGGGCTTCTTGACGAATAAGCGCCTCACTGATTGCCAGCTTAAAATCACTAAATTTATCTGCCCCGAGTTTCTGGCTAAACTTAATGATCGCAGACTGGCTCACGTCAATTTGTGCTGCTAAAGATTTTGAGGAAGCTGTTTTAACTAGTGCAGGATTTTTCAAAATAAAATCAGCAATCCGCTGTTCATTAGGTGAAAACGTATGATAAGCATGCTTAAGTTTAATTAAAAATCCCATGGCATTCTTCCTCTATTGCGCACAAAAAGTGAGCGAGCTCACAGAATGAATAAATAATTCCCCACATGATTCTATTTTGGAATAAAATAATCCAAGTGCACACCATGGGAGGAATTTTTTATGCAAACTTCAATTAATGGACTAGTTACCGAAAGTCGCAACCCATTTAGTACGAACATTGACCAACTTTCAACGTTGGATATGTTAACAGTAATTAATCAAGAAGATCAAAAAGTTTCCTCCGCCGTTGAAAAAGTCTTACCCGATATCGCGAATGCCGTTGATGCGATTGCAGCCGCCTTTATGAAAGGGGGGCGTTTAATTTATATCGGCGCAGGGACCTCTGGGCGTTTAGGAATTTTAGATGCGAGCGAATGCCCGCCCACCTTTGGTACACCACATGAACAAGTTATTGGTTTAATCGCAGGTGGACATCAGGCTATTTTAAAAGCCGTCGAAAATGCAGAAGATGATCGCGACGCAGGCGTGCAAGACCTCAAAAATCATCATTTAACTGAAAAAGATGTGGTCGTTGGTATTGCTGCTAGTGGACGCACACCTTATGTATTAGCAGGCATTGAATATGCAAAACAATGTGGCTGTATAACCGTTGGTATTAGCTGTAATCCCGACTCGGCACTTGCAAACCTCGCACAAATCGCGATTACTCCGATTGTTGGTGCCGAAGTTATCACGGGCTCATCGCGTATGAAAGCTGGGACCGCACAAAAATTGATTTTAAATATGCTAACAACTGGCGCGATGATCAAAACGGGCAAAGTGTTTGGCAATTTAATGGTTGATGTCGTTGCGACAAATGCAAAACTGGTCGAACGGCAAAAGAATATTGTGATGCAAGTAACACAGTGTGATCGCAATCAAGCAGAGCAGGCATTAGAACAGTCTGGTGGTCAATGTAAAGTGGCTATTGTGATGCTGTTGCTCAATATTTCGGCGGAAGAAGCCAAAACCTGTTTGGCTGAATCCAACGGTTTCATTCACCAAGCATTAACTTCAGTCAAGTAAGGCAAGTTAACATAAGGAGAAGATTATGGCAGTAATCGATAATGCGATGATCCACAGACTGATGCAGTTATTAGGTGGAAAGAGCAACATAAAAACCGTCACAAACTGCATGACACGTCTACGTGTCACGTTGCTAGACTCGTCTATTGTTGAGATGAACGAAATCAAGAAAGTCGAAGGAGTTCTCGGCGTCGTAGAAGCTGATGAGCAACTTCAAATTATTCTTGGTCCTGGAAAAGCAACCAAAGCCGCAGAATTGATGAAGGGGATGGTCGACGGCGAATTAACTTCACCTTCACTGAAAGACATTGCTCGAGAACAAAAGCAACAAATCAAATCAACGCAAACCAGTAGCATCCATCAATTTTTTGCTAAGTTTGCCACGATCTTTACGCCACTGATTCCAGGTTTTATCGGGGCGGGTCTATTGCTTGGGCTAGCAACAGTTTTACAACAAGCCTTCGTGACAGGTGTAGAAAATCCAAATAGTTTTTTAGTTGATGTCATCGCCTATATGAAAGTGTTCAGTAAAGGATTGTTTAGTTTCTTGAGCATTTTAATTGGCTACAATGCTGCGAAAGCCTTCGGTGGCTCAGGCGTCAATGGTGCGATTTTAGCCTCGCTCTTTATTCTTGGGTATAACCCAGAAGCAACAAAAGGCATTTATTCTGGTTTAAGCGACTTCTTTGGCTTAACCATTGATCCTCGCGGTAACATTATCGGGGTGCTAATTGCAGCCATTGTCGGTGCTAAGGTCGAACGTTGGGTGAGAACATTCATTCCTGATAGCTTAGACATGGCATTGACCTCAACTGTCACGTTGCTGATCATGGGCTGCTTTACTTTCCTCTTTATTATGCCTGTTGGGGTATATTTGTTTGATGGAATGTCTTGGTTATTCTCAAACTTAAATGGTAACCCACTCGGTACCGCTGTCTTAGCTGGCTTATTCTTAATCTCAGTTATGCTCGGTATCCACCAAGGGTTTGTACCTGTATATTTTGCCCTAGTGGAAACACAAGGTTTCAACGCACTCTTCCCTGTACTTGCCATGGCGGGTGCGGGACAAGTCGGTGCGGCATTAGCCCTGTACTTTAAAGCGAATAAAACGTCAGTACTACGCACACAAATTAAAGGGGCAATTATTCCAGGCTTCTTAGGTATCGGTGAGCCTTTAATCTATGGTGTCACCTTACCTCGTGTCAAACCGTTTATTACAGCTTGTATCGGTGGTGCCGCAGGGGGCTTCACGATCGGCTTAGTAGCTTATTTAGGTTACCCAATGGGCTTGAATACCGTATTTGGTCCATCTGGCTTATTAGCTACACCGTTAATGACTTCGCCACTCGGCGTCTTCCCTGCGATTGCGACCTACTTATTAGGTACTGTTGTCGCTTACATTACAGGTTTCGTGACTACGTATTTCTTTGCCACTAAGGATGTGGATTTAAGTTAGCACATATTTGCATTTTCGCCGTTAATGTGCGTTTTATTTTAGGAACATTTATGAATAGCTATGAATAGCAATGTTTGGGCAGAGTTTATCTGCCCTTTTTTTATTTTGTTTGGTAGGGGACATATTGGCTTTTCTTCCCTTCATTACAACATCGCCCCATCACGCATAAAATCATGAAATCAATATTCACATTCAATACACTGAAAATAAATCAAAGCGCCATGAAGATGAATGCAGAACAGAGACACCGAATAATACAAACTCCCCCAAATTAAAGGCGCCTTTTTATTATGTGTGTCCTTCTCAATGAAATAAAAAATGCAGTTTCCCATTGCAGAGAAACTGCATGAAGTATTTATACTTCTTTTAAGCGTGCTGTGAAATGACGCAAGACTTTCGGCTCATAAGTAAAGGTTAATCCTTTAATATTTTCCGCATTTTCTTTCACATGTTTAAACGCTTCAATGATAAAGTCCATATGCGTTTGCGTATACGTTGCACGAGGAACAGTTAAGCGGAGTAATTCCGCTGGACAAGGCAATTGTTTACCTGTTTTTGGATCACGACCTAATAAGAATGAACCAATTTCTACCGCACGAATACCCGCGACTTTGTATAATTCGCATGCTAATGCTTGTGCAGGAAATTGATCAGCAGGAATATGCGGAAGGAGTTTACCCGCGTCGACAAATGCCGCGTGACCACCTGGTTGTTGACAAACAACGCCAATTGCCTCTAAGCCATTCACAAGATATTCAATCTGGTTAATGCGATAGGCTAACCAATCTTGGCGCATTCCATCACGTAAACCGACAGCTAAACGTTCCATCGCTCCGCCTTCCAAACCACCATAGGTTGGGAAACCTTCTTGTACTACACAGAGTGTACGGCATTCGTTATAGACATCTTCCATGCGTTTGTCTTTAAAGCACAACAAACCGCCCATTGGCACCATGGCATCTTTTTTGGCAGACATGGCTAACGCATCAGCATATTTATAACTTTCATAGGTAATTTGCTCAATAGTCCACGCTTTATAACCCGGCTCGCGTTGCTGAATGAAATACGCGTTTTCTGCAAAACGTGCAGAGTCCATTACAACAGGAATGTCATATTTCTGTGCAATCTCATACATCGCGCGCATATTCGCAAGTGATACAGGTTGCCCTCCTGCCGAGTTACAAGTGATGGTACAAACAATGTAAGGCACATTTTCTGGTCCCACATCTTTAATGCCTTGCTCCAGTTTTTCTAAATCAAAATTCCCTTTGAAATCATCATTTATACTCGTATCAAACGCCTCTTTGGTGTAAACATTACAAACAGTCGCACCGTTAATTTGGCTATGACCTTGAGTGGTATCGAAAAAATAGTTCGAAAAAACCGTCATTTTACTGCGATCCAGCCCTTTTTCTTGTTCACGTTTTTTAATCAGCACAGGAATATAAATTTGTTCTGCACCACGGCCTTGGTGGGTTGGAATGGTATATTCATAGCCAAAAATGTCTTTTACTGTATTCGCAAGCGCATAATAGCTACGGCTACCACTGTACGCTTCGTCACCACGCAGCATAGCAGCCTGCATGTCTTGTGTTACCGCGCCTGTTCCACTATCGGTAAGCAAATCAATAAATACATCCTCACTATCTAATAAAAAAGGGTTCATACCAGCTCTTAAAATCGCTTCATCACGATACGCACGCGTGGTTCTTTTCACAGGCTCAATCACACGAATACGAAAGGGTTCAGGTAAATGTTTAAAGTTTTCCATAATCAAATCCTTAAAATTGACATAGAGACGAAAACAGAATAAACAACTTGTTATTCTAAAACGTAATTAACATCATAATTAAATAAAAAATAACGGACTAGTGCATTATGGGGAAAAAGAATGATAATTTGGGATCGACAATAATCCAAACTTGATTAGGAGATAAAATTGACATCATAAAAATTATCCTTTTGTTTAGTAAAAGATAACAACTTATGGGGGAGCATTAATCTCCTGTATAAAGTAACCATGACAGGTGAATTTGTCATCACCCAAATATTAAAGTTGTGAGGGTAATCACAAAAATAACAGGTTAAAAATCAAACTAAACTCTCTCTAAAAAATATCGCATTTAGCTAATAAACTTCTTTCATTTCAATGCAATATAATCAAATCAAGCCATTATAATAAATAAGAATAAGAAACTAATATGATGATTCCCACAAGCTTAAATTTTGACCTAGACCAAGAAAACATGGATTAAATGAATCGCACTTCTTTTTTGTGACTCACATCAACTTTTTTCTGACTAAAAACAAGTAATATTCCACATTATTATCACAATAAAGGAGTCAAAAATGACAAATGCAGAACTGCTGCAAGAAGGCTTAAACTTGATGTTTGCTGGCGTCGGATTTGTAATGCTATTTCTCTTTATCCTCATTTATGCCATTGAATTTATGTCCAAGCTGGTCAATCGTTTTTTCCCTGAACCTGTTTCCACACCGATTACAAAAACAACACAATCTGATCCGCATGATTTAGCACATTTACGTCCTGTTATCGTCGCCGCGATTGCACACCATCGTCGCCAACAAGGGCTCAAATAACTAAAAAGGAAATAAAAAATGACTACTCAAAACAAAAAAATTGCTATTACTGATGTTGTGCTACGTGATGCGCATCAATCGCTTTTCGCTACACGTATGCGCCTTGATGATATGTTACCTATCGCACATGAACTTGACCAAATCGGTTATTGGTCACTGGAAGCATGGGGCGGTGCCACTTTTGATGCTTGTATTCGTTTTTTAGGTGAAGACCCTTGGGTTCGCTTACGTGAACTAAAACAAGCGATGCCAAATACTCCGTTACAAATGTTATTACGTGGTCAAAACTTACTAGGTTATCGCCATTACGCCGATGATGTCGTGGATCGCTTTGTTGAGCGCTCAGTGAAAAATGGGATGTCAGTATTCCGCGTCTTCGATGCGATGAACGACCCTCGCAATATGAAACAAGCACTCCAAGCAGTAAAACGTAACGGTGGACACGCACAAGGGACCTTGAGTTACACGACTAGCCCTGTGCATAACTTAGAAACTTGGCTAAACATTACTGAACAACTCCTTGAAATTGGCGTAGACTCCGTTGTGATTAAAGATATGTCAGGGATCTTAACCCCAGTAGAAGCCTACAAATTAGTTAGCGAAATCAAACAACGTTATGACGTCCAACTTCACTTGCATTGCCACGCCACAACAGGTATGGCAGAAATGGCGCTCTTAAAAGCTGTCGAAGCGGGAATTGATGGTATTGATACGTCTATTTCGTCAATGAGTGGCACTTATGGTCACCCATCAACCGAGGCATTAGTCGCCACTTTACAAGGTACGCAATACGATACGGGCTTAGATATCAATAAACTGGAACATATCGCTGCCTATTTCCGCGAAGTGCGCAAAAAATACGCTAAATTTGAAGGGCAACTTAAAGGTTCAGATAGCCGTATTCTTGTTGCACAAGTCCCAGGCGGTATGCTCACCAACTTAGAAAGTCAATTAAAACAACAAAATGCCTCAGATAAATTAGATGAAGTCTTAAAAGAGATTCCTCGCGTGCGCGAAGATTTAGGTTTCATTCCATTGGTCACCCCAACCTCACAAATTGTGGGTACCCAATCTGTTATTAACGTTTTAATGGGCGAACGCTATAAAACAATCGCAAAAGAAACAGCTGGAATTTTAAAAGGTGAATATGGTCGTACACCCGCCCCTGTAAATGCGGAATTACAAGCTCGTGTGCTTGAAGGTGGACAACCAATCACTGATCGTCCAGCAGATCATATTGCACCAGAAATGGACAAACTCGCCGCAGAAATCAAACAACAAGCCAAAGAAAAAGGCATTAAACTGGCTGAAAATGAAATCGATGATGTACTCATTGTCGCCCTCTTTCCTCAAGTCGGCTGGAAATTCCTCGAAAACCGTGGCAACCCAGACGCCTTTGAGCCAGCGCCAACCGCTCAACCAGCCAAATCAGCTGAAAAACCAACCGCACCAGCACCGAAAGCAGCAAGTACAGGACCTGCTGTCTACACAGTGGAATTGGATGGCAAATCATTTGTTGTGAAAGTCACTGATGGCGGTGAAGTAGGGGATATTGTGCCTGCGGCTCAACCTACTGCATCTCCAGTAGCAACACCTCAAGCGGCACCAGCCGCAACAGGCACCCCTGTAACCGCACCGATGTCTGGCAACATTTGGAAAGTGATCGCCAAAGAAGGACAAAAAGTAGCGGAAGGAGAGGTATTATTAATTTTAGAAGCCATGAAAATGGAAACCGAAATTCGTGCCGCTCAATCAGGTACAGTACAAACCATTAGTGTAAAAGCGGGTGATACCGTGGCGGTTGGTGATACGCTCATGACATTAAGCTAACGAGGTTGTTATGGAAAGTATTCTTTCATTATTACGTGGCATGGGCATTATGCACTTGGAGCTAGGTCAAGCAATTATGATGCTGATAAGCTTAGTGTTGCTCTGGCTTGCCATTGCCCGAAAATTTGAGCCATTGCTTCTGTTACCTATTGGTTTCGGTGGACTCTTATCCAATATCCCAGAAGCTGGGCTCGCGATGAGTGCATTAGACAACCTTTTACACCACGGTAGCACAGAGCAGTTAGCCATCATCGCTGCAAAATTAAACACCATGGCAGATCCTGCGGCAATTAAAGCCGCGCTCAATAACGCCTTGCCATCTGTGCAAAATGAGTTAGAGATCATGGCGGGAGATATGGGCTATACCGCGGGAGTATTAGCCTTATTCTATAAAGTCGCGATTGGTTATGGCGTTGCGCCACTGGTCATTTTCATGGGAGTGGGGGCAATGACGGACTTTGGTCCATTATTAGCCAATCCGCGTACTCTCTTATTAGGTGCAGCCGCACAGTTCGGTATTTTCGCCACAATTATCGGCGCTTTATTGCTAAACTGGACAGGTGTGATTAGCTTTACCCTACCACAAGCAGCAGCAATTGGGATTATTGGTGGGGCTGACGGTCCAACTGCGATTTATTTAGCCAGTAAATTAGCCCCTGAATTATTAGGTGCGATCGCTGTAGCCGCATATTCTTATATGGCATTAGTACCATTGATTCAACCACCAATCATGAAAGCCTTGACCACTAAAGAAGAACGCAAAATCCGCATGGTGCAATTACGTAACGTGAGCAATCGTGAGAAGATCCTCTTCCCAATTGTGTTAGTCACACTCGTTGCTTTACTCTTGCCTGATGCAGCACCTCTCTTAGGTATGTTCTGCTTTGGTAACTTATTGCGGGTCAGTGGTGTAGTGGAACGTTTAAATGATACGGCACAAAATGCTTTGATTAATATTGTCACTATCTTCTTAGGCTTATCTGTGGGTTCAAAACTCGTCGCAGATAAGTTCCTTCAACCACAGACACTGGGCATTTTATTACTAGGTGTCATCGCATTTGGTATCGGTACAGCAAGTGGCGTATTAATGGCGAAGTTTATGAACAAAATTTGTAAACACCCAATCAATCCGTTAATTGGTGCTGCTGGCGTCTCAGCAGTTCCAATGGCAGCACGGGTTGCTAACAAAATGGGATTAGAAGAAGATCACCAAAATTTCTTATTGATGCATGCAATGGGTCCAAACGTTGCGGGTGTGATTGGCTCCGCTATTGCAGCTGGTGTAATGTTAAAATATGTGTCAGCCCTCATGTAACACATAACGCCGAGAAAGTGCTGTTAAAATAAAAAGTGCGGTTAAAATTTTCCCGATTTTAACCGCACTTTTTTTACTTTGTATTAAGGTAAAAGCTGTTCCAAAGCCCACAATTCATTCAATGCTTCTCGCCGACGAATCACATGAACCTGATCACCATCCACCATCACTTCTGCGGTACGTGGGCGTGAATTATAATTAGACGACATACTTGCCCCATAGGCACCCGCAGAGCGTTGTGCGAGATAATCCCCTTCAGCAATCGCCAAGGTACGATTTTTACCCAAAAAGTCAGACGTTTCACAAATTGGTCCCACAACATCATATACGCACGTTTCACGTCCTAACCTGCGATCTACTTCAATAATCTCCATATAGGCTTGATACAATGCTGGACGAATCATATCATTCATCCCCGCATCCACAATCGCAAAATGACGACATTCATTGCTTTTTAAGTATTCCACTTTGGTGACCAAAATCCCTGCATTTGCGGTAATCGCTCGCCCTGGCTCAAGAATAATCTCAAGATCACGGAAAGGCTTTAATTTTGCTAATAATGCCGCTGCATAATCTGTTGGGTGAGGCGGTGTCTCGTCAGTATAGGTTACGCCTAATCCGCCGCCTAAATCTAAGTGTTTAAGCACAATCCCATCTTGTTCTAATTGTTGCATTAACACGATTAAACGATCAGTTGCATCTAAGAAAGGTTGTAATTCCGTGAGCTGAGAACCAATATGACAATCCATTCCTGTCACACGAATATGGGGGAGTCGACTTGCCAAGCGATAAACCTCACGTGCCTCATCAACACTGATGCCAAATTTGTTTTCTTTCAAACCCGTAGAGATATAAGGATGAGTATGTGCATCAACGTCAGGATTCACACGTAATGATATAGGTGCCATTTTACCCATCTCACCTGCGACTTGATTAATACGCAGCAATTCCGCGACGGACTCCACATTAAAGCAACGGATCCCCACTTCAAGAGCACGATGAATTTCTACCTTCGTTTTTGCCACACCAGAGAACACCACTTTACTGGCATCTCCACCTGCCGCCAAAACACGTTCTAATTCGCCTTGTGACACAATATCAAACCCTGATCCTAACTGTGCCATGACATTGAGAATCGCAATATTCGGATTAGATTTCACTGCAAAACAAATTAAATGGGGATGATCACCCAATGCTTGATCGAAAGCATGCCAATGACGCGTTAATGTCGCTCGCGAGTAGATATAAAGTGGCGTACCAAATTGCTGTGCAATGTTTTGTACCGCAACTTGTTCTGCCATTAATTGTTGCTGTTGATATTGAAAATAATCCATGACATCCTGCTATTTTACTGTGTCTTGTACTGGTGTTTTGTCTGGAAAATAAAGCGGACCTTTTACCCCACAACCGATACTGAACACACACATTGTCGTGACGAGTAATGTAGAAACCCATTTTTTCATTTTATTCTCCTTCTTGGTCACATCGAGTACACTTTTTACCATTAAATCCGCCTTTGTGCTATCACAATAATGCGAAAATCTTTATAATCTTTATTTTAGCACGATGAAGAAGAGAGAATTATGAACGTAACAGAATTTCATCAAAATATTGAGCAAGTTTGGACAGAAATTGAAGAACAATTGGAAGCACAAGATTGCGATGTAGATTGTGATACGCAAGGCTCAGTTTTCAGTATTACCTTTGCTGATCGCAGTCAAATTGTTATCAATAAGCAAGAACCACTATTAGAATTATGGTTGGCTAGCCGAGTAGGTGGTTTCCATTTCCGTTTCCAACATAATGAATGGATGAGCAGCGATGGTAAAACGTTTTGGCGTTGTTTAGAAGAAGCGTGCGCTGCGCATGGAGAATCAGTGCACTTTCGCTAAGGATAACGCATGAAAATAAATCAATACGCGCTTACATTGGTAGGATGTATGACCGCACTTGTCGGTACGACCGCCTTTGCACAACACCTAGACCATACACGTCCCTACCAAAGTAAAACCCAAGTCTTATTAACCAAATCAGATCAATTTGTGGGCTTGTTAGGTTATGAAGAAAACTACTTACTCGGTACTTACTCGAACGGAAATTTTCAGAAAAAAGACCAAACACGCCGTGATGAAATTAAATTCAAAATCAGCTTAGCCCTGCCACTTTGGCGCGGTATCTTTGGGCAAGACTCGGTGTTAGCCGCCTCTTATACGCAAAAATCGTGGTTCCAATTAAGTAATGTTGATGATTCTTCCCCTTTCCGCGAATCAAACTATGAGCCGCAACTTTTTGTGGCATGGAAAACACAAACTGCATTACCTTTTGGTTGGACAATGCAAGACATTGAAACAGGGATTAACCATCAATCAAATGGACGAGATGATCAAGAAAAGTTATCGCGTAGCTGGAACCGCCTGTATGCTCGCGCATCAGCAACAAATGGAAATTGGACGATTGAACTGAAACCATGGTGGCGCATTCCTGAAAAAGCGAAAAAAGACGACAACCCTGACATCAGCAAATACCGTGGTTATATGGATATGGCACTGGGTTATTACTACCAAGACCACCAATTCAAAATTGCGGGTCACTATAATCCCGCCTCCAATAAAGGTGGCTTAGAAGCAAGTTACAGCTATCCTATCACACCGAATATTCGTTTCTATACGCAATATTATACGGGCTATGGCGAGTCTCTAGTCGATTATCAGAAAAACATTCAGCGGATTGGTATAGGTATTTCACTCAATAATGTCTTCTGATGCCGTACCACAGCAAATTACAACAAGTACGGTCGACCTTGATGAAATCTCGTTAAAACAGACCGCACTTGATGTGTTGCATGCTACATTTGGTTACCAAAGCTTTCGTCATGGACAAGCCGAAGTGATCCACGCGGCTTTACAAGGTCAAGATAGCCTTGTCATTATGGCAACGGGCAATGGAAAATCACTCTGTTATCAAATCCCTGCATTATGTTTTTCGGGGTTAACCTTAGTGATTTCTCCTTTGATATCCTTGATGAAAGACCAAGTCGACCAATTGCGAGTACATGGCATTGAAGCTGACTATCTAAATTCAAGCCAAACCCTTGAAGAGCAACAAACAGTACAAAATAAAATCCTGTCTGGTACATTAAAATTGCTCTATGTCTCGCCTGAAAAAGTGATGACAACCAGCTTTTTCCATTTAATTTCTCATTGCCATATTAGCTTTATCGCAATTGATGAAGCCCATTGTATTTCGCAATGGGGGCATGACTTTCGCCCAGAATACACGCAATTAGGCGGCTTAAAGCGCTGTTTTCCTCGCGCACCTCTCATGGCATTAACCGCCACCGCGGATCATGCCACTCGACAAGACATCCTTTTGCACCTCGATTTGCAACAACCTTATGTCTACATTGGAAGTTTCGACCGTCCTAATATTCGCTATACTCTCGTCGAAAAATATAAACCGATGGAACAACTATGTCGTTTTGTTCTTGGGCAAAAAGGAAAAAGTGGCATTATTTATTGCAACAGCCGTAATAAAGTCGAACGTGTCGCAGAAAGTTTACGCAATAAAGGGATCTCCGCCCAAGCCTATCACGCGGGGCTAGAAGCCAGTCAGCGTGAACAAGTCCAACGTGCATTTCAACGCGACAATATACAAGTCGTCGTCGCGACTATTGCCTTTGGTATGGGCATTAATAAATCTAATGTACGTTTTGTCGCACATTTTGATTTGCCACGCAGTATCGAAGCCTATTACCAAGAAACAGGACGTGCAGGGCGCGATGATTTACCTGCCGAAGCTGTATTATTTTATGAACCAGCTGATTATGCTTGGCTACATAAATGCTTATTAGAAAAACCAGAAAGTGCACAACGTCAAATTGAAGAACTTAAACTACAAGCCATTGGCGAATTTGCAGAAAGCCAAACTTGCCGTCGCTTAGTTTTACTCAACTATTTTGGTGAACATCGCCAAACCCCTTGCCAGAATTGTGATATCTGCCTTGACCCACCGAAGCAATATGATGGTTTAGTCGATGCGCAAAAAGTGATGTCGACCATTTATCGTGTCGGACAACGTTTTGGCACACATTATATTGTTGGCGTTTTACGTGGATTAAGCCATCAAAAAATCCAAGATAATCAACATGACCAACTCAGTGTATACGGCATCGGTAAAGAAAAAAGCAAAGAACATTGGCAAGCTGTCATTCGCCAACTGATTCATTTAGGCTTAGTCAAACAAGTGTTTGATCATTTCAATACCACATTACAATTAACTGAAAACGCGAAACCTTTTTTACGCGGAGAACAACCATTGCAATTGGCAATGCCACGTCTTTCCTCCTTACAAGCCGTGGTTGCACCACAAAAACACGCCCTCAATGCTTACGACAAAGATCTGTTTGCTCGTCTTCGTTTCTTACGCAAGCAAATTGCAGATAAAGAAAATATTCCCTCCTACATTGTGTTCAATGATGCGACATTACAAGAAATGGCACAGTATCAACCGACGACTAACGCCGAAATGTTGGAAATCAATGGCGTAGGTACAATCAAACTTGAGCGCTTTGCACAACCATTTATCGCGTTGATTCGCGAACATAAACGCACCATTGCAAACCACACGACGCCATTTAAACTAGAATAATGTGCAGTGACTTTCTTGCTCATTTTTCCGTACTTAGTAGGATGTTGATCCAAAAAAGAAAAAGCACAGCTCAATGACGCTGTGCTTTTGATTAGACTCGCTGACCTGACTTAGAAATGAATATTTAACCCAAGCGTCACATTACGTCCCATTTGTGGAACAAATGGTAAGAATGATGTATGTGAATAAATCTTACGATTTAACAGGTTATTACCTTGTACAAAGACTTGATAATCTACACCACCAAAAGTACGCGAATAATCCAGCCCCATATTTAACAAGCTATGTGCTGCGGTCGGATTTTCTAATGGCGCAACTTTATGTTGCTGATAAACATAAGTATATTCTAATGAGCTGGCTAAATTATCCGTAACCTGCATCGTCGTTCTGAAACCGAAACGCGCTGGTGGGACGCGAGGTGCATTTTGATCCGCTTGTGGAACTGGGTCTCTGGACTCAGTCGCATGATCAACATAATAAGTTGGCGGTAAATCATATAATTTTCCTCTTACATAATCACCGAATAACCCCATCGTTAACTCTGGTGTGAACGCATAGTCAACACGACCTTCCACGCCATAGTAAGTGGCTTTGGATTGACTGTAACGATTTAAAGACAAGTTCCCTGTTTTACTTAATGTTTGATTAAAAATACGGTTCTCAAAATCATTATAATACGCGTTCACTTTATAGCTAAGTTTCTCACCTGCATAGGCTAAACCTACCTCAAAGTTATCGGAAATTTCTTTCGTCAAATAACGATTACCATGTTCAAATGACACCGTTGCTAAATGGTTACCATGATAATACAGCTCCATTGGCGTTGGATGACGCTCATTATGAGAATAAGTAAACGATAACGTATAATCAGGGGTAACACTCCAAGTAACCGCGGCAGAATACGAGTTTGCACGATCATTATAAGGTGAAAGATCAGGTGCAGGGAAACTGCCTGGCTTACAGGTTCTTGGGTCATAGAAGAAGCTGTCTTTATCACATCCTTCCATCCCTTCTTTTATTTTTGCTAACTTCGCTACATCATAATCAATTTTGATTTTTTGTTTTTCTGTACGCGCCCCCACTTCAAACAAGAAATCCTTCCAACGTAATTGCTCAACAAAGAAGAAACTGGCTTGTGACTGTGTATTTTCAATCAATGCCCACAGTTTACGATCGTTCTCTGAAATTTTAGAAGGATCACGCTTTTTGTTATTGTGACAAGGATCTGACGCATTATTTGAACACGCACGGATACGAGGAATATTCGCACTGCTGGTTTGCGTTTGATACTGGGCGCCCCACACCCCCGTTAAATTACCTATTGGCGTGTGGAAAAATTCAATTCGAAGGTTATAGCCATTATTTTTAAATAAATTAATTGGAATATTGCTATCACTTTCATCATGTTTATAGGCAGTGGAAGAGTAGCTTAATTTGACTTTATCCAAGGCTTTCAACGGCTGTTTTAACTCTGCACGAATATCATAACGCTTAGAATGAGACGTCACCAATGGTCCGCCAAGCGTATGGTCATGTTCATGTCCATAAGGATTATCATGGCTGTGTTTCGCATCGTTTTCATGGCTCGAGCCACAATGGAAGTGAGTATTTACTAAATCAGTATCATCCATTAAATGCGGATAAAGTGATAAATAATAATTATGTTTTAAATTACCGCCCCAAATATGTGCCGCACAACCATCAAGCTTGTGGTTATGACCTGGCAAGCCATATTTTTCATGGCGCTCATTCAAAGCAAACCCTAAATAACCGCGCTCACCAATGAAAGACAAGCCATAATTTGCGGCTTTGGTTTTATTCTGCGTATCGGGAACATAATTCAATCGTTGTCCTAAATTAATCCCTGGCACATGGTACTCATTCGAATCTCGAGCAAGTCCCTCAAAACGAAACGCAATATGCTGACCTAAACCAAGGCTAATACCCGTTGTGGCTAATTTTTCATTACTATTAGTGTTATAGCGCGTATTTAAATCCACTTCATAGCCTTTTGCTGGCAGTTGAGTTGGGATACGACGATCGATCACATTCACGACCCCCGCAGGCGATGCGGTTGCATACAATAGGGTTGATGCGCCACGTACGACTTCTACTTGTTCTGATAATAATGTATCTACTCCAATCGCATGATCAGGAGACAGCTGCGACATATCGATAACATCCGCACCATTTTGTAAAATTTTTAAACGTACGCCTTCTTGCCCACGAATAACTGGGGCACTTGAGCCACCACCAAATTGATTACTGTGTACGCTTAATTCACCCGCTAATGCATTACCGAGTGTACTTGAACGTGATTTCAATGCTTGTTTCGCGACCACAATGTCATTCATTTTGGGTACAGCAGACAACGGATCGCTCGAAAATGTTGCGACACGTGAAGTCACACTAATTTCGTCAAGTGAAATAACATCCTCAGATCCCACATCTGCCAGTACTGAACTGGTTGCAAATAAGGTGGATAATAATAACGTAATTGGCTTCAACGTAAACTTAATTTGTTGATGTTGCATGGTAATCCCTTCTAAATAATGCGCAGGAGAAAATAGGTATTGATAAAGAAAAGTCATCTTATTTTTCTATAAAAAATAAGTTTTGCATATTACTCTTTGAGTCATAAAAAGGAAAGCAAAAAACAAAAAAATTTTCAAAAATTTAACAATGGAACAAAATAGAGACGTTGAGCATAACAAGATGCTCAACGTCAAAAAGAAAGGAACTATTACAATAAGAAAGGGGCTATTTAACGCTCTGATCGAGCAAACTGCGCAGCCTCCGCAATTAATGCCTCACTTGGACGCTGTTGAGTATATAACTCAAATTGCTCAACTGCTTGCAGCACGATCACTTCTGCTCCCGAAATAATTTGTTTACCTTGTTGTCTGGCATAACGAATTAACGGTGTTTCCGCAGGTAATGCCACCACATCAAAAACCACTTTCGCTTGATGAATCAACGATGCTGGAAAAGCAAGTAATTGCTCCTCAACCGCCCCATACATCCCTATCGGTGTGACGTTAATTAAAATATCAGCAGCATGCTGATCTAACTCAGCGAGATAAGTATAACCATATAACTCAGATAAATTTGCTCCTGTAGTACGATTACGGGCATAGATCTTAACTTGTTGAAACCCAGCATGTTTGAATGCTGCCACCACCGCCTTTGCCATCCCACCACTACCATGTACCAGTACAGATGACGCTGGATTAAGTTGATATTTTTCAATCAATTTCACAATCGCAATATAGTCCGTATTATAGGCTTTTAAATAACCATGATGATTCACAATCGTATTGACGGATTGAATAGCTTGTGCGGAGGGAGCAATCTCATCAAGAAAAGGCATACAACTTTCTTTAAAAGGCATCGAGACCGCACACCCGCGAATCCCTAGGGCACGAACCCCTTTGATTGCATGTTCAATATCTGTTGTAGTAAAAGCTTTATAAATATAATTCAGCCCCAATTTTTGATACAAATAGTTATGAAATCTGGTACCGAAATTGCCAGGACGTCCAGCTAAAGACATACAAAGCTGTGTATCTTTATTAATCATATTCTTTTCCTCACTGAATAAAAAAAGTGCGGAAACAAACCGCACTTTTTATCCTAATTAGTCTGCTTTAGAGGCACCGTCCTCATTAAAATATTGGTTCATCTCAAAAGCGGGTTTTGCTTGTTTGTCTTGTCCAATGATGCGAGCAGGAACACCAGCCGCTGTCGCATACTCGGGAACAGGTTGTAAAACAACAGAGTTTGCGCCAATTTTAGCATAACGCCCTACCTCAATATTCCCTAAAATTTTTGCTCCTGCGCCAATCATCACGCCTTCACGAACTTTAGGATGGCGATCGCCACACTCTTTCCCTGTGCCACCTAGTGTGACGCCTTGCAAAATTGACACATCGTTCTCTATCACAGAGGTCTCTCCCACCACAATGCCTGTCGCATGATCAAACATAATGCCACAGCCAATTTTCGCAGCAGGGTGAATATCCACGTCAAATGCAACCGAAATCTGATTTTGTAAATACACAGCAAGTGCCTTACGATTTTGCTGCCACAAATAATGCGTAATACGGTGGCTTTGCAAAGCATGATAGCCTTTAAGGTACAACAACGGTGTTGACCATAACTCCACTGCAGGATCACGTTGACGGACTGCTCGAATATCACAGGCTGCACTGGCAATGATATCGGGTTGTGCCTGATACGCCTCTTCAATAATCTCTCGTAATGCAATTGCTGGCATAATGGGATTCGCCAACTTATTCGCCAAAATATAACTTAATGCATGACCTAAATTATGATGTTTTAAAATCGTTGCATGAAAAAAACTCGCCAAAATAGGCTCATTCTCTGCCAACTCTTTTGCTTCTTGACGAATATGGTTCCAAACCTCTAATGGCATTTTTCTTTTCCTCGTCCTTTCTACTGCTGAATTTATTCGCCTTTACGTTCACGTCCTAATAAACTTGCTGCCACATCTTGTGCATTTTTACCACAGAATAACACCTGATACACTTGTTCGGTTATTGGCATTTCAACACCTTGCCGTTGCGCCAATAAATACGCTTCTTTTGCGTTATAAAAGCCTTCAACTACTTGCCCGATGTTGTCCATAGCTGTTTGAGCGGAAAAACCTTGCCCTAGCATAATACCAAAGCGACGGTTACGGGATTGGTTATCAGTACAAGTTAATACCAAATCACCTAAGCCAGACATTCCCATAAACGTATTAGGATTCGCACCTAATGACACCCCTAAGCGACTGATCTCAGCAATACCACGCGTAATCAAGGCCGTTCTCGCATTTGCTCCAAACCCCATACCATCAGACATCCCTGCACTAATCGCAATGACATTCTTAATTGCACCGCCGAGTTGTACACCAATCATATCTTGGTTGATATATACTCTAAAATGCTTACTGCAATGAATACGCGCCTGAAACTCTAATGCAAACTGTTCATTATTAGACGCCAATGCAATTGCGGTTGGTAATCCTGCGGCTAATTCTTTAGCAAACGTCGGACCCGACAACACCGCTAAGGGATAGTGTGTCCCAAGCTTTTCTTCGATCACCTCTTGCAATAAACGCCCCGTATCGCGCTCTAACCCTTTGGTTGCCCAAGCAATACGATGATCTGGACGTAAGTGCGGCTTAATATTACTAATCACCTCACCAAAAACATGACTAGGAACAACAATAAGCAAATCTCGAGAATGGCTGATTGCTGTCGCCAGATCCGCTTCAATATGTAGCGCATCAGGAAAATCGATATTCGGTAAAAACGCATTATTCTGTCTTTCCTCACGCAATCGTTGCATATGGACAGGATCGTGTCCCCAAAGATATGTAGGAAAACCATTGCGAGAAAATGCAATAGCTAATGCCGTCCCATAAGACCCTGCACCAAGTACTGTGATTGGAGAAGTAGCAACAGTGGTATTCATAGTTATACTCCTGAAAAATAATGGAATTGCATGAGGAAAATTGACATCATCTTAATGACATTAAGTGATAAAATTTCGCTCCCGAAACGAGAGCGAAAATAGATAGATTAATGAACTTCTTTGTTTTCTTCTTCTGTGTTTTGTTCTGCTTGTTGTTGGCGTTGTAAATAATCCATAAACAAGGCATCAAAATTCACAGGTGAAAGATTTAATGCTGGGAATGTACCGCGGTTAACTAAACTTGAAACCAATTCACGCGCATAAGGGAATAACATGTTCGGGCACTGCGATGTCAAACAATGTGCCATTTGCATATCTTCCAGACCACTAATAGTGAACACACCTGCTTGTTTCACTTCACAAATAAAGGCAACATCACCAGAACCTTCCATTGTGGTTTCAACAGAAATATTTAAGCACACTTCATATAAATCGTCTCCGACTTGTTTGGCTTCCGTGCTTAAGTCAAAGCCTAGTTTAGGTGCCCACTCTTGTTGAAAGATATGAGGTAAATTTGGTGCTTCAAAAGACACGTCTTTGACATAAATACGTTGAATTTGTAATACGGGTTGAACTTCTTGTTCTTCTTTCTCTACTGCTTTATTTTCTTCAGCCATTTTTTAAGTCCTTATGATTTATTTTTTAATTAAAGGTAAATTTGCTGCACGCCAACCTGCGATGCCTTCTTTTAAACTATAAACACGGTTAAAACCTTGTTTCGCTAGCAATTCAGCAGAAGCCGTCGCACTCATGCCTGTTGCGCAAACAAGAATCACAGGCGTGTCTTTATGTTGGCTAATTTTACCAACATTCTGCTTTTTAATTTCTGCAGGTAATACATTCAAACTATTAATAATGTGACCATGGGCAAATTCATCAATCGAACGTAAATCGATGACAACCGCGTCTTCATTATTCATTAAACTGACGGCTTCAGAGTTAGTGACGACTTTCACTTTTGAAGTAAAATCTTTAATAAAAGTATAAATAACAGTCAAAAAAACCATAACCCAAGCCATCACCATTAATGTGTGATTTTGAGCAAAGTCTTTTGCCATTGGAATAAATTCTTGCATGTTTTTCTCAGTTCTTTCTCAAGGTGAAATTTTTAAAATAAGGTCTTAAGTATAACCGTTGTTTATACATCTTTCAAAGAAAGTATTCAAATTTTAATTGATCTATATTATAGATAGCCTACCTATTTATTGCTATATTAGTCACAATTCTACGCAAGTATGAATACGACCTATAATGTCTTGTCTTAATCTTCGTTCAAACTTACAACATAAGGATACATTATGTTCTTTATTCAATTCGGCATAGTATTACTATGTATTTTAGTCGGTGCGCGTATTGGTGGTATCGGACTTGGTGTCATGGGGGGATTAGGTCTTGCTATTCTCTCATTTGGCTTTGGTCTAAAACCAGCGGGTTTACCTATTGATGTGATGTTCATGATTATGGCGGTCGTTTCTGCCGCAGCCGCAATGCAAGCTGCGGGCGGTTTAGACTACATGATCAAAATCGCAGCACGTATTTTACGTAAAAATCCAAAATATATTACCTTTATGGCTCCTGCTGTTACTTGGACATTCACCGTATTAGCAGGTACAGGACACGTTGCTTATTCTGTATTACCTGTTATCGCAGAAGTCAGTCGCCATAATGGTGTACGCCCAGAACGTCCATTATCCATGGCTGTTATTGCCTCACAATTCGCGATTGTTGCCAGTCCGATTGCCGCAGCGGTTGTTGCTGTAGTGAACTACTTAGAGCCTCA
The DNA here is from genome assembly GCF_054052285.1 of Pasteurella sp. P03HT. NCBI lineage: Bacteria > Pseudomonadati > Pseudomonadota > Gammaproteobacteria > Pasteurellales > Pasteurellaceae > Pasteurella > Pasteurella sp. P03HT. The sequence continues at coordinate 189,544 of NZ_JBSIUM010000002.1, forward strand.
AGGCATCACATTAGGTAATGTACTTAGCGTCACTATGCCAGCAACTGTCTTAGGTATTTTTGTTGCTTGTCTATTAGTCAATAAAATGGGTAAAGAATTACACGAAGACCCTATTTATTTAGCAAAACTTCAAGATCCAGAATATGTGAAAGAAAGCCAAATGCAATCTAGCATTGGTGAAATGGAAATTTCAAAAACCGCAAAAACCTCTGTGGTCATCTTCTTAACTGCGGCATTACTTGTCGTATTAATGGGAACATTCAAAGAGTTACGCCCTGCTTTTGATGGCAAACCAATGGGAATGGCACACACTATTGAAATTGTGATGTTATCCGCGGGTGCATTAATTATGTTGCTTTGCAAACCTGATGGAACAGCAGTAACCAAAGGTTCTGTTTTCCATGCGGGTATGCGTGCGGTTATCGCAATCTTCGGTATTGCATGGTTGGGTGATACGTTAATGCAAGCACACATGACTGAAGTAAAAGAATCCGTGAAATACTTGGTAGAAACTGCACCTTGGGCTTTTGCATTCGCGTTATTTGCACTCTCTGTATTAGTTAACAGCCAAGGGGCAACTGTTGCAACACTCTTCCCACTCGGTATCGCGTTAGGCATCCCTGCCCCGATTTTGATTGGGACATTTGTTGCCGTAAACGGTTATTTCTTCATTCCAAACTACGGTCCTATCATTGCTTCTATTGACTTTGACACAACAGGAACAACACGCATTGGTAAATTCATTTTCAACCACAGCTTTATGTTACCAGGCTTATTAAGTATGGCATTCTGCTTAGGTTTTGGTCTACTCTTTGCTAATCTCTTCCTCTAATCAGATAGGATAAAAAAGAAAGCGTGCTACTCAATTGAACAGCACGCTTTTTTCTATCTCTCGCTCATCATCTCAGAAAACTGGTGTTAATCAAACCGCACATTATTTCTTCAACGCACCCATGATCCCACGCATAATTTGTTTAGTGACTTGACTACGAATACTGCGTCCGACTGATTTTGCAACACCGCTAACGATCTCTTCTGTCACGGTGAGTTTTTCACCGCGTTTTTTCGTTCCAAAAATCATTCGACTCAAGCTTCCCATCAGTCCATTTTCCTCTTCTGCTTGCGCTTGCTCTGCTTGTTTTTGTGCCACTGCAGCCAAATCCGCTTGGTGATGTAACACTTCAAAAGCAGATTCATTATCTTCCAAATCACGATAAAATGGATAAAGCTCATCTTCCTCTACCCAAGCACGACGCGCTTGTTCTGTGATGGGTTTTAACTGACTACGAGGTGGGAAAATATAAGCAACTTCAACAGGAGAAGGCATCCCTTTTTCATCTAAGAACGATACTAACGCTTGTCCTACACCCAGTGTGGTAATTGTCTCTGTGACATTCACAGTAGGATTAGTACGAAACGTTTCTGCAGCCGCTTTAACTGCTTTTTGATCACGCGGAGTAAACGCACGCAAAGCATGTTGAACACGGTTACCTAATTGTCCTAAAACTGTATCGGGTAAATCTAATGGATTTTGCGTCACAAAATAAATCCCCACTCCTTTTGAACGAATTAAACGCACCACTTGTTCTACTTTGTCTACTAATGCCGCAGGTGCACCATCAAACAACAAATGTGCCTCATCAAAGAACATCACAAAACGCGGTTTATCCAGATCTCCCACTTCAGGTAATTGTTCAAATAATTCCGCCATTAACCACAACAGAAAGGCACTGTATATTCTTGGTGAATTCATTAATTTTTCGGAGTTCAAGACATTGATCACGCCACGTCCATCACGAGTTTGTAACCAATCTTCTAAGTTTAATGCGGGCTCACCAAATAAATTTGCTGCACCTTCATTTTCTAAAGTTAATAACGCACGCTGAATAGCCCCCACACTTGCAGCAGAAATATTGCCGTATTCCAACTGGAATGTTTTGGCATGCTCTGCTACGTACTTTAACATAGCACGTAAGTCTTTTAGATCAATGAGTAGCAGCCCTTTATCATCGGCCACACGAAACACTAAATTGAGCAATCCTTCTTGTGTCGCATTGAGATTGAGCAAACGCGAGAGCAACAACGGACCCATTTCCGAAATCGTCGTCCTTAGGGGAATACCCGTTTCACCAAACACATCCCAAAACGAAACAGGATACCCCTTCAAATAGGCTTCATCACCTAAGCCAAATTGAGTGATCCTTTCCGCGATTTTGCCTTGAAATTGCCCCGCATTCACTAACCCTGATAGATCACCTTTTACATCAACTAAAAAAACAGGCACACCATCATCACTAAAGGCCTCTGCCATCGTACGCAACGTCACGGTTTTTCCTGTTCCTGTTGCGCCCGCAATTAAACCATGGCGGTTCGCCATTTTCGCAGTAATGCCTAATTGTTGCCCTTGCTCTGTTTGCGATAAAAAATATTGCATAGTAAATCGTCCTTAACCCAAGATCATGGGAGCATGATAAGAAAAAAATAAAACAGGGTCAAAAAGTGCGCGTAAAAAAACGCAAATTTCTCACAAATTCATTCCATCATGACACCACATTTTGATTTGCTCTAAAAAATGCTATATTTGCAATCTTTTAACGGCTAATAAAGAAACAACCATGTCCCAATTCGCAGAAATTTCCCCCGAACAAGCTTGGCAACTAATGCAAGAACGCCACGCCGTCTTATTGGATATCCGTAACGAACTGCATTTTGCACAAGCTCACCCACAGCACGCTTTTCATTTAACCAATCAAACATACGGTCAATTTGAATTGCACTACGATGATGATCATCCTGTCCTGGTTATCTGTTATCATGGCGTCAGTAGTCGAGGGGCTGCACTTTATTTAATCGAACAAGGTTATACAGAAGTGTACAGCGTGACGGGAGGCTTTGAAGCATGGCAACGAGCAGGGTTGCCAATAGAAAGTGTGGGTTAATTAAACCCACTCCCAACATAACACACAAATCCATAAAAACAGACCGCACTGACCAGCAAAACATTGCGCGCAAGGCGAGGACGGCTGGCATGAAGACGGTATGCAATACGAGCAATCCCCCCCAAACAGAAAGGGTATACCCATAAAAAAATTGACATCAACGTCATTTCACTCTCTGTTAAACGTGGATTTTTTAACAAATTGGGGGAAATCGTTAGTGCCAAAGGCCACAATAAAATGGGTAAACAAAATATGGCAATTGCCCAACTAAAACTACTGAATCCCGTTGGCATCTTATCTTTTCTCATAACTCCCTCTCATAACATATTAATAAATATCACTTTTTGTAAAAAAATGGTATAATCTGAGACTCACAATTTATGGATTATTTATAATATGGATTATTGCAAATGAAACATTCAAAAACCGCTTTTTTATTAGCCCTTTCACTCTCAAATCATCTCGTTGCTAAACCAACACCAACTTATAGTGCAGGAACTTATTATCCAGATTATACGTTACATCAAATCGACGTAATGGATGAGTGTGAAAAATCGCGCTATTGTGAACCTTATGGTACGGAAACTCAATCCATTTCTGCAGAAATTAATGACATAAAAAGACAACCTAAAGACAAACAAATCGATTCCTTAACTGATTATACTAAAGAGCTAGCATACAGTCTGAAAGACTTACAAGATCAGGTCAATACGCTCAGTCGTGATACATCAAATACAATGAAAGGCGTTGAAACCACTCTTAATAACCTCTCCTCCGATATTGCCTCCCACAACAGCCGCATCACTGAAAACACTGAAAATCTCGCACAACTTTCACTCTATACCACAGAACAACTTGCGGATAAAACGTCATCACCAGAGTTACCTGGTATTTGGGGTGTTAATCGTGCCCTTAACACGTTTTCAGTGGACCATGTAGATATCATGCAACAAGTAAGTAAACAAATTCAAACATTGCAACACAACATGAGAAAGTTTGATAAAAAATTGAACTCAGGTCTTGCTGCACAATCTGCACTCAGTGGTTTATTCCAACCCAATGAAGACGATACGATTAACTTTACTGCGTCGCTCGGCGGCTATCATACTGATGTTGCGCTAGCGATGGGAATGGGGTTCCGTTTTAATCGTAATGTCGCCACTCGTGCTGGAATTGCGTTTAGTCCAAACAGTCGTTTGTCGTATAATACAGCAATCAACTTTGCTTGGTAAAAATAATCATCAAAAACAGCCCATCTTGGGCTGTTTTCATATATACAATACGCAGTAAAATAATCAAGTTAATGTAAATGGGTATTCCCATTGTTTTCTATTTCAAAATATCTCACATTTAAAATGTAGCAAAAAATAAAATTAAGGAACAAAAATGCAATATTTATTTGGTAGTGAAATCTCACTTTTAGCCTTTCGTTTTCGAGATTATATTCGAGCCCAATTTAATGTAGAAGTTGAACTACGTGAAATAAATGATGAAAAAGGAAAACGCATCGATATTTTTCTTTGTGAAGAATCACCACACTTTCAAGAAATCATGATAGAGAAAGACCAATTTCTTGCTGACCCGTTTAATAAAAAATACGAACAAGCTAGCTGGACTAGTGGTGATATCCGATCAAGCAAATACTCATTAAAAGCCATGTTAAGCCAATCAGGTTTACAATCCTGTTCATTTAATGAGCTGCTACACACAGGAAAATTCACATTATTAGTCACCATACTCTGCATTGTGGTGTACCTCTGTCAACTAACTGGCTACGAAGATTGGATTTTGACGCATTTCCATTACCCTGAAGATGCCATAGAATCAAGAGAGGGCTGGCGCTATTTGTCACATGCCTTCGTACATTTATCCCCCCTCCATATTTTATTTAATTTAGTATGGTGGTGGTTATTTGCACATACGATCGAACGTCATTTTGGCACATGGAAAGTCTTGCAGCTTTTTTTCATTTCTGCATTCGTCACTGGTTTTGCCCAGAATATCGCCTCAAATCCTTATTTCTTTGGGTTATCTGGCGTCGTATATGCCATCCTTGGTTATGTTCTGATTTACGACAAATTGAGCCCAACTCGTTATTTTAATTTGCCAATTGGTTTTGCCATGATGCTGATTGTGGCGATTCTAACAGGATTTATTAGTCCATTTTTTGGTATTGAGATGGGTAACACAGCACATATCACAGGATTAATAATTGGGTTATTCATTGGCTGGGCAACCTTCAAACGTACAGTAAAAAGATGATCTCATGCCTAAAATAGAATAAAATGTCGACGGATTTAATCTCAACAAGCGAAAGGTGCAATATGAAACAATCCATTCGTCATCAGAAAATTATTGATGTAGTCACACAAAAAGGCTATGTCAGTACGGAAGAACTGGTTACTTTATTAAATGTCAGCCCTCCTACGATTCGCCGAGATCTGAATGAACTTGCTGAGAAAAACTTAATTCGTCGCCATCATGGTGGAGCCGCCTCTCCCTCTACGGCAGAAAACAGTGATTATGCTGAACGTAAAAACTTTTTCTTTAAAGGCAAAAATTGTATTGCACAACAAGTCGCAAGCTTAATTCCGAATGGTGCATCTTTATTTATTGATATCGGTACGACACCAGAAGCCGTCGCCAATGCGTTACTCAATCACCAGAAATTACGCATTGTGACCAACAATATCAATGCAGCCTATATTCTTATGCAGAATGACACGTTTGATATTATTTTAGCAGGTGGGTCATTACGCCAAGATGGCGGAATTATTGGTGAAGCAACTGTGGCGTTTATCTCACAATTCCGTTTAGATTTTGGCATTTTAGGGATCAGCGGAATTGATCTAGATGGATCGCTACTCGACTACGATTACCATGAGGTCCAAGTCAAACGCTCGATCATTGAAAGTTCACGTAAAACGTTTTTAGTGACTGACCATTCTAAGTTTTCTCGTCGTGCCATGGTTCGTTTAGGCTCAATTGCAGATGTTGAACATGTTTTCACCGATGCAACACCGCCTGATCCCATCCTAGAAATTTTAAAGGCGAACCACGTTAAACTACACGTGTGCCAATAATAAAAAAAGGGGGCATTTTGCCCCCTTAAATGACTCCAATACATTGAGTCAAGTTCCTATTCATTACGCTAATGCCATCGCCAATAAGCTGATTGGGTGCAAACACGTGAGATGGGTTGACATATCAATTTGCCATTTACATGTTTCACACTCAGAAATCACATAATCAAAGCCGCCTTCATTGATATGCTTAAAGAGTGGGTTTCCAATCGCCTGCGAAACATCGTAGTTTTCTGCTTTAAAGCCATACGTTCCTGCAATACCACAACATTGCGATGGTAATACCACTACTTCTACACCAGGGATCTGTTTTAGTACTTCTAAAGTATAAGGTGCCCAACCCGCTTTTTCCACGTGACATGCAGTGTGATAAGCAAGGCGTAATGGTAGTCGTTTAAATGGGAACGTTTTACCCGCTTGCATTAATTGATACAAATAACGTGTCACGATATGAATATGTGGGCGTACTTTTTGGTTATCCATACCTAAAATATGATGATACTCATCGCGTAAATTCATCGTACAGCTGGATGAGGTTCCCACAACTTCTAAACCACGTTCATCAACGGTTTTACCCAAATATTTTAAGTTAAATTCAGCTTGCTTTTTGGCGCGCTCTGGAAAACCATTCACCGACAAAGGTAAACCACAGCATTTTTCTTTTTCAAGCAATACTACGCCAATATTGATCGCATTAAAAACCTGAATAAGTTCTTTACCTAGCTGTGGATTGTTGTAGTTGACATAACAGCCGTGATAATAAGCCACTTTATCCTGATAGCGAGCCTGATCTTCCATAGCATGCTTCAAATACCAATTGCGGAAAGATCCAAAAGAATATTTAGGCAACGTACGGTGTTGACTTACACTCAATGTTTTCTCAAGTAAAAAGCGAGTAGCTTTTAAACCTGTAATCGTATTGACGATAGGGGCAAATGGCGTATTCATTTTCCCCATCATATCCGTATGACTTAGCACCGCATCCCGCAATTTGTGCATGAGAGGTTTATTTTGACGCTCAAGATTATTATTTCTTGCCCGAACAATAAGATCACCAATTTTCACATCAGAAGGGCATGCCACTTCACAACGTTTACAGTTAGTACAGTATTTTAATGCTTCATCGTACAATTCCGCACTTTTTAAACGCAACCGCTCACCGTCTGGACCTGCTTGTTTTGGTCCTGGATAAAACGGATTTTGACGAGAAACAGGGCAAACAGCAGTACAGGCAGTACATTTAATACAACTTTCAAAACTTTCATCAACATGTTGATGTCCTACTGGCGCAGCAACCCCTTGTTTCGCACTTTCGATTAACTGTTGAATATTCATGCAGCCCTCCCAATTTGCTCTGCAGCGACTAATGCTGTCACCACTGCCACACCCGAACCACAGCCTAATTCAATGCCATTAAAGCCGCCTAGGATATTTCCGATTGCATATAAATTCTCAAAAAATTGGCCGCCCTTTTGAACTTGGCATTGTGCATTAATCGCTAGACCTGCTGCTTGATAAGGTTGTGGCTCAGAAAAACGATGATGCGTCCACGTCATACGATTTGTTACATCAAATGGCGCCTGACCAACGATATCAGCATCAAAAATTGGTTCATAAATCTTATCAAAGTCTGCGACTAATCCTTTACTGAAAAAACTGCCACTAGCAAGCACAATATGTTCAGCCGTAATCGGTACATCTTGATGTAAATGTGTATAAACGCGTTTAACTCGATTATTCTCTACATCCGCTCTTACCACTTTGTCACCATTCATCATCAAACCACCCAATTGTTTAAAATATTGGATTAACTGTTTATGTTGGCGCATACCGAGCAGAGAAGGAGGTAGCGTCGGCAATTCAAATAACTCAAGTCCTGTTGCCTCTTTCAGTGCGGTAAAAAATTCTTGTGTTTCTAGTCCAAAACAGGCTGGTAAAAAGACCGCTTTTGCGCCCTGAGCTGCTTCTTTGATTTCACGGACTAAATCATGAAACGCCAACTTGTGCTCTAATAACTGGGCAATATTCACACTACGAAATTCACGCGAGTGATGACGCAGATGATCAAGCTCAGGAATGCTCAAAAAACCCGTTGTCACGTCACAATGCGCAAACTGTGAATTTTGTACTAAATTATCAGCTAATAAGTGTGGTTGAAAATCGTGATATCCCTCAATCCCAAGCACTGCAATCTGACGATGGGGGAACGTGCCTGCTTCTGTTACCGTTGGCACACTGTTTGGAGACAACCAAGTACGGCGTAAACTGCCTAATGGAGTAACACGTAAATGATTTTCCTCACATGTTCCCATTAAACCTAAATGTAATGTCTGAGCTAATTGTTCAAACTCACGAGCTTTGGCAAGTACTGTTTCTTTACCGATGATACAATAAGGGTGTTGTGGTAATTGTTGATCAAGCGCAGTGTAGTCTTGCTCGAAATTCTGAATTTGACGACCATTCGGCAATTGAGCAAGTAAATCCATTGAGCCAGATGAAAAGTCCATTGCTGCCTGTCCGTTATTAATCATGGCACATGTTTTGCCTTGTTGTTGAAGAGCAATCCCGCATGTTAAACCGGCAAGCCCACCACCAATAATTACTACATCAAAATTCATTGTCATCTGTCCCTTGCTGTGCTTGTTGTTCAAGCGGTTTCACATTATTGAGACCAAGCAAGCTGTAATAAACCCACGAGGTAAATTCAGCTTCACGTGTTGCCTCTCCCCAACAAATTGGCTCAATACCACGCCAACGTTCTTCCATAAAAGATGCTAATTGAGTCGTCGATTGACGAGGTGTTGCCACACCGAAACGAGACATTAAGCCTGCCGCACGGCATGCACACAACTCGGCTTGACAAGTTCCCATCCCCACACGAGTGCGTCGACGTAAATCAACCAAATTATTAACACTTAATTCATCCACTGCATAACGCACTTCACCTGCCGTCACAGCTTCACACTCACACACTAACGTCCGATCCAAACGCTCTGTTTGCAATAAGCGAGTTGCACGCGAGCCATGGCGATAAACCGCTGAATAACGAATAGTACTTGGTAAGGAAATGACTCGCTTATTAGTTTCTAATCGACTTTCACTTGAACCTGGTAATGCTTGTTTAGCCGTCGTACATGACGCCGTTTTATTCAGTTTTTTACACACTAAATCCGTTGCCCATTCTGCCATCAAGCGATACGTCATTAATTTGCCACCCGTAATGGTAATAAAACCGTCTAAACCATCACGTTCAGCATGATCAAGCAGTACAATACCACGACTCACATTACGTCCTGATGGGTCATCATCCGTTGCAACGAGTGGGCGAACCCCAGCATAAGCACGTAAAACACGAGTGTGACGCAAAGAAGGCGCCAGTTTTTCACCTTCGCGGAATAAAATATCCACTTCTTCTGGGGTCACAATCATGTTATCAATCTGATCATAAGGAATACGACTTGATGTCGTACCAATCACACAAATCGTATCACCAGGAACCAAAATATCGGCATCCGCAGGTTTACGGCAACGGTTAATTACCATTTTGTTAATGCGGTGCCCCATGACTAATAATGCCCCTTTGGCTGGGAACATACGGATTTTTAAATCGGCATATTCTGCAATGCCTTGTCCCCAGATGCCCCCCGCATTGACCACAACGGGAGCAAAAAATTGACGTTGGACTTTATATTTATGATCGTAAACGCTCACGCCAATCACGCGACCACCTTCTCGAATTAAGTTCGTCACTTCGCAATAAGTAAAAACACGTGCACCATTTTCTGTGGCGTCGAGCATATTGGAGGCAGTTAAACGGAAAGGGTCGATAGAGCCATCAGGCACCACTACGGCACCCACTAACTCAGGGTTGACAGAAGGTTCTAAACGTTTGGCAAGATCAGGTTCAATCGGCACAGCTTCAATCCCAGACGCTGTACAACTTTCGATAAATTTTTTCTGATAATCAAGATCATCTTCAGGTAGGGTAATAAATAGCCCCTCTGTTTCATCAACACAATGGCGAGCAATTCGACGTAAGATTTTATTTTCTTCAATACACTCTTTCGCTGACTCTTGATCATTTACCGCATAGCGTGCACCACTGTGCAATAATCCATGATTGCGTCCTGTCGCACCTGTCGCGATATCTCTTCGCTCTAATAACACACAATTAATACCGCGTAATGCGCAGTCACGAGCAATGCCTGCACCCGTGGCTCCACCACCAATAATAATCACATCCGTACTAATAGGGCTTGTATCTGCGGTATTCTTATACATTTGAGGTGATATTTTCATCTTTCCTCTCCCACAACAAACAACAAAACGATCAAAAAAACGATATTTATGCTGACATTTTAGGCTAAACACGCACAAACAAACAATCATTTGATTGAAAAAGAAAGTTTAAATGTGACAAATATCACAATTTATTTTCTAAAATGTGCAACCGTGAAATATTTTTTGTGAAATCACTCACAAATTAGCACAATTCTCCTTTCCACTTTTTTCTTTTCCCTTATTATCTGTGTAAGATTCTTGTTAAAAGAATGCTGTTTATTTGTTTGTTTAACCTATTGGAGAATTGTATGTTTGGTCCATTTAAACCCGCTCCGCATATTCCGGAGCTCCCTGCGGACAAAATAGATGCTCGATACCGTTTCTTGCGCTGGCAAGTGTTTGCGGGTATCTTTTTTGGTTATGCAGCTTATTACTTCGTACGTGCAAACTTCGACTTAGCACAAAAAGGATTAATTGAAGCAGGTATGTATAACAAAGCTGAACTTGGTATTATCGGTACAGGGGCAGGTTTAGCATACGGCTTATCTAAATTCTTTATGGCGTCCATTTCTGACCGTTCAAATCCAAAAGTCTTCTTACCTTTTGGTCTTTTACTTTCTGGTTTATGTATGACCATGATGGGTTTAATGCCATGGGCAACTTCGGGCATTGCGGTCATGTTCGTACTGATCTTCTTAAACGGTTGGTTTCAAGGGATGGGTTGGCCTCCATGTGGTCGTACAATGGTACACTGGTGGTCTAAATCTGAACGTGGTTCTATCGTATCTATTTGGAATACCGCTCACAACTTAGGGGGAATGGTTCCTGGTGCGATGGTGTTACTCGCAAGTGCCATCTATTTCAGCACTCACGGTGTAGAGGCAACTGCAAAAGACGTATGGCAACAAGCACTTTACTATCCAGGTATCGCTGCAATGATCGCTGCAATTCCTATCTATTTCGTGATGAAAGATACTCCACAATCTTGCGGTTTACCACCAATCGAAAAATGGCGTAACGACTATCCAGATGACTATAATGAAAAAACATACGAGCACGATTTAACAACAAAAGAAATTTTCGTGACTTATGTATTGAAAAACAAACTATTATGGTACATCGCGATTGCTAACGTCTTCGTATACTTAATCCGCTACGGTGTATTGAAATGGTCTCCAGTTTACCTTGGTGAAGTTAAACACTTCAACATCAAAGGTACCGCATGGGCATATACCATTTATGAATTAGCAGCGATTCCAGGAACATTACTTTGTGGTTGGGTATCTGACCATGTGTTCAAAGGTAAACGTGGTTTAACAGGCTTCATTTTCATGATTTTAACCACTGCAGCAGTAGTAGCATTATGGTTAAACCCAGCCACTCCAGAACACGAATTAGCACAATATGCAGGTCATGCTTGGTATGAAAACCCATATCAATTAATGGACTTCATCCTAATGACAACGATCGGTTTCTTAATCTATGGTCCAGTTATGCTTATCGGTTTACACGCTCTTGAGCTTGCACCGAAAAAAGCAGCAGGTACATCAGCAGGTTTCACTGGTTTATTCGGTTACTTAGGTGGTACAGTATCAGCCTCTGCAGTTGTTGGTTGGGCAGCAGAATACTACGGCTGGGACGGCGGTTTCTATGTCATGATTGCTGGCGGTGTATTAGCTATCCTATTAATGTTTATCACGATGATTGAAGAAGGTAAACACAAAGCTAAACTTGACGATCACTACGGTAAATAATAAGCACAACAAAAAGGAAGATATGTAAAAGCATAGTCTTCCTTTTTTTATACTCGCTATCTACATTCACTTACGCAATTAAGATGAATTTGATTAAAAAGTGAGTAAATGTCAAAACATTTAACGATAGGCGTGGAAATCACGCGCAGCATTTCACCCTATCACCCTAAGCTGTAAATAATAACTTTCCGATAAATAAGAGGACTCGTCTATGAAATTAAAAGCAATCGCAGCCGCTGTTGCGGTTTCAACTTTAGCAGCTTGTTCAAGCCAATCTATGATGAGCAGCAGTGATAAATTAATTATTGCTCACCGTGGTGCAAGTGGTTATTTACCAGAACACACGCTTGAATCGAAAGCTTTGGCTTTTGGTCAAAAAGCAGACTATTTAGAACAAGACCTTGCGATGACCAAAGACAACCGTTTAATCGTGATTCACGATCACTTCTTAGATGGTTTAACCAATGTTGCAAAAAAATTCCCAAATCGTGCGAGAAAAGATGGTCGTTATTATGTCGTTGACTTCACATTAAAAGAAATTCAAAGCCTTGAAATGACTGAAAACTTCAAAATGGAAAACGGCAAACAAGTTCAAGTGTATCCAAACCGTTTCCCTCTTTGGAAATCACATTTCCGTATTCACACTTTTGAAGAAGAAATTGAATTTATCCAAGGTTTAGAAAAATCAACAGGTAAAAAAATTGGTATCTACCCAGAAATCAAAGCACCTTGGTTACATCACCAAGAGGGCAAAGACATTGCTGCCGCAACATTAAAAGTGCTAAAACAATATGGTTATGATACTAAAGACGATATGGTTTACCTCCAAACCTTCGACTTTAATGAATTAAAACGTATTAAAACTGAACTTCTCCCAAAAATGGGCATGGACATTAAACTTGTTCAGTTAGTGGCCTATACTGATTGGCACGAAACTGAAGAGAAAAATGCACAGGGCAAATGGGTGAACTACGATTACGATTGGATGTTTAAACCAGGCGCCATGGCAGAAGTCGCAAAATATGCGGATGGTGTTGGTCCAGGCTGGTATATGCTGATTGACGATCAAAAATCAAAAGCGGGTAACATTGTTTACACGCCATTAGTGAAAGAATTGGCCAACTACAAAATGGAACTTCATCCGTACACCGTACGTAAAGATGCCTTACCTGCATTCTTCACTGACGTGAACCAAATGTATGATGCACTATTAAACAAAGCAGGAGCAACAGGAGTCTTCACAGACTTCCCAGATACTGGTGTCGCGTTTTTGAAGAAAAATAAATAGCCACCAACTGATGTAATAAAAAGTGCGGTCGAAATGTTAAGAATTTTGACCGCATTTTATTTATATTGAGTAATTATTTCACTAACTCAAACGCAATCACCCAAAACCACTCATCTTGTGGATAAATCTCTTTAATCACCTGACGCAACTCCGGCAAGGTCATATTTTCTTGCTGGGCGTGTTGTTCAGATAACTCATCAAAATGAATAGGCGTTACCGACAACACTTTAATGTTGGCAAAAAAGCGATCAGTCTCGTTAGTGTAAACCGCCAACACTTGATTTGGCTGAAAATACGACTCGGATTTATCACGAATCGTGATCGTTTTACGCCCCGCCACAATGTCTTGTTCAAAGCGAGTGAAGAAGGTGATTTTGTTTAAGTCCACGTCAGTCCCCTTACTTCTTCCAATTCTTCAACGCATCAGCAAAGGCATTGCCCATTACATTGTTACCAGCTGAGCGATCACGCCCTTTCGCAGGTTGGTTTGAGCGCGGTTTTGCCGATAAAGTGCGGTCCGTTTTTTCTGAATTTTTTGCCGCACTTTCATCTAAACGCATGGTTAAGGCGATACGTTTACGAGGCACATCCACTTCCAATACTTTCACTTTCACAATGTCGCCAGTTTTCACAACTTGGTGAGGATCTTCCACGAACTTGTCAGAAAGTGATGAGATATGCACTAAACCGTCTTGATGTACACCGATATCCACAAATGCACCGAAGTTAGTCACGTTAGTCACAGTCCCTTCTAAAATCATACCTGGCTTTAAGTCGCTGATTTCTTCTACGCCGTCCATAAAGGTGGCGGTTTTAAACTCTCCACGTGGGTCACGCCCCGGTTTCTCAAGCTCTTTGAAAATATCTTGCACTGTCGGCAAACCAAACTGTTCATCAATGAATTTCTTCGCATCCAGTTGACGAACGGCGCTCGCATTGCCCATTAAATCTTGGATTGATTGCTCAGTCGCTTGCAAAATTTTCTCAACCACAGGATAAGCCTCTGGGTGAACGCCCGACGCATCCAGTGGGTTTTTACCTTCCGCAATACGCATAAAGCCTGCACATTGTTCGAAGGCTTTTGGCCCTAAACGAGGCACTTTTTTCAGTTGCTCACGAGTGTCGAAACGCCCGTTTTCATCACGATATGCCACGATATTTTGTGCAAGGGTTTTGGTCATTCCCGCGACACGCGCCAATAATGGCGCAGAAGCTGTGTTTAAATCCACGCCCACCGCATTCACGCAGTCTTCCACCACTGCATCTAACTTACGGGCTAATTGGCTTTGATTGACATCGTGTTGATATTGTCCCACACCAATGGCTTTAGGTTCGATTTTAACTAACTCGGCTAATGGGTCTTGTAAACGGCGAGCAATGGACACCGCACCACGCAAGGAAACATCTAATTCTGGGAACTCAGCCGCTGCTAATTCAGAAGCCGAATACACCGATGCACCCGCTTCACTCACCACCACAGTTTGCGCTTGCCAGTCAGTGAATTGTTTCATAATGTCTTTGGCAAAGCGTTCTGTTTCACGCGATGCTGTACCGTTACCGATCGCAATCAGCTCCACATTGTGTTTTTTACCCAACTGATAAATCGCAAGGGCTGCACGCTCTGCTTGTCCTGTGTGTGGATAAACCGTATCCGTTGCCAGTAATTTACCAGTGTTATCCACAACAGCCACTTTCACCCCAGTACGTAAGCCTGGGTCTAAGCCCATTGTGTTTTTCGCCCCTGCTGGTGCTGCCATTAAAAGTGCGGTTAAATTTCTGGCAAAAACATCGATCGCTTCTTCTTCCGCTTTTTCGCGTAAGCTGCCCATTAATTCGGTTTCTAAGTGCAATGCCACTTTGATTTTCCACGTCCAAGCAATCACTTGTTCACGCCATTTATCCGCTGGCTGCCCTGTAAAGCGCACACCTAAATGTTGGCGGATAATTTCTTCACAGTAACTTTGACGCGCACCATCTTCTTGTTCAGGATCAGCATTTAAACTTAACTGTAAAAAACCTTCATTACGACCACGGAACATCGCTAATGCGCGGTGTGAAGGCACATTTTTGAAAAGCTCTTGATGATCAAAATAGTCTTGGAATTTTGCGCCTTCCGCTTCTTTGCCTTCTAAAACTTTTGAAACTAATACCGCATTTTGTTGTAAATAGCGGCGAACTTGCGCTAAAAGTGTCGCATCTTCGGCAAAACGCTCCATTAAAATATATCTTGCCCCGTCTAACGCCGCTTTGCTGTCAGCGACGCCTTTTTCACTGTCTACGAAAGAAAGTGCGGTGGTTTCTGGATCATTTTCTGGGCTGTTCCAAAGTAAATCAGCCAATGGCTCAAGCCCTGCTTCAATCGCAATTTGTCCTTTGGTGCGGCGTTTGGGTTTGTAAGGTAAATATAAATCTTCTAATTCGGTTTTGCTTTGGACTTGCTGGATTTGAGTGCGTAGCTCGTCTGTTAATTTGCCTTGTTCTTCAATGGATTTCAAAATGGTTTGACGGCGATCTTCAAGCTCACGCAAATACATTAAACGAGTTTCAAAATGGCGTAATTGGGTGTCATCTAAGCCACCTGTGACTTCTTTACGATAGCGCGCAATAAATGGAATGGTGTTACCGTCGTCTAACAGTTGAATGGCGGCGAGAATTTGTTGGGGTTGAACGCTAAGTTCCGTTGCAATAAGTTGGCTAATTTGTTGATTAAGCATAATTTTTAAAAACTGAGAAGAATATAAAGACAATAAAAGCGAGCTAAGCCCGCTTTTATAAGGAATTACTGTGCTACGCTACAAGCGATTGGTTTTGCTTGATTATCCGTAACAGGACCCATTTGGTTATTATTTTTGTTCACTAAATAAAGTGCACCGTTTAAACAGAACAAACTTTGTTCACCTGTCATACCAACTAAAGCAGGATTACTTGCATCAAATGCTTTGAATGTCGTCACAGGCTGCTGTCCAGCTGGCGCAGTCGCTAACGATGCATCTTGTGTTGTATTAGTCTGGAGTGGCGTTTGTGCATGCGCTTCTGTTGGTGCTAACACTTCGCTTAATAAATACCCCGCTGCTGCACCAGTTGCAAAGCTTGCTAAACGGTTTCCCTGATTCGCAACAGGTGCTTTGGTTGCTGCCGCGTTGATCGCTTGTTGGTTAAAAGTCGCATCAGGTTGTTGTGTTGTTTGCTGCTGTTGCTGCGCTTGCTTTACAGGAGCGGGTTTCGTCGCAACAGGGCGAGAATGCCCTACAGAACGTCCACCACGCGCGCCTTTTGCTTCGCTAATCGCGGTGAATGACAAAGCTAACACGGCGGTTAATGCAATAATTTTTTTCATGTAAGTTCCTTTTTTATTGGAGCGTTGTGATCTGTCACGAAATACGCATTATACATAAAAGCGTAAAATAAAAAATAGTTAGCACTTAGTCGGACTGCACACAATGAGGTAAAATGCACTGACTTACTTTTTATTCAGGTTAATACGATGGCAAAATCAAACTATATCACTCGTGCTGGATGGAATGCACTCGATCAAGAACTCAAATTTTTATGGAAAGAAGAACGTCCTAAAGTCACACAGGCTGTATCCGATGCGGCGGCATTAGGCGATCGCAGCGAAAACGCAGAGTATATTTATGGTAAACGTCGTTTGCGTGAAATTGATCGTCGTGTGCGTTTCTTAACTAAACGCTTAGAAGTCTTGCAGATCGTTGACTATCATCCAAAACAAGAAGGCAAAGTGTTTTTTGGGGCATGGGTTGCACTAGAAAATGAAGCAGGTGAAGAAAAGCATTATCGTCTTGTGGGCTGCGATGAATTTGACCCCGCGAAAAACTGGATTTCGATTGATTCACCTGTAGCACGAGCCCTTATTGGTAAAACAATTGATGATGAAATCAAAGTCGACACCCCATCGGGTTTGATCATGCTGTATATCAACCGAATTTGGTATGAAAAATAACGAGAAAGAGGCACAAAGTGTGCCTCATCAAGATGATTATTTTGCTTTATGTTGTGCAAAATGTTGTGTAAAGAAATAAGTGTGTTGACCAATTGAGTCTTTCCAGTATACCCAAGAATGTCCGCCCGGTTTTTCCGTATACTGATGCGGGACATTCAAATCGAGTAATTTGCGGTGGAGTTCTCGATTTGGTTCAATGAAAAAATCATCGATACCACAGTCAATAATCAGATGACTTTTTGTAAACAAAAGTCCATGCGCTAAATCCTTGATGTTATAGTCGCTCCAACGATCATTGACGACTGCTGAAATCCCCCAATTATTTTTAAATTGCTCAATATTAACACCACCACTCATACTTCCCATTTGTCCAAATACGTCTTGGTTCTTAATGCCGATATACAGTGCACCAAATCCCCCCATGCTCAATCCAGTAATTGCACGCTGTTCTTTTACCGCGTGAGTAGCATAGTGCTTATCAATATAGTCCACCAACTCCTTCGACACAAAGGTGTAATATTTCGATGCTTTTTTCAACTCGCTGTCGAGATACCAACTGTCATAGTTACCATCGGGCGAAACATAAATCACATTATATTTGTCAGCTAATTCACCTAAGCCTGTTTTCTCTGGATAATTTCGGTTATTACCAGACCAGCCGTGTAATGTATAAATTGTGCTGTATTTTTGAGTGTTGGCATAGCCATCAGGTAAGACAACAGTGACGGGGATATTCTTATTCATGGATTGGCTGTACACGTCAATATTTTTCTCAGTAAACGCAAAGCCAGAGGCGGAATAACAAAGTCCTAGCATAACACTAGAAATTAAAATCACTTTTTTCATAAATGCTACCCTCTTGTATTAAAGAATTAACATCCAATGCTGAGATACAACCTGCGATTCTCAATAAGCAATATAGTCCTGTGATGTCTATAAAGCAAACAATTTACTATGCTTACCACATAAAATAACACGGAAAGACAGGGGCGCTAGGGGCTCAAAATAGAGAAAATACATACCGCACTTTCACGGCAAACGTGCATACAATAAAAAAGGGAGGTTACCCTCCCTGTGACATCACAATTTTTTTGATCCAATTGGCAACACTTCACGCCCATAAGAATCAATTAACATTTCAGCCGCTGCTAAGTAAAAAGCACACAATGCTGTCACTAATCCTAAATATCCACCAACATTGACAATGCTGTGATTTTCGGTCGCGTCTCCGATTGCAAGCGTATAAAAAGTCAAAGTTAAAAAGAAGAAGATGATTTGCAATGCACGGGGTTTACTAAAAGAAGCGAAGAACATCATCAGCGTAAACGTGCCCCACGCGGCAAGGTACCAACCAACAAATTGTGGCGCCACATTACCTTTAAAAAAGATTACAAATAATGCCCAAGACCACCAAAACGCACCATAGCTAATAAATGCAGTAAAACCAAACGTATTACCTTTTTTGAACTCGAACATACCTGCGATAACTTGCGCCGTACCGCCAAATGCAAACGCCATACCGAATACTAAGCCTAAATTTTGTGCATCAAAAAAACCGCCATTAATTAAACTTAATAACCACGTTGTTAAAGCAAACCCACATAAACCTAATGGACCAGGATTGGCATAATTTTTCACAGATGACATATAACGTTTCCTTAAAAATAAATAAAAAATCAAGTGATAAAAAGGGCGATAGTATCAACGATCTGCTCGTAGAAATAAAGAGGAGAACGTAAAAATAATAAACCGCCAAGCAGCACACCAAAAAAAGTTGATCAAAATCACAATTTAGGCTGATTTCCCTAAATACACTACTTTTTAGGTAGTTAAATGACTATAATTTTTTAAGTTTAAATAATTTATTTTTATCAATATTGAGGAGAAATCATCATGAGTCATACTGCTGAAACGAATATCAGTCCAGCACAAGCGGAAGTGAATGCACTGGTTGAAAAAGGGTTAGTGGCATTAGAAGCATTTCGCAAGCTTAACCAACAACAAGTGGATTATATTGTTGCAAAAGCCTCTGTTGCTGCACTCGATCAACACGGTGTATTAGCTATGCATGCGTATGAAGAAACAGGGCGAGGTGTGTTTGAAGACAAAGCCACCAAAAACTTGTTTGCGTGTGAATATGTGGTCAATAATATGCGCAATCTGAAGACAGTCGGTGTGATCAGTGAAGACGATGTCACTGGTATCACTGAAATCGCAGACCCTGTTGGTGTTGTTTGCGGTATCACCCCTACCACTAACCCAACCTCCACGACCATTTTCAAAGCCCTCATCTCTTTAAAAACGCGTAACCCAATCGTCTTTGCTTTCCACCCTTCCGCACAACAATGTTCTGCTCATGCGGCTCGTGTCGTTTATGAAGCGGCAGTTGCAGCGGGTGCACCGAAAGACTGTATCCAATGGATTGAACATCCATCAATGGAAGGCACTGCGGCATTAATGAAACACCCTGGTATTGCAACCATTCTTGCAACGGGTGGTAATGCGATGGTGGAAGCCGCTTATTCTTGCGGAAAACCAGCATTAGGCGTAGGGGCGGGTAACGTGCCTGCCTACATTGAAAAAACGGCTGATATCAAACAAGCAACACACGATATTGTGATGTCAAAAGCCTTTGATAACGGTATGATTTGTGCCTCTGAGCAAGCGGCGATTGTCGATCAGGAGGTGTACGATGAATTCGTAGCAGAAATGAAATCTTACGGCGTTTATTTCGTGAACAAAAAAGAAAAAGCCATGCTAGAAGCCTTTCTGTTTGGCGTAAAAGCCCATAGTGAAAACTGCGGTGGCGCAAAATTAAATGCCAATGTGGTCGGTAAACCCGCGACTTGGATTGCAGAACAAGCAGGCTTTAAAGTGCCTGAAAAAACCAACATTCTTGCGGCAGAATGTAAAGAAGTGGGCGAAAAAGAGCCATTAACGCGTGAAAAATTATCACCTGTGTTAGCGATTTTAAAATCTACTTCAACTGAAAACGGCTTTGAACTTTCAGAAGCCATGGTGAATTTCCACGGTTTAGGTCACTCTGCGGCAATTCACACTAAAGATGCTGCGATTGCAAAAGCCTATGGCGATCGTGTGAAGGCGATTCGTGTGATTTGGAACTCACCTTCAACGTTCGGTGGTATCGGTGATGTGTATAACGCTTTCCTTCCATCTCTTACCCTTGGTTGTGGTTCTTACGGTAAAAACTCCGTAGGCAACAACGTCAGTGCGGTCAATTTATTAAATATTAAACGAGTGGGAAGACGGAGAAATAATATGCAATGGTTCAAAGTGCCTTCAAAAATCTATTTTGAACGCGACTCAATCCAATATTTACAATCAATGAAAGGTATGGAGCGCGTGGTGATTGTGACCGATCGCACGATGGTGGATTTAGGTTTCGTTGAAAAAATCGCAAAACAAATTACCGCTCGTGGCAATCACGTGACTTACCAATTATTTGCTGATGTTGAGCCAGATCCATCAATCGAAACTGTTCGTCGTGGTGCTGAGTTAATCCGCAATTACCAACCAGATACCATTATTGCATTAGGTGGGGGTTCAGCAATGGACGCCGCAAAAGTGATGTGGTTATTCTATGAACAACCAGAAGTGGACTTCCGTGATTTAGTTCAGAAATTTATGGATATCCGCAAACGTGCATTCAAATTCCCACAATTAGGCCGTAAAGCACGCTTTGTGGGTATCCCAACCACATCGGGTACTGGTTCTGAAGTGACCCCATTTGCGGTAATCACTGAAGGCGATAAAAAATACCCAATCGCAGACTATTCATTAACGCCAACAGTGGCAATTGTTGACCCTGCGTTCGTAATGAGCGTGCCAGCACACGTTGCTGCTGATACGGGCTTAGACGTATTAACGCACGCAACTGAAGCTTATGTGTCAGTACTGGCTAACGACTTTACCGACGGTCTTGCATTACAAGCGATTAAATTAGTGTTTGAACATTTAGAACGCTCAGTGAAAGAGAAAGATCCTGAGTCACGTGAAAAAATGCACAATGCTTCAACAATGGCGGGGATGGCATTTGCCAACGCATTCTTAGGGATGAACCACTCACTTGCGCACAAAATTGGTGGCCGTTTCCACACACCACACGGTCGTACCAACGCAGTATTAATGCCACACGTGATTCGCTATAACGGTACTCGCCCACAAAAAACCGCAACGTGGCCGAAATATAACTACTACAAAGCCGATGTGAAATACCAAGACATCGCACGTATGTTAGGCCTACCTTGTTCAACACCAGAAGAAGGCGTGAAATCTTTCGCGAAAGCGTGCTACGACTTAGCAGTGCGCGTGGGCATCAAAATGTCTTTCAAAGAGCAAGACATTGATGAAAAAGAATGGATGGATGCACGTCGTCAAATCGCATTACTCGCATTTGAAGACCAATGCTCACCAGCCAATCCTCGCTTACCTGTTGTTGCCGATATGGAAGTGATTTTAACCAACGCGTACTATGGCTATAAGGAAGAACAATATTAACACTTAAATAATGAAAAAATGCACCGCACTTTGACCGTCCAAATCAAAGTGCGGTTGTTTTTTGCCAAATTATTGCTGAAAATATCGATAGAATCAATTTTACATCCACCGCAAATCGCTTTATCCTTTTGAATTACTTTTATTTTACTCGCCTTATCCACTAAGGAAATGCTAATGAAAAATAAAACCATGTATATTGGATTGGCTTTTGTCGCATTACTAACTTTTATTGTTGATATGCTTGCCAAAAGCGCATTTGCAGTGCATGCAAAACTCAGCGCCCTCACCATCGCAATTCTACTGGGTATCCTCTTAGGCAATACGCTTTATCCCAAAATTTCACAACATACTTCACAAGGCGTGATGTTCGCAAAAGGCACTTTGTTGCGCTTAGGGATTATTTTGTATGGTTTCCGTCTGACCTTTCAAGATATCAGTGCGGTCGGTGTGAATGCGATTTTGACCGATGCCATTATGCTGATTGGGACTTTTTTGATTACACTTTGGCTCGGGCTACGTTATCTCAAAATGGATAAACAAATTGTCTATCTCACGGCGGGTGGTTGTAGTATTTGCGGTGCCGCAGCGATTATGTCAATGCAGCCAGTGACCAAAGCCGAATCACACCAAGTATCAGTTGCGGTGGCGGTTATCGTGATTTTTGGGACGATCTCAATGTTCTTATACCCAGTGATGTACCCTTATCTCTCGGCGTGGTTAAGTGAACATCAATTTGGTATTTATATCGGCTCGAGCGTGCACGAAGTGGCTCAAGTTTATGCGGCGGCGGGCAATATTAGCCCTGCAACAGCGGATACAGCCGTGATTTCAAAAATGATTCGTGTCATGATGCTTGCGCCTTTCTTGCTCTTTATTTCATGGTTACTTGCAAAACAAAGCGATAACCCACAAACGCGCAAAATCACGATTCCTTGGTTTGCCTTTTTATTTATTTTAATGGCGATCATCAACTCTTTCTCTCTCATTCCTGCGGATATTGTGCGCTGGATTGTCGAACTCGACGGATTGTTATTAATCGCAGCAATGACCGCTTTAGGCTTAACCACACATATCAACGCCATCAAGCAAGCTGGTCTTAAACCGCTGATTTTAGGTGCATTGGTGTTATGTTGGTTAGTTGTTGGTGGATTTTTTGTGAATGTTGGAATGAGCCAGCTTGTGTAACTCTTAAAAAGTGCGGTCAATTTCAGAAAAGTTTTAGGCTTTGAGAAATTGACTGCTTTTTTATGGGACTTATTTAATCTTATACTTTATGTTCTAGCCAATTGCGTAATAGCTGCTCGCCGTATTCCGTCATAAAGGATTCTGGGTGAAATTGTACCCCATAAATAGATAAGTGATTGTGCTGAAATGCCATCACTACGCCTTCATGACAATAAGCGGTGATCGTGAGTGCATCTGGGAAGTTTTGCTCACGAATTGCCCAAGAATGATATAAGCCGATTTGAAATTCAGTCGGTAGTCCTTGAAATAATACTGAATTTGACCGCACTTTGAGGCGTTGGATGCGTCCGTGGCGGACTTTATCTAAATTGTATAACTCACCACCAAAAAATTCGCACAGCGTTTGATGCCCTAGACACACACCTAAAATGGATTTTGACTGATAGTATTTTTCTAACATGTCAAACAGTTGCGGATAGGCGCGAGGCACATCTGGGCCTGGCGAAATCAGAATATGGCTGTAATTGGCGACGGCGTTTAAATCCAATTCTTGCACGTCAACCACATCAAAAGACACGTCTAATCGGCGGATTAAATCCACTAAATTGTAGGTAAAAGAATCTTGATTATTGATAATCAGAAGTCGTTTCATATCTGTGCCATTCTCTGTGAGGAAAGAGGCAAAGTATAAAGGAAAATGCGGATTTTTGTGTCATTTTCCGTTAAACTTTCACTTATTTTTTCAATGACAGATAAGTTATGTGCTTCGATTCTTTTATTCAACAAGCCAATCATTACGGCGAGCAACGCCAACCTTTTTTCTTTCTGATTGATTTTGAACAGCAACAACCGATACTTTGCCCGTTAGAACAAGCGGCTGATTTGGGATTGTTTTTTGAAATTCGAGGTCAACAGAATGTGAATTGGCAGGCAGAAATGCCTTGTGAGCCTTTTGAGTTGCAGAAATTTCCAATGGCAAAAGCGGATTATCAGCGTGGCTTTGACTTGGTGCAAGACGAGTTGCAAAAAGGCAATTCCTATTTGTTGAATTTAACTTATCCGACTGAAATTCATATTAATTTTAGTCTTGCACAGATTTTCCAACAAACGACCGCACCTTATAAATTGTATTACCGCGATCACTTTGTGTGCTTTTCGCCAGAGTGTTTTGTGAATATTCATCACAATCAAATTTATACTTACCCGATGAAAGGCACGATTGATGCCACGTTGCCTGAAGCGGAAAAACGCTTGTTAGATTCCGACAAAGAACGTCAAGAGCATTACACCATTGTGGATTTAATGCGCAATGATTTAGCGACGGTGGCAGAAAACGTGGAAGTGACGCGCTTCCGTTATGTGGAAAAAATCCATACGCAAAAAGGCGCGATTTTGCAGACAAGTTCGGAGATTTGTGGCAATCTTGCTAAAAATTGGCAAACACGCATTGGCACGATTTTGGCTACATTATTACCCGCAGGGTCGATTAGCGGTGCGCCGAAAGAAAAAACCGTACAAATTATTCAAGCGGCTGAACAACAACCTCGTGGTTATTACACAGGGATTTTTGGTATTTTCGATGGCGAGTCGCTACAAAGTGCGGTAGCCATTCGTTTTATTGAGCAAGTGGGCGAGAAATATCTTTTCCGCAGTGGTGGTGGCATCACGATCTTGAGCGAGTTAGACGACGAGTACCAAGAGTTAATCCAAAAAGTCTATGTGCCAGTAGGATAAGCGATGACATTTCCTTTATTTGAAACTATTGCCATTGTGAATGGCGAGATTCAACAGCTTGCGTTGCATCAACAGCGTTATGAAGCAAGTTTAGCGAAGTTTTATGGCGAAAATGTGGCGAAAATGCACGATCTTGCTGAAATTATTCAAATTTCGACCGCACTTCAGCAAACTCAACATTCGCCGATAATTCGCTGCCGAGTGGATTACAATCAGCAAGATTATCAAGTGCAGTATTTTGCTTATCAACGAAAAACTTACCGCACTTTTCAGCCTGTGATGTGCGATGAGATTGAATACGGGTTGAAATATGCTGATCGGACTTATTTAAACCACTTATTACAGCAAAAAGGCGATTGCGACGAGATTATGATCATCAAGCAAGGCAAGGTGACCGATTGTAGTATTGGCAATTTGGTTTTTCGTCAAGGTGCGCAATGGTTCACTTCTGATACGCCATTGTTGGCTGGAACACAACGGGCGAAATTATTAGCCGAAAACAAAATTCAACAATGTCCGATTTTGCTCGAAGATGTGGCACATTTTGATGAAATTCGCTTAATAAATGCGTTAAACCCGCTGTAAATTTTTTGTGAAAATCGTACAATGACCTTCTTTTTCAATTTAATAACAGGAGATGAGTGAAATGGCTAAAGTGATCCATACTAATAAGGCACCCGCAGCAATTGGTCCTTATGTTCAAGCCGTAGAGTTAGGTAATATGCTGTTGACCTCGGGACAAATTCCAGTGAATCCTCAAACGGGGGAAGTCCCTGCAGATATCGTGGCACAAGCACGTCAATCCTTAGAAAATATCAAAGCCATTGTTGAACAAGCAGGATTATGTGTTGCTAATATTGTGAAAACGACAGTATTTGTGAAAGACTTAAATGATTTTGCTGTGGTGAATGCTGAGTATGAACGTTTTTTCAAAGAAAACAATCACCCAAATTTCCCAGCCCGTTCTTGTGTGGAAGTGGCTCGTTTACCAAAAGATGTTGGTATTGAAATCGAAGCGATCGCTGTCAAAGATTAAGATGCAAATAAAAAAGACCGCACATTAACAAAAGCGGTCTTTTTTCTTGCAATTACCTCATCAACTAAGGCAAAAACAGTGATAAAGGACGTTGTTTAATCAGTTTCCAAACGCATTGACCAATATCGCACCAGCTGTCAATTTCCGTTTCTAACGAACGTAGCGCAACCCATAGCGCAATAAAGAAACTCACAATCAAGTTCACCAATCCGATCAGTAATACCAACATCAGACCATGTAAAAACATTTGCCAAGTAAATTCGCCACTGATTGCCATATAGCCTAAATTGGCAGAAGAAAATGCCACGTGACGAATATCTAGCGGTAAATCTAACATATCACCCACTAACCCTGTGAAGCCAAGCAATAACCCGAAACAGAGATTACCCATAATTGAACCATAATTATCATGCCAATATGCTGCAAACTTATCACGTTGATTCTGTGTTAAAACACAACGTAGAAGCGGGTGATGACGCAATCGCATAGTTAAGTTCAAATAATTACTGCGATTATCAAAATAACCTGAAATGATGCCAGAAAAGAATAGCCAGAAACCCGCAATGGCTGCAAACCATAAAGCCCCTTTCATGGGATCAAGGGCTTGTTGCTGGTAAGCAATCTCTGCCTCAGTCAATAATGGCATACCAAAATAGTGTTGATAACCCATAGCCAATAAACACGCTACACCAATCGCTAAACTGACATTACCTAATACAGCAACGGTTTGTGAACGGAATACATCAATCAATAATTGTGCTAATTGCATATTCACAGCTTTACCTTGTCCACTATCTACCGTCTCTGCAAAACGTGCCGCCGTCATCGCAGGCTGTTTCGTTGCTACAGTACAATGCAACATAAAAATCAGCGTAAAACCAATCCCATAGTTCAGCCCTTCAGCAATCCCACGCCAAACACGATCTTCAATCAGATCACCAAGATAAAGTTTAAATAACGCCATCAGAGCAATGAGGATTCCTCCCCCCGCCGCAGAAAAAAACATCGCACGATAAGCCTTGCTATCACGTGTAATATAGTGTTCACCATGATCACTTTTATTTTGTGTAATACTACGCGCCAGCATTTTGACACTTTGTTTCCATAAATCGACCGCACTATGACGGCGTGCAGAAGCGACGGCTAACTCGCCAGTAAAAACAAGGATACGATGTGGTAAAAGGCGATCTTGTTGAAAAATCTCCATTAACGTCGTCAACCGAGTTAATGTTTGATCTAAACGTGTCAATAAATGTGCGACGCCTAATGTTGAGCCTGCACTTGCACCGCGACGATGAATTCGGTCAATTTGTTCGCGACATTGCTCGAACATCACTTGTAAATGGGCATCATCATATTGCCGATCTTGACGACGGGCAGTCAACCAATTCGTCACTTCACGCTGCAAAGCAACAAAAGGGGAATCGGCATCAAGTAACGTTGGATCAAGACGCATTAACTCAGGTTCCAGCTCTTCTGCAGCAATCCAAATTGCCAACATTTCAATTGCAAAAAAACCTTCATAACGTAAATGATTATGCACATTTTTGCGCTCTCGCTCACTACTGTGTCGCTGCAAGGTGTCCAATAATGTTATCCAATCTTGAATAGCGGTTGCTTGTAACCATTCTTCATCACGTTCTTCATAAAACAGGACAAAGAAAATATCTCGTAAATCATTCAAATCTTTAAAAGAGGGATTAAAACGTTCATATAATCGCTTTTGAATTTCACGTCCAAATCCTTCTCGTGCAAGTAAGCCACAGCTAATGAAAAGGGGATACAAGCGCATCTGGCAGATCCATTGACACAACAATGAGGCAATTTTTTCGGTTAATTGCGTATCATGATTTAAGCATTGGATTAAATACGATAAACGTTGTGGCGCCTCTTTTTTCCCACCCAAACGTAACCATTGGCACAACCCATTTAAGAGGGTAAATGCTTGTTGTTGCTCAACTTGCGTTGTTAAAAAAGGGAGAAGTTTTTCTTGGTTTAATTGATATTTTTCGATCATAACGGGTTAATAAAAAGTAAATAAGTCAACGTTCACTGCCAAATGCAATAATAAATTCATGGCAGGAAGGTGACAAAATAACACACAAAATACCTGATGAAAAATAAATCTCGCAATAACAACAGCATTCTTCCTGTACCATGCTGACATGATCTTAATGATTCAAAAGGCAACTGATAAAACAAATAAGTCTATTTTAACTGGAGAAAAAGAAGGCGCGGTTTGGTTTTCCACCCTATCGAAAACTAAACCGCACCTTGTGTTAAGACTTGAGAAACAATGATGACGTGCGCTTACGACATGCGTCCGTTCTCAATATGAATCACTTGATCGCAGATTGCCATTGTAGAAGCACGGTGGCTGACTAACACAATCAGTTTTTCCGATTTCACATTGAGCAAGGATTGCAAAATAATCGCTTCGTTTAAGCTGTCGAGATTACTTGTTGGCTCGTCAAGCAAGATAATCGGTGCATTGTGTAGGAACGCACGCGCAATGCCGATACGTTGTTTTTCACCGTCCGATAAGTTGCTGCCTAGCTCAGTAACTTTGGTGTCATAACCTTCTGGTAGGCTCATAATAAAGTCGTGAATTGAGGCTTTTTTGGCGGCTTCAATCACTTGCTCTTTACTTGCGCTACGGTCTGCCATCAAAATATTTTCATAGATAGTCTCATTGAAAATATAGGTTTGTTGCGTGATGTAAGCGATATGATCACGCAAACTTAAGGTATTGATCTCTTTCAGATCTTTGCCATTAATGCGGATTGCCCCAGCTTGTGGATCGTAAAAGCGCATAATCAATTTCAACAAGGTACTTTTACCGCTACCGCTACGCCCGTGAATCCCTAAAATTTCACCTTTGGTTAAACGTAAATTCACGTTAGAAAGGATCTGTTCGTTATCATAAGCAAAACTTAACTGCTCAACATCAAGTTGGTGTACATCGTTTAAATCAACGCCTTTCACTACGTCTTTTAAGTGTGGTTCTTCTGCTAGTAAACCCAGTACACGTTCACCACTTGCCAGCGTTTGTAACAAGTTATTGGATAAGTTACTTAACGCAATCACAGGGCCATAGCTCGACATCAATAAAATCACTGCGATTAATAAACCTGCAAAGTTGATTTGTTGATCCAAATACAACACAATACCCGCCACTAAAATCAGAATGTTAAAGGCTGAAACGGCGATTTCAGTATAAGAACGGACTTTGCCTTCTTGCTGTTTGATTTTTAAGAATGCTTGGTCGATTTTTTCACTGCGTTGGTGAATGCCCGTTAAACGCTCTTTTTCATTGCCAAACAGTTGCAATTCTTTCATACCACGAATGCTATCGAGGAAATAATCGTTCATTTCACCGACTAATTCGCGATAAATACGACCGTCTTCACGCGCCATTTTGGTGGTGATGATCGGTAGAATTAAACCGATGGTGATATAAGCTAAAAAGGCAATTAATGTGAACCACAAAGAAATATGTGCAAACACGGCCAATAAAATGCTTGAAGTTAAAAACGCAATCATAATTGGGGCGATAGTGTGTGCATAGAACACTTCCAACAACTCAATGTCGTTGGTCACTAAGGACAATAATTGCCCTGATTGCTTACCTTGTAATTTCACAAATGCTAGTTTACGCAATGCACTGAACACTTTGTCACGCAATAAGGCTAACAATTTGAACGCAATGTAGTGCCCTGACATTTGTTCAAGGTAGCGCAAGATACCGCGCGCCACGGCTAACACGATAAGTGCGGTCAAAATTTGCGAAAAACTGAGATGGGTTGGAAATTCTAATAAATTGGATAACCCCATTGCCCCCAGCACCATAATGAAAATCGCTGCTAAAAAGCCGAGCACGCCCATAATAATAGTGAAGCTCATAATATGGGCTAATGGTGTCACTAACTTCAATAATTGCCACATAATCGCAAAACCATTTTTACGCATATTGTTGCCCTCCGTTGCGGATATTTTCTAAGTTGCGCTGTTGATTAAACATTTCCGCATAAATGCCATTCGCTGCCATTAAGCTTTCGTGGTTGCCTTGTTCTGCTAATACCCCTTGTTGCAACACGTAAATTTGATCCGCTTTTACGGCGTTCGCTAAACGGTGGGAAATCATCACAATGGTTTTCTCTGCTTTTAAACGTTGAATGAAATTCAAAATAATTTCTTCGCTTTCCACATCAATGTTGCTGGTGGCTTCATCGAAAATATAGAAACTTGCGTTGTGTAATAACGCGCGAGCAAGAGCCAAACGCTGAATTTGTCCGCCAGATAAGTTACTGCCACGACTTAACAATGCCATCTCTAAACCGCCGTTTTCACGCACGAAGTTGGCAAGGTTAACTTGTTCTAACACATCGTAAATTTGTTCATCTGTGGCATTTAAATTCGCCATTAGCATATTTTCACGCAACGTGCCTTTGAACACATAAGAGCTATGGCTGACTAATGATACGTGACGATAGAACGAGTGGCGATCGAGGTCTTGGATTTCTTGTCCATTAAATAAAATTTTGCCTTGCTGTGCTTTGTGGAAGCCCATTAATAAGGACACTAAAGTGGATTTACCGCAGCCACTTTTACCTACAAACACCGTTAATTGTTTTGGTTGAATCGTCAAATCTAAACCATTAATCGCTTGTTTTTCAGCGTTATAGGCAAAGTGTAAATTTTGGATATCCACTTGAACTTGATTTTCTGCGTTAAAATCTACCGCACTTTCGTTGGTTTCTACTGGCGTATCTAATAACGTGAAAATTTTGTCTGAGGCGGCTTTGCCGTTCATTGCCACGTGGAAGAACGAGCCGAGCAAACGCAATGGAATAAAGAATTCTGAAGCCAATAAGATAAATAAAATCACGCCGAAAACGCCTAAATTATCCGATTGGAATTGTAGAAGTGCGGTCAAAATACCGATTGCTGCACCACCGTAAGCTAACAAATCCATCAAGGACACTGAGTTGAGCTGCATTGTGAGTACTTTCATCGTAATGGTACGGAATTTTTCTGCCTCAATATCCATTTTTTTCGCTTTGTAGTCGTCATCTTGATAGATTTTTAAGGTGATCAAACCTTGCAAGTTATCTAAGAAGCTGCTGCCCAAGCCCACATAAATTGACCAATATTTATGTAATAAACGTTTTGCAATTTTATTCACTGCGATGATCGACATTGGAATTAATGGCACACACACCAATAAAATCAAGGCAGTGGGTGCACTAAACCAAACGAGGAAAATAAATAAGGTTAACGGCGCAAGTAGGCTGTAAAACAGTTGTGGTAGGTAACGACCGAAATAAATTTCCAGTTGCTCAACCCCTTCTGATGCCACTTGGATAATCGATGAGGTGGATTGTTGGTTGACTTGGTTTAACGGCATTGCGGCTAATTTTTGGAAAATCAACGTACGCAATTCGTGTTTAACCTTGGTGCTGGCTTGGTAAGAGGCCTTTACCGACATTTTGCCAGCGAAAGCACGCACGGCAAGGGCAACAACAAGGTTAATGGCATAACTAAATAGCGTGCCGAGCGTCAAGGTTTGCGCAAAGGCTTGTTCTAAACACAGCGCAAAAATGACCGCACTTACTATGCCTGCCACCAGCGCAACCCAGTTCCATAACACCGTTTTAGCAATCCATTTTTTGCTATCGGAGACCGTGTTAATTAATCGTTTATCGATCATCATAAAAGGTTTGTCCTTAAAAAAGCTGAGAGTGAATTTCAAGTGCGCTATTTTAGCACAAATGAGAATAGGTTTTATTAAAAACACACAGAAAAAAACGGCATATTTTGCTTAATACGCCGTCATTTTTAAGTAAAAGAGTGAGATTATTTTTTGGCTGTGAGTTTTGGCATCATACTAGCAATCACAGTGGCCGCAATGATGATTAAAATGCCGATCCAAGAGAGTAATGAAACGGATTCACCCAATAGCAAAATTGCTAGAACAACACCAAAAATAGGCTCAAGTGCGGTCAATAATCCGCTTAAATTGGTGTTGGTGGAGTTTAGCCCTTTATTCCAGAGCCAGTAGGCAATCCAGCTACAAAAGATCGCAAGATAAAGTAAGCCGAGCAATCCTTGCCAGTTGAAGTGAATATCCCAGTTTTGCGTGAAAATCAGCGTGAAAGGTAAGCAAGTGATCGTGCCTAATACGACTGAAATAGCAGTGTAGGCGGTGGCAGTAATTTGCCCGATCATCGATTTTGTCCAACGCAAACAGCTGGCGAAAAGCAATCCTGCTAATAAAATGAGTGTACAACCAAATAACGTGATCTCCCCTTCACTGCGTCCGCCTGCAATTAAAATCGCAACCCCAGCAAATGCCATTGCACCGAAAAACCAATGATACCAAGCCGCTTTATCTTTGAAGAAAAAATGCCCCATAAAGACGATGAGTAAAGGCTCTAAGCCGATAATGGTCGCCGCACTGGCAGCTGAAGTGTAATGTAACCCAATGAATTGTAATAAGAAAATTGCAGGGTAATTAAGAAAGCCAAGCCACCATAATTGTGGGCGAACGGTTTTATCCACTTTTTTCCAATGACGCAGAAATAAAGGAAAAATGAGAAAAGAGATGATGATTAAACGGGTTTGAACGGTGAGAACAGGATCAAGCATGGTGAAGGCATATTTGCCGGCAACGAAAGAACTTGCCCAAATAAAGATGGCAATGATTTGGTATAGCATTTTTAGTTATGAAAAGTGCGGTTAATATTGCATTTATTTTAACCGCACTTGATGAAATGAAAAGCAGATTTTTAGATTAAATATCTAAATTTGCGTGTAATGCGTTGCTTTCGATAAATTCACGACGAGGCTCAACTTCATCACCCATTAAGGTGGTGAAGAGTTGATCTGCTGCTACCGCATCTTTGATCGATACTTTTAACATACGGCGTGCGTTTGGATCCATTGTGGTTTCCCAAAGTTGCTCTGGGTTCATTTCACCTAACCCTTTATAACGCTGTACCATTAAACCACGACGAGATTCTTTCACTAACCATTCAACCGCTTGTTCAAACGAGGTAATCTCAAGTTTACGTTCGCCACGCATAATGTATGCGCCTTCTTCAATTAAGCCCACAAGCTGTTTGCCTAATTTCATAATACGACCGTATTCGCTACCTGTCGCAAATTGGAAGTTCAAGAAGTAATCTGTATCGATACCGTGTGTACGAACAGTTAATACGGCTTCATATAATTGGCGTTCACTGTTAAATACAGTGCGATAGCTGTAATGATTACCGTTGCTTTCTTTCGCCACTAATTTTTCTACTAATGATTTCGCCCAAGCGTCCACATCAGCTTCTTTCGCCATTAAGCCAGTGGTGAATTCTGGGTGGTAAATGAGCTCTTTTAAGACTGCATCAGGGTAATAACGAGTCAAGCGACCAATCATTTTCTGCACTGCATTGTATTCAGACACTAAGTTTTCGAGCGCTAAACCGTTCATTGCGGGAGCATTTGCATTCACATAAAGTGCGGCATTTTCTAATGCAAGCGCTACTTCATATTGCACCATCGCTTCATCGTCTTTGATGTATTGCTCTTGTTTACCTTTTTTCACTTTATATAAAGGCGGTTGCGCAATATAAACGTGGCCACGTTCGATAAGCTCTGGCATTTGACGATAGAAGAAGGTCAACAACAATGTACGAATGTGCGCACCGTCCACGTCAGCATCGGTCATAATAATAATGCTGTGATAACGCAATTTCTCAGGGTTATATTCATCACGACCAATACCACAACCCAGTGCAGTGATTAAGGTGCCCACTTCTGCAGAAGATAACATTTTGTCGAAGCGTGCTTTTTCTACGTTCAGAATTTTCCCTTTTAATGGCAAAATCGCTTGGTTTTTACGGTTACGACCTTGTTTTGCCGAGCCGCCCGCAGAGTCACCCTCCACCAGATACAATTCAGATAACGCAGGGTCACGTTCTTGACAGTCAGCCAGTTTACCTGGTAATCCGCCTAAATCTAATGCCCCTTTACGACGAGTCATTTCACGTGCTTTACGTGCAGCTTCACGTGCGCGTGCAGCATCAATGATTTTTCCGACAATAATTTTTGCATCCGCTGGATTTTCTAATAAATATTGTTGTAAATATTCATTCATCACTGATTCAACCGCACTTTTCACTTCTGAAGACACTAATTTATCTTTCGTTTGTGAAGAGAATTTTGGATCTGGCACTTTCACCGAAATAATTGCCACTAACCCTTCACGCGCATCATCACCTGACGTAGCCACTTTCGATTTTTTGTTGTGGCCTTCGTTTTCCATATAGTTATTCAAACTACGGGTTAATGCACCACGGAAACCGGCTAAGTGAGTACCACCATCACGTTGTGGAATGTTATTTGTGAAGCAATATACGTTTTCGTTAAAGCTGTCATTCCATTGCATTGATACTTCCACACCAATGCCGTCTTTTTCTGTTGAGAAATAGAATGGTTTTTGGTGAATTGGATTTTTATTACGGTTTAAATATTCAACGAAGGCTTGAATACCACCTTCATAATGGAAGTGATCTTGTCGGTCGTTACGTTTATCAAATAATTTGATCGACACACCTGAATTCAAAAATGACAATTCACGCAAGCGTTTTGCCAAAATGTCGTATTCAAATTCGATGTTATTGAAAATCGTTGGGCTTGGCCAGAAACGCACAGAAGTTCCTGTTTGATCTGTTTCACCGATTGCTGCTAATGGCGCTTCAGGTTCACCTAAATGGTAAATTTGCTCGTGTACTTTGCCTTGACGACGAATAGTTAATTGCAATTTGTCAGATAATGCATTTACAACCGATACACCCACACCGTGCAAACCACCAGAGACTTTATACGAGTTATCATCAAATTTACCGCCTGCGTGCAATACCGTCATGATCACTTCTGCGGCTGAAACCCCTTCTTCTGGGTGAATATCCACTGGAATTCCACGACCGTCATCTTGCACAGAAACTGAGTTATCCGTATGAATAGTGACGGTAATATCTTTTGCATAGCCTGCTAATGCTTCGTCAATGGAGTTATCCACCACTTCAAAAACCATATGATGTAAGCCTGTGCCGTCATCCGTATCCCCAATGTACATACCAGGACGTTTACGTACAGCATCCAGTCCTTTCAAGACTTTGATACTATTCGCACCATAATTTTCAGGGGTATTATTTGACATTGTTTCTCTCTTTCAAAATGGTAAAAAATTGCTGTGATTATAGCAAAAATTTGAAGAAATGGCTAAAAATAAGTGCGGTCGGTTTTGCTGCAATGTTGAAACAAATCCCATGAATGTTTAAAAAAACAGAAGCAGTACTATTTCAATGTAAACAATACAATGACAAACCCATAATATCCCCACTAAACATTATTTTAAAAATAAAAATTAACAAAATTAAAACAATTTATTTACATCTCTATTGATTTAATTCTCATATGATATATATTTCATATTTAAGAATCTGCATATTAAAATAGTTCTATATAAAAGGAGATAATGATGAGTCAATATGATCAGATTAACCAAAGTAAACGCCAATTTATTCGTTCAGGTTTAGCAATGGGAACTGTCGGGGCAATTGGAAGTACAGGACTACTGGTCCCAACCAGTGTACAAGCAAACTTGCCTAAAATTTCTTCTTCTGCCAACATCGTTATTGCGGGGGCAGGTGCTGCAGGATTGACAATTGCTTCTCGACTTGCAGCTCGACTTGAACCTACGGCTAAAATTACCTTAATTGACTCTCGTATCGCACACTATTATCAACCAGGTTTTACCCTTGTTGCAGGGGGAATCAAACCTGAAAATTACGTTGTATCTCAAACAGCCGACTATTTGCCTGAAAACGTAAAATGGATTCAAGCGTCAGTGAATGAATTCGATCCAGATAGCAACAGTCTAACAACCTCAACAGGCGAGAAAATCACTTACGATTATTTGTTTGTTGCAACAGGCTTAAAACTAGACTACGACGCAATCGAAGGGATGGATGTTAATCTCATTGGTCAAAATG
This sequence comes from Pasteurella sp. P03HT, assembly GCF_054052285.1. Lineage (NCBI taxonomy): Bacteria > Pseudomonadati > Pseudomonadota > Gammaproteobacteria > Pasteurellales > Pasteurellaceae > Pasteurella > Pasteurella sp. P03HT. The sequence continues at coordinate 225,372 of NZ_JBSIUM010000002.1, forward strand.
GATTAGGCAGTGTTTATCACAGCCCATCTAGTGCCTATAAAACATGGCAATTATTAGATGAATTTGCAAATAAAGGAGGAGACGCCGTCTTCCTACGTCCTGCAACAGAAATGAAATGTGCTGGTGCCCCGTTAAAATATGCCTTTATTGTTCGTGATTACTTACAAAGAAGAGGCACACTCGAAAAATCTAAACTGCTTTATAACGCTCACAATAACACATTATTCAGCGTACCTATCGTCGATGCAAAATTAAAAATGCTTTTTGCTGAAAGAAATATCCACGTAGATTATAACCGCGTGTTAACCGCGATTGATCCTGCTAAACGTATTGCAACATTTAACAGCCCAGAAGGAAAAGTGGACGTTAATTATGATTTCATTAACGTTGTACCTCCAATGAGAGCACCAGATGCAGTGCGTCACTCACCACTAGCTTGGCAAGAAGGCGGATTTGCAGCAGATGGTTGGGTTGAAGTTGAAAAACACAATCTACGTCATCGCCGTTATAAAAACGTGTTTGCAGTAGGTGATGTCGCAGGTGTACCGAAAGGAAAAACGGCAGCCAGTGTTAAATGGCAAGTACCTGTTGCAGTAGAACATTTATTAGCCGAGTTAGCGGGAAAACCTTGTGATGAAGTTTACAATGGTTACACTTCTTGCCCAATGATTACTCAACTGGGTAAAGGAATGTTAATTGAATTTGACTATAACAACCATTTGACTCCATCTTTCCCTGGCGTCATTGCCCCATTAGAAGAATTATGGGCAACATGGGCAATTAAAACCCTAGGTTTAAAACCAACTTATTTAGGCATGTTACGCGGATTAGCTTAAGGAGAATTAACAATGAAAGAAATGCAATTTGATACACTGTGGGCGGTAACCCAAATTATGTTAGGCTCATTCTTTTGGCCACTTCTCTTCGTTGTAGTGGTGGTCTTAGGTTCTTTCTTTTATTTATTAATCAAAGAAAAAGGCGTTGTGTCTTGCCGTTTAAAAGGTAGCAGCTTTTTAGGTTTATTTGGTGGGGTCATTGCGCTGTTCTTTTTATTTTCAATTTCTGAATCCTCAATTAGCAATTTAGGTGGACCAATCGATCTGATCTTGGTTATCTTGGCTTATATTGGTGGATTCTTAGGGAGCGCCATTTTATTGTATACCATTGCTGGTTTCTTAAAAGTAGGTCGCTGTTCTTGTAAATAAGATTAACGATTGGACAAGATAATGAAAAACGTCATTGCACCTGAAGTAAAAGCTTTTTTTGATAAAGCCACAAATACTTACAGTTATATTGTAAGCGATCCAAAAAGTCAGGCATGTGCAGTTATTGATTCAGTCTTGGATTTAGATTATTCAGCAGGCTATATCAGTACTGAATCTGCCGACCACCTTATTGATTATGTTAAGCAACATAAACTGAAGGTTGAATGGATTTTAGAAACGCATGTTCATGCAGATCACTTATCTGCAGCACCTTACTTACAAGAAAAACTAGGTGGAAAAACGGGTATCGGACAACATATTACCACTGTACAAAATGTGTTCGGAAAAGCATTTAATGCAGGAACAGAATTTGCTCGTGATGGCAGTCAGTTTAATCAATTATTCTGTGATGGTGATGAATTTTCAATTGGTCATCTTCATGTAACTGTCATACACACACCAGGTCATACACCTGCCTGTGTCAGTTATTTAATTGGTGATGCCGTATTCGTGGGAGACACATTATTCATGCCAGACTATGGTACTGCACGTTGTGATTTTCCTGGCGGTGATGCAAATGTGTTATACCAATCTGTCCAAAAATTGCTTACATTACCTGAACAAACACGTATGTTTTTGTGTCATGACTATTTACCACAAGGTCGGACAGAATATTGCTATGAAACTACGGTCAAAGCACAAAAAGAGCAAAATATCCATATTCATAATGGGATTGAACAAGCTCAATTTGTTAAAATGCGACAAGATCGTGATGCAACACTTTCGATGCCAAAATTGATCATTCCTTCAGTGCAAGTCAATATGCGAGCAGGAGCACTACCACCAGCAGAAGATAATGGTCAAGTTTATCTCAAAGTTCCAATTAATTTATTCAAATCTTAACTTATATAGGAAAAATATATGACTATTCAAACAATTAGCGTCAATGAAGTATGCGAAAAACTTAAACAAGGTGCGGTATTAGTCGATATTCGCCAACCTGATGAATATTTAAGAGAAAATATTGAAGCGGCAGAGCTTCAACCATTATCACAACTAGAAAGCCAAGGATTAAAAGGAAATGCGGCTAGCGCGGATGTAGTAATTTTCCATTGCCGTTCTGGACGTCGTACACAGCAAGCAAGCAGTTTACTCTCTGCACTTACTTCAGGTAAACAAGCGTTTATTTTAGAAGGCGGAATTGATGGTTGGAAAGCAAATAACCAACCCACTCGCCTTAATCGTTCCCAACCTTTAGAAATGATGAGACAAGTTCAAATTGCTGCAGGAAGCTTAACATTACTTGGTGCAATTTTAGGTTGGCAAGTATCACCTGCATTTTATGGCTTATGCGCTTTTGTTGGTGCAGGGTTATTATTAGCAGGAGCAACAGGATTCTGTGGAATGGCGCGTTTGTTAGCGGTTATGCCTTGGAATCGTCAATAAAAATATAAAAAGTAGAAGTCTTTCGACTTCTACTTTCTTCTTATCTAATTCTCTATGTTACGTTATCTGCCTATTACACATTGGCTTTCTCACTACAATATTACACTATTTAGACAAGATTTATTAGCTGCCATTGTGGTCACCCTGATGTTAGTACCACAATCGCTTTCTTATGCCCTTTTGGCAGGTGTTCCACCGTACATTGGTCTTTATTCCAGTATTGCACCGCTGCTTTTATATGCTTTATTTGGTAGTAGTCGTACACTTTCTGTTGGTCCTATTGCCATTACGTCGTTAATGACGGCTTCCATTGCCAGTACTTATGCAGCCCCTAATTCCGCGGATTATTTAACAACTGTAATTTTATTAGCACTATTATCAGGCATAATCTTAATTATCATGGGCAGTTTGCGTCTAGGGTTTTTAGCTAACTTCTTAAGTCATCCTGTCAATATTGGATTTACTACTGCATCCGCAATTATCATTATCTTTAGTCAAATTAAACATTTACTAGGCATCCAGGCACAAGGGGATAACTTACACGCTCTTATCGTTTCTTTATATGCAGATCTGCAGCATATTGATTGGATCACGTTTTGTCTAAGTTTGATTGGATTTGGCTTGCTTTACTCAATCAAGCATTTTTCACGTTATATATCAAACAACACACTCTCACAAAGTCTAAAACGCTTTTCACCTGTCATCGTAATAGGACTACTTTCATTTTTCATATGGCACTGGCAGCTATTTTTTCAAAATGTCAAAATTGTTGGAGAAATCCCTTCTAAATTTGATGTTATTCACTGGGATAGCGTTTCTCTTGAAAAACTTAGCGCACTTTTACCTGGCGCATTCTTAATTAGTCTTGTTAGCTTCGCGAGCAGTATTTCAATTGGCAAATTATTAGCAACGAAAAAACAAGAACAAATTAAACCTAACCAAGAACTCTTTGGCTTAGGTATAGCAAATGTTGGCGTTGCATTAAGTGGCGGAATGCCCGTAACAGGCGGATTTTCACGTTCTGCAGTTAATGAAGAAGCTGGTGCTCAAACACAATTAGCGAGTATTTTTACTGCACTCGGCACATTAATGATTATCTTATGGCTCTCTGACTTCTTATACTATATGCCACTAAGCATACTATCTGTGACTATTATTATTGCGGTTATCCCAATGGTCGATTATTCAGCACTAAAACAAGCCTTTCGCTACGATAAGATAGAAGGATTTGTTATGCTTACAACCATTGTTTTAACTCTGATTAAAGGAATGGAAATAGGGCTTGCAACGGGTATGCTCATCTCTTTAGCAGGATATATTTATCGAACTATCCAACCTAAAATTAGTCAAATTAACCAAAATGACATATCATACAAACAATATGATTGCTGTGAAGAAGAGAGCGTTATTCTAAAAATTGAAGGTAATTTATATTTTGCTAACGCTGATTATATCGAAAATAAAATTAATGCCATTTTAAATAAAGATAAAAAAATAGTTTGTTTTATTTTAGATTTATCGCAAGTCAATTATCTTGATCTATCTTGTTTAAAAAGCTTAATTTCAATTAACAATCAAATGAACAAAATAAATAAAAAACTCTATTTAATTAATCTAAATAGCCAAATTTATTCCCATTTGAGAAAAGTCGAATATGCTTATTTAATAAAGAAAAAGAATACAGAAAATAAAAACCATACTGGAGTATAGTAAAAATAATGGAAGAAATATTCTCGAAATGTGATGAAGCTACATCTTTTTTAAAATCATTCTCTAATCCCAATAGACTAATGATTTTATGTTGCATTCTAGACCAAAAACGCAATGTAACTGATCTCACCAAACTAACAGGCCTACCGCAAGCTTCGGTATCAAATCAGCTTTCCGTATTAAGAAAAAATAATTTAATTGATTGTGAAAAACGCCATAGAGAAAGATTATATTATATTGCTGATCCTAAAGTGCTCGAAATTATGCACCTTTTACATAAGTTCTTCTGTGAAAAAAACAATTAATACCATAAACAACTTAAAAAAAAGCACTATTTTACTTAAATAGTGCTTTTTTTCATTTTTCAAAAATAATTAAGCGCCAATAATACGATAAAGAGCAGTATCTTTTCTATCTAAATAATGAACAGATTGAATACGACGAATAGTACGTGAACGACCACGAATTAATAACGTTTCTGTTGTAGCTAAATTACCTTTACGATGAATTCCTTTCAATAAATCACCATTTGTAATACCTGTCGCAGAAAAAACTAAGTTATCATCACGAACCAAATCATCTAATTTTAATACCTGATTAACTTCAATTCCCATTGCCTGACAACGATGAATTTCATCTGCAGCAATCGCTTGATTTTCAGGTGTGTTACCTTTTACCTGATGACGAGGTAATAAACGCGCTTGCATTTCACCGCCTAAAGCACGTACTGCAGCCGCAGCAATCACGCCTTCTGGCGCACCTCCAATACCATAGAGCATATCAACTCCCCCATCAGGCAAACAACATAAAATAGAGGCTGCCACGTCGCCATCTGGAATAGCAAGAACTTTTACGCCTAATTGTTGCATTTTTTTTATCATTTCATGGTGACGAGGTTTATCCAAAGTAATAACAGTTAATTGAGAAAGAAGTTTGCCCATTTTAGAAGCAACACGACGAAGATTTTGTTCCAATGGAAGATTCAAATCAATCATACCTTTTACATCAGGTCCAACAACTAATTTTTCCATATACATATCAGGTGCTTTTAAAAATGTATCTTTTCCACCAGCAGCAAGAACAGATAAGGCATTTGCCTGCCCCATTGCCGTCATCCTGGTTCCTTCAATAGGATCAACAGCAATTGAGACTTCCTCACCTTTACCATTTCCAACTTTTTCACCAATATAAAGCATTGGTGCCTGATCAATTTCACCTTCACCAATAACTACTTCACCAGCCATATCTACTTGATTTAACATGAGTCGCATGGCTTGTACTGCTGCATTATCTGCAGCATCTTTATCACCTCGTCCCAACCACGCAAAACCAGCCAGTGCCGCTGCTTCTGTTACTCTTGAAAATTCAATTGCTAATGCTCTATTCATCTGATGATTCCTTAATACTAAATTAATGCACTTTAGGGCTTATTCTAGCATTTAGCAATCGGTTGCGTAATTAAAAATTAAAAAATGATAACAATTTTTTCGAATGAGATTAGAAATTATGTTAATGTGACAAGGAAATGTTATTCACTGTTTAACAATCAGGTTAACTGGAGTAAAATAAACAAACTTATTACATATTAGAGGAAGCCTTTATGTCTTTAGAAATTTTAGATCAACTCGAAGAAAAAATTAAACAAGCCGTTGAAACTATTCAATTGCTCCAATTAGAAATTGAAGAATTAAAAGATAAAAATAACCAATCACAACAAGCTTATGATGCATTACGCAATGAAAATGAACAATTGAAAAGTGAACATCATAACTGGCAAGAACGTTTACGTTCACTATTAGGTAAAATTGATAACGTTTAATTCAAGTTAAAAATAGGGCTTAGTCATACCAACTAAGCCCCATTTTTTAGGAAAGAATCATGAAACCTCAAATTTGTCTTATTACAGGAAGCACATTAGGCGGTGCAGAATACGTTGCAGAACATATTGCTGAAATATTACAACAAACTTATCCTATCCATTTAGTACATGGCCCAGCTCTTGAAGACGTCATTAATGAAAAATATTGGTTAGTTATCACTTCAACGCATGGTGCAGGTGAGCTACCAGATAACATTAAACCCTTATTTGAACAACTAACAAAAGAAAACATAACACTCACTGATCTACACTTTGCTGTGATCGGATTAGGCAATTCTGACTATGACACATTCTGCTATGCTGTAAACCAAGTAGAGCAAGTATTACTAAGTAAAAAAGCAACACAAATTTGTCCATCTTTAAAAATAGACATGTTGCATACGACTGATCCTGAACACTTAGCAGAAGAATGGCTACCTCATTTTTTAACCCATTTCTCATAAATCAAGGTGGTAAGTCTTGCATAAAAATACTTACCACTCTCTATTTTTACCCCATCTCTACATATTTTCGCTGTAAAAATTAGCAATTAACTTTAAAAAATACTGTGGATAACTTTAAATAAATTTGTTAAAAAGCTGTATTTATACTATGAAAAATAAATAATCAATTAATACCTGTGGATAAAAACACCTTTTATACACAGGATTTTCATGATCCAAAAAAGTGATCTTAACAACATTAAAAAGGATCTAACCTTTTCATAAATAATAGAAAAATGATCTTATTCACATTAAAAAGGATCTTAATAAAAATAATAATAAGATCTCTTTATATAAAAAGATCTTTTCTTATTAAGAACGGATCTACTTTCACGATCCTATCCATTCTTGTCTAAAAATGTTGCTTTCAAGCAAAGTCAATTTTCAGTAGAATAACGCCCCAGCTAAATAAGATCCAAAGATCGTGATGAAAGAGATAAGTTATTAAAAGGTTATTATGTTTTATACTGAAAATTATGATGTGATCGTGATTGGTGGTGGCCACGCAGGGACAGAAGCTGCACTCGCACCAGCACGTATGGGGTTAAAAACCCTATTATTAACCCATAATGTGGATACATTGGGTCAGATGTCTTGTAACCCTGCAATTGGTGGTATTGGAAAAGGTCATTTAGTAAGAGAAATTGATGCAATGGGTGGTTTAATGGCGACTGCCGTAGACCAAGCAGGGATCCAATTCCGTACCTTAAACAGCAGTAAAGGTCCTGCAGTACGTGCGACACGTGCTCAAGCAGACCGCGTTTTATACCGCCAAGCAGTGCGTATTGCTTTAGAGAATCAAGAAAACTTAGATATTTTCCAACAAGAAGTTACCGATATTATTTTAGAAGGTGATCGTGTTTCGGGTGTAGAAACCAAAATGGGTCTAAAATTCCGCGCGAAAGCCGTGATCTTAACAGCAGGTACATTCTTATCAGGTAAGATCCACATTGGTTTGGAAAACTACACTGGTGGTCGTGCAGGTGATCCTGCGTCTGTAATGCTTGCAGATCGTTTACGTGATCTCAATTTACGTGTAGATCGCTTAAAAACAGGTACACCACCGCGTATTGATGCAAGAACCATCGATTTTTCTATTTTGGCAAAACAACACGGCGATGAAAAATTACCTGTATTTTCCTTTATGGGATCGGTCGATCAACACCCTCGCCAAATTCCTTGTTTTATTACGCATACTAACGAACAAACACACGAAGTGATTCGCAATAACTTGGATCGCAGCCCTATGTATGCAGGCATTATCGAAGGGATCGGCCCACGCTATTGCCCATCGATCGAAGATAAAGTAATGCGTTTCTCTGAGCGTAATTCACATCAGATTTATCTTGAACCTGAAGGTTTAACCAGCAATGAGATCTATCCAAACGGGATCTCAACCAGCTTACCTTTTGATGTGCAAATGAAGATTGTGAACTCAATGAAAGGGATGGAAAACGCGCGCATTATTAAACCAGGTTATGCCATTGAATATGATTATTTTGATCCACGCGATCTCAAACCTACTTTGGAAACCAAATCGATTACAGGTTTATTCTTCGCAGGTCAAATTAACGGTACAACTGGTTATGAAGAAGCGGCTGCACAGGGCTTGTTAGCGGGGATTAACGCGGGTTTATTTGTACAAGAAAAAGAATCTTGGTTCCCACGTCGTGATCAGGCTTATGTAGGAGTATTAGTTGATGATCTTTGTACTTTAGGTACAAAAGAGCCTTACCGCGTATTCACTTCACGTGCTGAATATCGTTTATTGTTGCGTGAAGACAATGCGGATAGCCGTTTAACACCAATCGCACAGGAATTAGGTCTAATCAGTGAAGAGCGTTGGGCAAGATTTAATCAAAAAATGGAAAATATTGAATTAGAGCGTCAACGTTTACGTCAAATTTGGTTGCATCCACGTTCAGAGCATTTAGAAGAAGCAAACCAAGTGCTAAGCAGCCCATTAGTGCGTGAAGCAAGTGGTGAAGATTTATTACGTCGTCCTGAAATGAATTATCAAATTTTGACCGCACTTACACCATTCCAACCCGCAATGGAAGATAAAGAAGCCGTTGAGCAAGTGGAAATTGCGATTAAATACCAAGGTTATATTGAGCATCAACAAGAAGAAATTGAGCGTCAAAAACGCCACGAAAATACTGCAATTCCAGCGAATTTTGATTATTCCGTTGTTTCTGGTTTATCTAATGAAGTGCGTGCGAAATTAGAACAACATCGTCCAGTTTCCATTGGACAAGCTTCACGTATTTCAGGTATTACGCCTGCTGCGATTTCAATTTTATTAGTGAATTTGAAAAAGCAAGGTATGTTAAAGCGTGGTGAATAATGACTAACCTCGAACAGCAATTAAGTCAAAAATTAGAAACTTTATTAAAACAGACCGCACTTTCGATAACCGATCAACAGAAAGTGCAGTTAGTGAAATTAGTGTTACTCCTTCACAAATGGAATAAAGCTTATAACCTCACATCAGTGCGTGATCCAATGGAAATGTTAGTTAAACATATTTTGGATAGCGTTGTAGTAAGCCCTTATTTAGAAGGGGAACGTTTTATTGATGTCGGGACAGGCCCAGGGCTTCCAGGATTACCTTTAGCCATTATTAACCCTGATAAACAATTTATCTTGTTAGATAGTTTAGGGAAACGAATTAGCTTTATTCGTAACGCTGTGCGTGAGCTCGGTTTAAATAATGTTGAGCCAGTATTAAGTCGCGTTGAAGAATATCAACCTGAACAATTATTTGATGGCGTATTGAGTCGAGCATTTGCTTCATTAAAAGATATGACTGATTGGTGTCAGCATTTACCTAACGAAAATGGTTGTTTTTATGCCTTAAAAGGCATCTACCATCAGGAAGAAGTCCAAGAATTACAGGAAAAATTTGCGTTACAGAAGGTAATTAAGTTAGCCGTGCCTGAGCTGATTGGTGAGCGCCATTTGGTGATTGTTAAATAAACTTTAATGAGATGTTTAAAAAATCTGATTTTGTGATCTTATTCACATATTTTAATTTTTAATAAAATTAAAACTATCGTATAATCACGCGTAATTTTTTTTAATTTACGCTAGTTAGTGAGAACAGTCGTTTATCAATAATGTCTCGAGTGATACAACAAGCTAAGAAAAAGTATAAAATGGTACTTAGCATTGAGTTCATTATTCTACTTGCTAGCTTATTTTTATTAACATTTTGGCAATGGAAGATCGCATTATCCTTTAGTTTAGGTATAGTAGCGATTTTTTTACCTTATTGTTTATTTGTGTGGGTTGTCTTTTTTACTAAAAATCAACAACTTTCTAATAAAATAACCTCATTTTATCGTGGTGAAGCAATAAAGTTCGTTAGTACAATTGTGTTGATTGTTTTAGCATTTAAACTTTATCCAGACATGCACATAATGGCGTTTTTTACAGGTTATTTTATAGCAATTATTTTGAACAATATTCTTCCATTTTTGGTGAGTAAGTATTTAAAACATATAAATTTTTCATAAATATCAAAAAGGATTAACTATGGCAGCAGAGCTTACAACAGCTGGATATATTGGACACCATCTTGAATTTCTTAAAACAGGGGATTCTTTTTGGCATGTTCATTTAGATACGCTTTTCTTCTCACTTGTTGCAGGAGCGATCTTTCTTTTTATTTTTTCTCGTGTAGCCAAAAAAGCAACAACAGGAGTTCCAAGTAAATTGCAATGTTTAGTTGAAATTCTTGTTGGTTGGGTTGATGGCGTTGTAAAAGAAAATTTTCATGGACCAAGACACCTTGTTGCACCTTTAGCATTAACAGTGTTTTGTTGGGTGTTTATTATGAATGCTATTGACTTGATTCCAGTAGATTTTCTACCTCAGGTCGCAAATTTATTTGGTATTCATTATCTAAGAGCTGTACCAACAGCAGATATTAGTGCAACACTTGGGATGTCAATTTGTGTATTTTTCCTAATTTTGTTCTATACCATTAAATCAAAAGGTGTGACAGGTTTTGTGAAAGAATATACACTTCATCCTTTTAATCACTGGGCATTCATCCCTGTGAACCTTGTGCTCGAATTAGTGACATTATTAGCAAAACCAATTTCTCTTGCTTTCCGTTTATTCGGTAATATGTATGCAGGTGAACTTATCTTCATTTTAATTGCAGTAATGTATTCTGCGAATATGGCTATTGCCGCGTTAGGTATTCCATTACATTTAGCGTGGGCAATTTTCCATATTCTTGTTATTACGCTACAAGCCTTCATCTTTATGATGTTGACTATTGTGTATTTAAGTATCGCTTATAACAAAGCTGATCACTAATTAATGATGACAGTGAATGAAAATTCACTGTGATTTATTGTTTTTTAACTAACCAGCCTTTTGGCTAATTTCTTTAAAATCTAACTGGAGAAACTTATGGAAACTGTAATTACAGCAACAATTATCGGTGCATCAATCTTATTAGCGTTTGCTGCATTAGGTACAGCGATTGGCTTTGCGATTTTAGGTGGTAAATTCTTAGAATCATCTGCACGTCAACCTGAATTAGCAAGCAGCTTACAAACTAAAATGTTTATCGTTGCTGGTCTTCTTGATGCTATCGCGATGATCGCTGTAGGTATTTCATTATTATTCATCTTCGCAAACCCATTCATCGGCTTATTACAATAATTGTCGGCTTGTCAGAGACTGCAATTAATTACTCTTTTGAGTAATCTAAACGACAATTATTAAGGAGGGGGTTGTGAATTTAAATGCAACACTAATTGGTCAACTTATCGCATTCGCAATTTTCGTTGCGTTTTGTATGAAATTTGTTTGGCCACCAATTATTAAAGCAATTGAAGAACGCCAACGTTCAATTGCCAATGCACTTGCATCAGCTGAAGCTGCTAGAAAAGAACAAGCTGATACTAAAGCATTAGTGGAACAAGAAATCACTGATGCTAAAGTACAAGCGCAACAAATTATTGATTTGGCAAATAAACGCCGCAATGAAATTCTAGAAGAAGTAAAAGCGGAAGCGGAAGCAACAAGAAGCAGAATTATTGAGCAAGGTTACGCAGAGGTTGAAGCTGAGCGTAAACGTGTTCAAGAAGAATTACGTGTTAAAGTTGCATCACTTGCTATTGCTGGTGCTGAAAAAATTGTGGGTCGTACTGTTGATGAAGCGGCAAACAATGACATCATTGATAAATTAGTTGCAGAACTATAATAAGGTTGGGCTTATGTCAGAATTAACTACAATAGCTCGCCCTTATGCTAAAGCAGCATTTGATTTTGCTATCGAACAAAGTGCGGTAGAAAAATGGACAGAAATGCTACAATTTACATCAGAAGTTATTAAAGATGATGTAATGAAAACATTTTTAACAAGTTCACTTTCTGCTAACAAACTTGCTGATACAGTAATTTCAATTTGTGGCGAACAACTTGATCAATATGGGCAAAATCTTATTCGGTTAATGGCTGAAAATAAGCGTTTAACTGTACTTCCTGCAGTTTATCAAGAGTTTCAACATTATGTTGAAGAGCATCAAAAAACCGCAGAGGTTCAAGTCATATCAGCTCAACCATTAAATGCAACGCAAGAGCAAAAAATTGCAGCAGCAATGGAAAAAAGATTAGCTCGTAAAGTTAAATTAAATTGTAGCTTAGATAGCTCACTGATCGCAGGGGTTATTATCCGTACAGATGATTTTGTTATCGATGGAAGTAGTCGCGGACAACTTGCTCGTCTAGCAAATGAGCTGCAATTATAAGAGGAATAAAAGATGCAACTAAATTCTACAGAAATTAGTGAATTGATTAAAAAACGCATTGCCCAATTTGATGTAGTGAGTGAAGCACGTAATACTGGGACAATCGTTTCTGTGAGTGACGGTATTATCCGCATTCATGGATTAAGTGAAGTAATGCAAGGTGAAATGATTGCATTACCTGGTAATCGTTATGCTATGGCACTTAACTTAGAAAGAGATTCTGTGGGTGCTGTAGTGATGGGTCCTTATGCAGATCTTGCAGAAGGCATGGAAGTTCAATGTACTGGTCGTATTCTTGAAGTACCAGTTGGTCGTGGTTTATTAGGTCGTGTAGTCAATACATTAGGCGAACCAATCGATGGTAAAGGTGAAATTGTAAATGATGGTTTCTCACCAGTAGAAGTTATCGCACCAGGCGTTATCGATCGTAAATCAGTAGATCAACCTGTTCAAACTGGTTATAAAGCGGTTGACTCAATGGTGCCAATTGGTCGTGGTCAACGTGAGTTGATTATCGGTGACCGCCAAACAGGTAAAACGGCGTTAGCAATCGATGCAATTATCAACCAACGTGATTCAGGGATTAAATGTATCTATGTTGCGATCGGTCAAAAAGCATCAACAATTGCAAACGTAGTACGTAAGTTAGAAGAACACGGTGCGTTACAAAATACTATCGTTGTGGTTGCTTCAGCGTCCGAATCAGCAGCATTACAATACCTTGCACCATATTCTGGTTGTGCAATGGGGGAATATTTCCGTGACCGCGGTGAAGATGCGTTAATTGTTTATGATGACTTATCAAAACAAGCAGTAGCATACCGTCAAATTTCATTATTATTACGTCGTCCACCAGGTCGTGAAGCATTCCCAGGGGATGTATTCTACCTACACTCTCGTTTACTTGAGCGTGCATCACGCGTAAATGAAGATTATGTTGAGCGTTTCACTAAAGGTGAAGTGAAAGGAAAAACAGGTTCTTTAACCGCACTTCCAATCATTGAAACTCAAGCGGGTGACGTTTCTGCATTCGTTCCAACAAACGTAATTTCGATTACCGATGGTCAGATCTTCTTAGAATCTAACCTATTTAACTCTGGTATTCGTCCAGCAGTAAACCCAGGTATTTCGGTATCTCGTGTTGGTGGTTCTGCACAAACTAAAGTAGTTAAAAAATTAGCGGGTGGTATTCGTACTGCACTTGCTCAATATCGTGAATTAGCGGCATTTGCTCAATTTGCTTCAGACCTTGATGATGCAACACGCAAACAATTATCTCACGGTCAAAAAGTAACTGAATTATTGAAACAAAAACAATATTCTCCATTATCAGTAGCACAACAAGCGTTAGTGTTATTTGCAGTGGAATTTGGTTACTTAGATGAAGTCGAATTAGATCGTATTGGTTCATTTGAATCAGCACTTTTAGAGTATGCTAACCATAACCATGCTGACTTTATGCGTGAATTAACCCAATCTGGCAACTACAATGATGAAATTAAAGACTCATTGAAAGGTATTTTGGATAGCTTCAAAGCAAACAGTGCGTGGTAAGTTAACACTTTAAATGGAGAGACAAAATGGCAGGTGCTAAAGAGATAAGAACCAAAATCGCTAGCGTAAAGAGTACACAAAAAATTACTAAAGCGATGGAAATGGTTGCTGCCTCGAAAATGCGTAAAACGCAAGAACGTATGTCTTCTTCACGCCCTTATTCAGAAACAATACGTAATGTGATTAGTCACGTTTCAAAGGCAACGATCGGTTATAAACATCCATTTTTAGTGGATCGTGAGATTAAAAATGTGGGCATTATTGTAGTGTCCACAGATCGTGGTCTTTGTGGTGGCTTAAACGTGAACTTGTTTAAAACCGTATTAAATGAAATGAAAGAATGGAAAGAAAAACAAGTTTCTGTTCAGTTAAGTTTAATCGGTTCTAAATCTATCAACTTTTTCCAATCTTTGGGGATTAAAATTCTTACCCAAGATTCAGGTATTGGTGATGCCCCTTCTATTGAGCAACTGATTGGGTCAGTAAACTCAATGATTGATGCATATAAAAAGGGTGACATTGATGTGGTGTATTTGGTTTATAACAAATTTGTTAACACAATGTCGCAAAAACCAGTATTGGAAAAATTAATTCCATTACCAGAATTAGATAATGATGAATTAGGCGAAAGAAAACAAGTTTGGGATTATATTTACGAACCCGATGCGAAAGTCTTATTAGATAATTTACTCATTCGTTATTTAGAATCTCAAGTTTATCAAGCGGCAGTTGAAAATCTTGCTTCTGAGCAAGCGGCTCGAATGGTTGCAATGAAGGCAGCAACAGATAATGCGGGCAACTTAATTAATGAGCTACAGTTAGTGTATAACAAAGCTCGTCAAGCAAGTATTACAAATGAATTAAATGAAATTGTTGCGGGCGCAGCAGCAATTTAACAAATAGAGGATCGGTAATGGCAACTGGAAAAATTGTACAAATCATCGGTGCGGTTATTGACGTTGAATTCCCACAAGATGCAGTACCAAAAGTATATGATGCCTTAAATGTTGAAACTGGCTTAGTGCTTGAAGTTCAACAACAATTAGGTGGTGGTGTAGTTCGCTGTATCGCAATGGGTTCATCTGATGGATTAAAACGCGGTTTAAGTGTAACTAACACAAACAACCCGATTGCTGTACCAGTAGGTACAAAAACATTGGGTCGTATTATGAACGTATTGGGTGAGCCAATCGACGAACAAGGCCCAATCGGCGCAGAAGAAAATTGGTCAATCCATCGTGCGCCACCAAGCTATGAAGAACAGTCTAACAGTACTGAACTTTTAGAAACGGGTATTAAAGTTATCGACTTAGTATGTCCGTTCGCGAAAGGGGGGAAAGTTGGTTTATTCGGTGGTGCGGGTGTAGGTAAAACCGTTAATATGATGGAATTGATCCGTAACATCGCGATTGAGCACTCAGGTTACTCCGTATTTGCGGGCGTAGGTGAACGTACTCGTGAAGGTAACGACTTCTATCATGAAATGAAAGATTCTAACGTATTAGACAAAGTATCTCTTGTTTATGGTCAGATGAATGAGCCACCAGGTAACCGTTTACGTGTTGCGTTAACGGGTTTAACAATGGCTGAAAAATTCCGTGATGAAGGTCGTGATGTATTATTCTTCGTAGATAATATTTATCGTTATACCCTTGCAGGTACTGAAGTATCCGCATTATTAGGTCGTATGCCATCTGCGGTAGGTTACCAACCAACCCTTGCAGAAGAGATGGGTGTACTTCAAGAGCGTATTACTTCAACTAAGACAGGTTCTATTACCTCTGTTCAAGCGGTTTACGTTCCTGCCGATGACTTAACTGACCCATCGCCAGCAACAACATTCGCGCACTTAGACTCAACAGTAGTATTAAGCCGTCAAATCGCATCTTTAGGTATCTATCCTGCGGTTGACCCATTAGAGTCAACTTCACGTCAGTTAGATCCATTAGTTGTTGGCGAAGAGCACTATAACGTTGCTCGTGGTGTTCAAACCACATTACAACGCTATAAAGAATTGAAAGATATCATCGCAATTCTTGGTATGGATGAGTTATCTGAAGACGATAAATTAGTGGTAGCCCGTGCACGTAAGATCGAACGTTTCTTATCGCAACCGTTCTTCGTAGCAGAAGTCTTTAACGGTACGCCGGGTAAATATGTACCATTAAAAGAAACAATTCGTGGCTTCAAAGGTATTTTAGACGGTGAATACGACCATATTCCTGAACAAGCGTTCTATATGGCGGGTACCATTGACGAAGTATTAGAAAAAGCGGCGAAATTATAATTGCTTCTGAAAGCAACGAATAAAGCTTGAAGGAGAAAGTATGTCAGTATTTAACTTAACCATAGTAAGTGCAGAACAACAAATTTTTTCTGGTCAAGTCAAGAGTATTCAAGCAACGGGTATTGAGGGTGAACTTGGGATTTTAGCAGGTCACACCCCTTTACTTACCGCAATTAAACCTGGTATTGTTAAGCTTACTCTTGAAGATGGCAAAGAAGAAGTCGTTTATGTTTCTGGTGGTTTTTTAGAAGTTCAGCCAAACATTGTTACTGTATTGGCAGATACCGCAATTCGTGGTGATGAACTTGATGGCGATCGTATTTTGGCTGCGAAAAAACGCGCAGAAGAAAATATTCGTTCGCGTCATAGTGATTCGAATTATGAAATGTTAGCAGCAAAACTTTCTAAAGAATTAGCGAAACTACGTGCTTATGAGTTGACAGAAAAATTGGTGAAAAATAAACGCTAATTTGACCGTAGTATAAATACAAAAAAGACCACAATAAGTGGTCTTTTTTTATAACTTATCCTTTTCCTTTCTGGACCCAATAGCGAAAAGGAAGCGTGTTGACTTCACTTTTTAATAAAGCGTGTTCCATAAATTGACAAAAACTTGGAATATCTCTGGTTGTTGCAGGGTCATCAGCGATCACCAATAACACCTCACCCTCCTGCAAATGACGGATATTTTTTCTGACTAACATGACAGGTTCAGGACAGCGTAATCCTAGTGTGTCTAATGTTTGAGTAACGGTGATTTCATTCATGAATTTTATCGTTGGTTGAGTAAATTTAAGCGTTATAATACAACAAACTCAATTAGCCTAAAAGTATCAAGAATAGAAATGATTGAATACCATATCCCCAAAAGTGCGGTCATTTTTGAAGAAGAAATTAAGAAAAGTCGTTTTATTACTTATCTTGAACATGTAGAAGGTATTGCACAGGCAAAAGCATTTTGGCAGCAGATTAAATTACAACATCCACAAGCGCGTCATCATTGTTGGGCGACTGTCGCGGGTGCGCCAAACGATTCGCAACAATTAGGATTTTCTGATGATGGTGAACCTGCAGGCACGGCGGGTAAACCGATGTTAGCTGCTTTACAAGGCAGTGGTGTTGGTGAAATTTGTGCAGTGGTAGTACGTTATTATGGGGGGATTTTATTGGGTACTGGCGGATTAGTACGTGCTTATGGTAATGGTGTGCAACAAGCTTTAGCTTTATTAGAAACGAATATTAAAGTAGAGCGTATAGTTCATAAAGTGCGGTGTGATTATGCTCAAATTAATGGTTTGCAATTATTGTGTGAGAAATACGATGTGGTCATTTTAGCACAACAATTTGCTGATGTTGCGGTGTTTGAGTTAGGGATCAGAGATGATAAACTGGCAGCATTTGAACAAGCTTTAATTGAACGTTTTAGTGGACAGTTGCAATTAGAAAGAGAGTGATTTGTGCGAATATTATCCATTATCCGAATTGTCGGCATTTTAGTTATGTGTTTTTCCATTACGATGTTAGCCCCTGCTTTCGTTGCATTGTTATATGGTGATGGTGGTGGTAAGGCATTTGTTCAAACGTTTGCGATGAGTTCAATTGTCGGTTTATCACTTTGGTGGCCTTGTCATCATCACAAAGAAGAATTGCGTTCTCGAGATGGTTTTTTTATTGTGGTTGCCTTTTGGATTGTATTAGGTAGTTTAGGAGCAATTCCATTTTTGTTATTTGAAAAACCAGATCTTACTTTGTCAGGTGCTTTTTTTGAATCTTTTTCTGGTTTAACAACGACAGGGGCAACAAATATTACTGGGTTAGACACCTTACCTAAAGCAATTTTATTTTACCGCCAGTTATTACAGTGGATGGGAGGAATGGGAATCATTGTATTAGCGGTTGCGATTATTCCTCTGTTGGGGATCGGTGGCATGCAATTGTATCGAGCAGAGATGTCTGGTCCATTAAAAGAGCAAAAAATGCGTCCTCGTATCGCAGAGACCGCTAAGATTTTATGGTTTATCTATACTTCACTTACTGTTTTATGTGCTTTTGCCTATTGGTTAGCGGGAATGTCTGCATTTGATGCAATTAGTCACAGTTTCTCGACTGTCTCTATTGGAGGGTTTTCAACTCATGATGCAAGTATGGGACACTTCAATAATACCGCAATAAACGTGATTACAATTGTTTTTTTGCTAATTTCTGCCTGTAACTATGCTCTGCATTTTGCCGCTTTTTCAGAATTAAAGCGTGGCAAATCGCTCAGAATGTATTTACGGGATTCCGAGTTTAAGTTTTTTATTAGCTTTCAAATTACACTTATTGCAATCTGTTTTGTTTTTCTTTGGTGGAATGGGCAAGAAAAAAGTTTAGAACAAGCAGCATTTCAGGCTGTATCTATTTCAACAACAACAGGTTACACCACGACCGATTTTACTCAATGGCCTTCTTTTATTCCCATGCTTTTATTATTTTCTTCTTTTGTTGGAGGATGTGCGGGTTCTACAGGAGGAGGGTTAAAAGCAGTGCGAATTTTAATCTTATCACTACAATGGAACAGGGAAATTAAACGGTTTGTTCATCCTAATTTAGTTTATCCAATTAAACTAGGTAAAAATATTGTTCCCGAACGTGTATTAGAAGGTATTTGGGCATTTTTTTCGGCATATGCTTTTGTTTTTATGCTTTGTTTATTTGGTGTAATAGCTTGCGGTGTCGATATTTTTGATGCTTTCAATGCAGTTGTCGCTTGTTTAAATAATTTAGGACCAGGTCTAGGACAAGTGAGTAGTAATTTTGTTGGTATACCTGATAGTGCGAAGTGGATTTTAACTTTTGCTATGATTTGTGGGCGATTAGAGATCTTCTCATTGCTCGTCCTCTTTAGCCCAGCGTTCTGGAAAGAATAATGAAAACATTAATTTTGTATTCAAGTTGTGATGGACAAACAAAAAAAATTGCTGAATTTATTGCCTTACACTTATCAGGTGAGGTCGTCATTGAAGCATTAACTGAAAAATCAAAAATAGATAGCGCTGATAATGTGATCATTGGTGCATCTATACGTTATGGGCACTTTAATAAAGTGCTTAATCATTTTATTAAGAAACATACCACACTTTTATCACAAAAAAAGACCGCTTTTTTTGCAGTGAATTTAACAGCACGTAAAGCAGGTAAAGACACGCCAGAAACGAATGTTTATGTACGAAAGTTTTTTTTACGCACCGATTGGCAGCCCAATTTTAAAGCAGTCTTTGCAGGAGCACTTCGCTATCCCCAATATCACTTTTTTGATCGTATTATGATTAAGTTGATTATGAGCATGACTGGCGGTGAAACGGATACAACAAAAGAAATTGAGTATACCAATTGGGATAAGGTGAAATTATTTGCAATGCAATATGACCAATTTATTCAATAACATATCCTCATTAAGTTACTTTATTGGTCAATAAAGAATCGATCGAAAAAAAATGTAAAAAAAGATCTTGAAGGATTTTGATAACTATCTATAATGCACCCCCGCAACGCAAGAGTCGCAAGCGAACAGACAAGACGATGAGTTTAAAGGTCATTTTGCACAAAATCTGCAAAAAATCGCTTGACAGAAAAAATAAGTTTTATTACTATTTACAGCCTTGCTTGATGCAA
>NZ_JBSIUM010000003.1:0-219848 GCF_054052285.1 Pasteurella sp. P03HT
GCTTCTCTTGCTTCATCTAAGAACTTCGCATTTTTCAAGACGTTGCTTTCAAAGCTTTCGTTACGTTGCTCTTCTAACGCTAACAGATTTTTCAGATTAATATTGTCTTCTAAATCGTCATAACGTGGTTTCGCCGCAACTTGCGCGTCTTGTTCCGCAGCTTTCGCAGCTTTTGACGCTTTTGCTTTCGCTTGTTCTTTGCTTGAGCTACCTGTGAAGAAGTCTTTCACTTTTGTGAGCCAAGATTTCTCGGATTTTTCTGCTTTCGCCGCTGCAGCAGGGACTTCCGTTGCGCTATCTTTCACATCAACTGGTTTCGCACGATTACTGTTGTTATTCGTATTCGCGGCAGCAACCACAGATTGAGGTTCTGCGACAGTTTGTTCGTTTTGCGCACGCGGTTTAGCCGCTGGAACTTGACCAATTTCAGCATAATCACCGTCTACAGAAGATAAACGGGCTTTCGGTAATGCTTGGTTTGGAACTTCTGGTAACTCACGACCTGCGTTCGCTTTTGGTTTCGCGACCGTATCAAGCACTTCGGCATAGTCACCCTCAACATGAATACGATTTCTCGCTTGTGTTGCTGATTGTGCGTCTGGTGTTTCTGGTAATGGACGATCGCCTTTCGCTCTTGGCGTTGGTACCACGTCTGCCACCGTCGTATAATCAGGATCATCCGTACGGCTTCTTACGCTCGGTGTTTCGTTGGCGTCATTGTCTTGACGCGCCACTTTCGCTGTACTTGCTGGAACACTGCTTTCTGCGTCTGACGTTAAGTTGTCAGGACGTTTCGGCAATGCAGGCGCTGCCTCTTCTTCAACACGTACTTTCGCTACTGCATTTTGCGCAATCGCTTCATCGGCTTTCGCATTTGCTCTTGCACGTCCTTCTGTTGTCTTATCAAGCGTTGCATACAACTCGTCGTTTGTAGTTCCTTTCGCTTTAGCGTTTACAACAGACTCAGGGCTTTCTTCAGCAGCATGACGAACTTTAGCCTCTAGCGAATTGGTTTCTTCGCTTGTGCCACGTTTAACGTTTGAACGCGGTTGAACTGCACCGTCGCTATCAATAGCGTCTAATGGAATTTGTTCATAGTCAGATCCACCTTGACTTGATTTAGTTCTAGGTTGAAGCGTTGTAATATTCTCTGCCTCAGAATAAATACCATCGCTATCTGCAATTGAGCGCGGTCTCGCGTTTGGCGTTTCTGGCAATGTATCTTGTGGATTACGCGTTCTCGGTGTGACATTCACACTCGCGTATTCACTTTCACTACCGCTCACGGTGACTTTGGTCTCTGCATCTGGCGTATTCGGTAATGGACGTTTTGCTAAAGGCAGACTTTCATAAATATGTTCAGCAAAGTCAGGTGCCTCACTTGAACGAATTCTCGCTTCAGGTGGCAACTCAGGCAATGGATCGTGCGCATTTCTTGGTTTCAATGCGATTTCAGCGTAAATACCATCACTTGCTTCAGCGTCTAAACGAGGACGCGGTGCATTTGGTACGTCTGGCAATGGATCCGTTGCTTGACGTCTGCTTGGTGCTTGAAGCTCTGAATACTCTGGTACGCTTGAGCCACGACGTGCGGTACCGACATTCACCTCTTCGATCGTGCTGTAGATGCCTTCTGCTGCACTGTTCACTTTTGGACCACGTCCACCATTTGCGTTCTTATCACCAACGGTACTGTATGGACCTTGTGCAACTTCTTCATAAGTATGCTCTTCTGTTGCCACTTTAGAACGAGGTGAGCTAAGTGCTTGGCTCGCTCCGTCATCGGTGAGTGGAATTTCTTCGTACACACGTGTTTTCGCCGTTGCACCGTCATCATCATTTGCTTTCGCACGAGGAGTAAGCGGTGTGTAAAGTGGATTTTCCAAGGTTTCTGTGGCGTCCCCATTTCTTGTACGAGGGGTTGCTCCTGCAGTTTCAATACTGTCGTAAACTGGGTTTTTCACCGAAACTGACTCTGCGTCGCTGTCAGCGAGACGGACTTTTGGAGAAACCTCTGAAACTTCTGTTTCACCTGCGCTACGACGTGGTGTTGCCACGGACTCTGCGCTTTCATAGATTGGGTTTTTCACGCTGGCTGATTCAGATTCAGTATCGAATGTGCGTGCTTTTTGTGCTGCAACGTCAACTTCATCTGCTAAACGTGAACGGGTTTGTGGCGCTTCAACCTCTTCTGTTGCACGAACTTTATTTGTTGGTACATCTGGAGTGTTATCTGGGACACCACCCAATTTAGATTGCAAGTTATTCTTCGCACGTTGACCTAATTCGATAATATCCGCGACTTCGAAGCTGAATTGTGTCGACGCATAGGTATCATCGCGAGTCACTTCTTTCGCTTTCGATAAGTCTGTGTTCACTGGACCAGAGACTTGCGCTTTAGAGGTATCGATACCTGAAATGGTCGATTGCTGTGTCGCGTTGTAGTGTTTCTGATCAGAACGTCCTCCACGAATGTTAAAGGCAGTTGTACCACGCTCACTGATCCCCACAGATAAGCCGAATGAACCCCCGTCTTTATCATGTTGATCTTGTAGGGCTTTGCTGGTGACATCGCCTGTGACTTTCAAGCTGTTGCTGCCATCTTGGCTGATGAGATAACCGCCTTCAAGATTCACGTCTTTGACTTGACCTGTTAGCTTGTTCGCTTTGATACCTGCTTGTTGGTTTACGGTACGGCTGGTTTCCGTTTCATTGGTGTAACCTGCTCCGATGTTTCCTGTTGGTGTGGCGATGGTCGCACTTGACAAGGCTACCCCAAGTGACAAGTTATAGTCGAAACCATGTGTGGTTTTCTGTAATGTATCTTGTTTTGATACGATATTGGTTTTGCCTTGTACATTGAGATCAACGTTGTTTGCATCAATATTTGAGCTCACTAAGTTGAGATCACGACCTGCTTCGATCTTAATGTTTTGACCTTGTAATAGGCTGTTGTTATGGCTCGTTTGACGTTCTGAGGTATAACTTTCGTTACCTTCTAGCGAAGCGCTGCCGCCCGCCGTACATGCCCCATTCATCATGCCACAGCCTGCGTTCACGCCCGCTGCCAGTTTTTGTCTTGACACGGTTTCATCTACTTCACGGTTTTTCTCGCCCGCCAGGATGTTCACGTCGTCTTTCGCTCTTAATGTTAAGTTTGTGTTTTCATCACTTTGAACATTTTTGAGCTCTACGCTACCGCCATGTGCCGATAAGGTGACGTTACCGCCGATTTTGGTCAAGATATCACCTGATTCACTGGTGCGTTTGGTTTCATGGTTACGTTCTACCGCTAATTTGGTTGATGTACCCGCTAAGTCACCAGTGATGATGTTTAACGCATCACTTGCATTTTGGAGTACGGCAGTACCATCGCGTTTGATACCATTTTGTGCATCACGGAACTCTTTCACCACATGGCTCACCATATCCGCAATGGCAGAATGAGCTTCCGCTTCTGGACCAATTTTGAATGAAGTACGGACGGACTCTTGATCGTATTGGTCTTTTTGTTTGGTTGACTTAATTTCTTTCGCCGCTAATTCAAAGCCTTCGCTTGTCGGTGCTTTTTTCGCTTCTTGTTCAAAGTGTTCTTTCGTTTTCTCTGACATTAAGTCAGCGATTTCTGCATCGGATAAGGTGTTGAATACTGGCGCGCCATTTGGTTGGCTCGCTGCTGCTGGGTTTGCCGCCGCTTCTGCTGGTTTTTCGGCTGGGTTAGCTTCTGCCGTTTGTGCTGCGCTCTCTGGCAATGCGGCTTTATTTTGCGGTTTTTCAGGCACGCGCGTATTAATGTCCACGCCACCAATATCGGCTTGACCTAATACGTGTAGTTTTCCGCTTTCAACTTGAAGCTCACTGTTGGTGTGGGTTAATAGGGTTTCTTTTTCTTGTTCATAGGTGAAAGAGACCCCTGCGTCTGCGCCTAACCCTGTTTGTGAGGTTGGTACGTTATGGGACGCTTTACCGCCTTCTTTACTGTTGTAATCATAGCGCACCGAAGTACCGCCGCCACTGGCGTGGGCAGAAAGATAGGTTTGTGAACCGTATTCTTCGTGCTCTTCGTGTTTGATGTTTTTACCTGCTTCTGTGTTGTAGTTCCCTTTTACGACACCGCTAATGCGTTTCGCTTCGATATCACTGCCCACTTGGTTAACATCGTTCTCAACGGCAAGGTGTAATTGATCCACGGCGATTTTTGAACCCACGGAGGTTGCTTCGCTCTTCTGCTCAGAACGACTTCCCGCTGTCACATCAAAAATTGGTGTGAAGGTGCGTAAATCTAAGCCGATATTGACGCTCGGTCCTTGGATGGATTCTTGATAGCTGTGTTTCGTGTTGTAAGTGTTTTTAACGTTGAGATCACCTGTTTTGACAAAGGCGGATTTCGCTTTAACGTCAGAGGCTTGAATATCCACGCTGGCGTTTTTGTCGGTTTCAAGGTGTAAGTGTCCTTCGGTTCTGATCTCAGAACGTTGTGTTTCGACCCCTAACTCGTTGTTCGCGAAAGAACGTGATAGGTTTTCGATTCCTTTGTGACCGACTAAGCGCGTTTCTTCGGTACTTAGGATACTGCCTTTATTCTGGATCTTGTTCGTGGCTTCCACTTTCACCTTGTTACCCGCTAAGGTTCCCGTATTGGTTACGTTGTCCGCTTTAATATCCACTTCACGTGCGCTGATCACGCCTGTGCCAAGCCCTTGTAATTTTTTGTTTTCCGCAACCGTTTCTGGCGCGAGGTACACTTGTGGGACGAACACGTCTTTGCCATTCACACGGGTTTTCACGTACCACACGATGTCTTCGGTGAGTTTCGATTGTTGTTCTTTGGTTAATCCCGCCCCAATTTTCAGGTCTAAGGCTTTTGCCTGTGAGGTGGAGTTTTCCATCAGTTTTTTCACTAACTCAACATCGGTGAGGTTGTATTTTTGGTTCAGACGGTTGTCGGCTTTTTTCTCGATAGTACGGGTAATCAATTGGTGATCGAAGTAGTTGTCCCCTAATACGTTAATTTTTTGGTTACCTTGGGTATCTAAGCCGAGTTTATTGAAGAAATAATTCGCGCCTGCGTATTGATCCTGATTGATGTATTTTAACTTAGTCCGATAGAGCGGATCGGTTTCCACTTTTGGACGGTGATCATCAATCACTTTCAAGAAGGTATCTTTGGACACCACGGTCTCGTGTTTTACGCTTTCTTGATAGGCTTGCGCTTGTTGAACTTCCAGTTTTTCTTGGGCGGCTTTTTGTTCGACTTTGCGTTGTTGTTCCGCTTTTTGTTTTGCTTCCGCAACGGCTTTCTCTTGTTGTTCTTTTACCTCTTGTTGTTTAATTGCAATCTCAAGTTGTTTTTCTTTTTGACGAATTTCTTCTACTTTTCGTTTTTCCTCTTTTATTTGACGGATTTTTTCCACTTTATCAAGTGCTTGACGTTTTTCCTCTTTTTTGCTTTCTATAATGCGTTTTTCTTCTTTTTGCTCTGTCATAACTAAAGCTTTCTTGGAAGATTCTGCTCGCATAGCGTCATGTTCTGCTTTTTTCTTATCAAATAACCTACGTAAAGGATCTTGAAGATGACCCTCTCCTAAGTTCTGATAACGAGCCAAATTCTTTTTATAATCAAAATAATCACCATTTGGATAAGTCACAAGATGCTGTAATGCTTCTGGATGCTCTTTACTAAGCTCTATTAAAAGTTCATTAAAAAAATGCCCATTTTCAAAAAACTCATCTGGATTATCATAATCAGGATCAAGGGTTGTTCGAGAACGTGTTTTGTATTCATCATTATTTAAACTGCTTAAGGAGTCGCTATTTTGTAACACTGGGGGAATAAAATATTCATCATCCTCAACATATTTTTTTTCAAACTGAACACTGTAATCAATAAATAAATTTGGTGTTTCTAATAACTCTGCAATAGTCTTAAAATCAATATCCTCTGCATTGAGATCTTGTCCATTGGCTATTTCTGGCTTAAATTCTATTTTTGGTAGAGTTAACTCATGTTGACCAATTTTAATTGCGCCATCAAACTTACCGTATTCAGTATGTTCACCATTCTGTAATGTTGAGAAGTTACCCTCAAGCTTATCAGCAAGAATTCTCGCTTTTTCGGCTGGATAATATTTAAGGCTGGTTGGATTGTCTTTAAATTTTTTCCAATCTGCTTTCATGGTGTCGTATGACTTAGTATGCCACTCGGCGCCAAACACTTGTGCCATGGCTTTTTGGTACATGTCAGAATGCTGTACGTGACGCAGAATTTGATAAGCACTGTAGTTTTCTGCCGAATATAAGCTGGTGGTGGCGATTGGGCTTGGTCCAAACATGGCATCGAGAAAGGATTCTAAACTGTCAAATTCACGTACGGTATTGCCCGACAAGGCGGTCCAGATAAAGCGAGCGAGCGGTTGGTAGTGGATTTTGATACTGGCTTTATTTTTAAACACAGAGGATAACGCATCACGTTCATAATATTTCATTTGGTTGGTGACTTGATCCACTTCGGCTTTGAAAGTGCCTTTAACATTGATTAAACCATGGTTAATTAGTTTAGATTGTAAATCATCCGTAGTTAATCCGTTCTCAAATGCGATTCCTTTAAAATAAAAATCTCCATCCGAACGAATTGCGCCTCTATTCTTTACTTTAATGTCAGCCTTATCTAACTCTTGAATATCCAGATTGAGTTTATACACATTGTTATGCCAACCATGTGCCGCTACTTCGCTCATTTCATATAAGCGACTGCTGCCCAAAGTTTTATATCGAATATCACCAGATAAACTCACATCGTTAATGAGCTCATGGGCTTTCACCGTGATTTTATCTTTAGCATAAATACTGCCGATATTGTAAACCGCACGGTTGGTATCTAAGGTTAGTGTCCCGAGCGTATGTAATAAGCTGCCTTCTCGGTTAACGATATTGCCTTTTTTGTGATCGTTTGAATTCGCTTTTAAGCTTAGTTCTTTTGCTGCACCTAAGGTCGCGCCTACATTATAGATACCGCCATTTTTGGCAGTAATCTTTAATGTTTGTGCAGAAGCTAACGTTCCTTCGCGATTAATAAAGCTTTCTTCTACGTTAATGGTTAAATTGGAGCTGAGTTGAATATCTTGTTTTTCGATTTCAACGTTCTGTGCCGTAATGGTTAAATTTTTCCCCGCTTTAATGAAACGGTTATCTTGAGCTAAAAAACTGGTGTTATCTTTAAAAGTTAAGGTCGCATCCCCTTTGCTTTCAATCACCCCTTTATTGAGAAACCCTGGTTTTAAGCTGGCAGCATTTTTCAACAACCTAACTGTTTTATAATCAGTTTCACTGATGGAAAACTCTTTGCCTTTTGTTTCAATATCTAACTTAGTTTCCGCAAAAATTTCTTTCTCATTAACTAAATCATTAGCATCCAGCTTGACATCGCTGCCGTAGAGCACCCCTTTATTTGTTAAAGCTTCGGTTTTTACGTCTACTTTAGTCGCGACGAGCTTCGCACTGTCCTCAAAAGAAACGGTATCTTTTGATTTTATATCGGCAGTTTTAGCACGCACTTCAGTATTGGCTTTGACGATCAAATCTTGAGTCTCAACCTTAATCTCATCTGCTTTTAACTCACTGCCGATCGTTGTACGTTTCGCCTTTTTGACTTCAATCTTTTTGTTCGCTTGCAATCTGCGATCTAAGGTATTAATTGGTGTTTTATCTGTTGTATTGCCGATATCTAAATCCCCATCGTGCAATTCAATATGGATATCCTCTTCAGACAAAATAATGCCGTCGTGTTTTACCCCTGCGCCTTTATCGGTAACAATCAGCTTGATATTTTTACCGTGCATCGCCCCCGTACTTGCACCTGTAATAGCGATTGTGCCCTCTGGAACAGCTGTATCGTTTTTTTCTGTAACTTGATGCTTGTTAAAATCATATTTACTGGTTCCCGCCACTAAAGTAATTTCCGTTTCTGGCTTAAGCTCTTTAGCTGGTACAATAGATTGTTTTTGTTCAATCGTTTTGGCAATAATGTCTAAATATTTTAAACCATCAGTTGCCAAACCATTCACATCAATAGTGACTTTACCGCCTGTAACATCTAAAAGCATCTCATTAGGATCAATTGTTTTACTCGTAGTCACTACAAAACGATCGGCATTAATAGTTCTCACACCATTTAAGGTAATCCCATTTTGGTTGGCGATCACAATATCCGCTTTTTTACCCAATACTTCTAGTGCGCCTTTGATCTTACTCTCATCACTTCCTTTAACTTGATTTAAAATAACATCAACAACATCATTTTCACCTAGGTTTGGATTTTTTTCTAAATAACCTATTATCTGCGAACGCTCTTGCTGTTTGTTATTTTTAAATACCGCACCATTAGGAATATCAAATTTCTCAAAAATATTATTAGAAATTTTATTTCCATTCGGTTTTGCAATATCAATTACAATCACATTATTATCAGTTTTCCATAATGCTGTCTTTTTATCTGTACCATTCTGAATATTGTTTTCAGTCGCTAACTTTATATCTTCATGATTATTTTCTATTTTTGTTAGTGACGGTTTCTTAGGCGGTTCATCTGGTTGAGCAAACGCAGGCGCCGACACTACAGTCAACAATAAAATCGATACATGTTTCCAAGTGAGCTGCATGACTGAAGACACTGGGTTAAAGGTGTTTTTGACCCATAATGACACGGGGGATAAGGCATGAGGTGCTTCGAGGGGCGGTTCCTCGGCGTCGCCTTCTGTTGTGCTCACCGCATCTGAGGAACCGTTGCCTACCGCTGACTTAATGCATTCAGCAACGGGCACAAGACAAGATTTTGATTGGCTAAAAATAAGTTTATAACGATTTTTATTCATACTAAGTTAATCCTTCAACTTAAACTACATTAAAAAGACAGGGAACCACTAAAGTAGTAAACTGGTTTTTTCGCACTGTTTTTCAGAGTACCGACACCATTAATGGGTTGACCATAGGTGAATGAGAGCGACAAGGCGCTGGCTTGGGCTTTCACCCCCAAAGCGACACCCGCTAAGGTCTCCGTTTGGTGCGTTTGTTTGAGATGAATCTTACCGATATCCACTCCGACAAATGGCGAAATTTGCGAGAGGTAGGCTTTTTGTGGATAGAAAGGCAAGGTAAAGGTTTGCGCGAGGTACGCTCCGCTGTCGCCAGAGGCGGCGCCGCCTTTAAAGCCTCTTACCGTGTATTCATCGCCAATGGAAAATTGGTTTTCTGAATACAGGCTGTCAAAGCCATATTGTCCACCGATACGGAGTTGGTAATTCATCGTCCGTTCAAACATAGCTATTGGACGAGTCCAGTTGATACTTCCTGACAATAATTTTAACGTTTTTTCTCCTTTTTCATCATAAGCGGAGCGATTGGCGTTAAACCATCTTAAGCCGTTCGCATAAGACAGGTCGGCATATAATTTTCCGTAGCCTAGGTTAGTGACATAGGATAAGCCGACATTGGCTTTATTATTGTGGTAGTGACCGATTTGAATATCGGTGAAGTAACTGATGCGTTTTTTAAATTCCACTTCGCCGTAAAGGGTTAAGATGGTTTCTTTGTTACGTAGCAATACGTTAGACAGTTTGACTGCGCCTGTTTGGGTTTTCCCCGTTGACGCAAAGACGCCTCTCCCGCCTTCAAGGGCTTTTTTATAGCCTGACTCCGAGACTTTTAATTCCAGCGTTGAGAAACCAATCGGTTGGCTGTAGGTGAGGGAGTAGTTACGTTGGTTGTTGAAACGGCTGTAATCGTAGAGACGGTGCCCCGTTGAGAAATGCCAACTGTCGTTGGTGCCGAGGAGGTCACTCCATGACAAGCTGGCGGTGACTTGGTTACGTCCGTCTTTATTGCCGTCTGTTCCTGAGTTGTTGAAGCCGATCGTGAGATCGGGGGCAATACTAAGTTGTCTTTCGATGTTTAAATTAGAAATGCCTTTTTGTTCACTGGCAACCACGTTCACTTTGGCGCTTTTATTGGTGGTATTTAAGATTTCAACCAGTTGGTCGATGTCGTGCACTTTTAAGATTTTGCCTTTTAAATTGGGCAAGACAGAAACCATGGCTTTATCACGAAAGCCCGTTGCTTGTTCGCCTTCAACCAGTACGTCGTTGACTTTACCCCAAAGGACAATAAATTCAAGATCGCCATTTTGGATTTTTGAATTTTTTAACCCGATGGCACTGGTCACATAACCTGCGCGATACAGCACTTCGGTGAGGTCTTTGACTAACTGAAATACCACTTTGGTGGACAGTGGCTGATCTTGGTAAGCCTCAATGACTTCCTCGAAATCAAGGGAGACGTTTTCCTCTGCGAGATCGATGGCGATGCTGGTAATTTTGTATTTACTTGCGGCGGCGCCCTCTGGCAAAGAAAAGGTTTTTTCTTCGGTCGCTTGTTTGTCTTCTAAAAACTGTTGTGCTTTTTTAAAGTTTTCATCGACATCTTCAAATTGCTGTTTATTTTTTAAACGTGACAATTCTTGCGTTAACGGATTTTGTTCATTTGGATAAACAAACGTGGAATGCCCTAAAAATAAGGCGGCTGAACAGCTTAGAAAAAATGGACTAAGCCTGCATGGGTGTCTTCTTCTCATAAAATCTCCATATTTTAACGAAGCGTGAAGTTTTACTACAAAAAAATAAATGCTATTTTTCCAGTCTGGTCGCACCAGTCTGAAATCAAAAGTGTACAAAAATAAAACAATAAAATAGCTAAAAGAATAAAAAAATAAAAAAACAAATTTGATAATTTTTTCTCATTATCAAATTATCATAAGATATTGAATTTAGATGAGATGCTTATTTTCAGGGGAAATGATTAATTAATCATTGCGGTACATCAAATAAATCGCGCTTATTATAATGGTAATCATTAGAATAGTCAGCAAATAAAATCACGCGTGGGTGAGCTGATGCGGCGAAATGATTAAAAATTAATCTTGTTTTGTATTTTGTGGGCAAATTGTTGGCTTTGTTCGAGGTGTGCGTTGTGTCCTGCTTGCTCGATGAGGGTGAGATTCACCCCTGCTTCTTGCGCGAGTTGTTTGAATTTTTGGTCTTTTTCGCCACAAAAATAATGGATAGGTAAGGTGGAGGTACGTAGCCGTGGGCGGAAATCGGGCTGTTTCGCTAAACTGGTGGCGAGCAACATTTGTGCGATATGGTTGCCACATTGTGCCGACCGTTTTTCAATTAACGCCGTTCGTTCGGTGGCGGTTAAATGTGCAAAAACGGGTTGTTGATACCAGTCTGTTAGGACCTGTTGCGGAGTTTGTGTGTTAAAACGGGTTGCCCATGTTTGATCCTGTTGCCAGCGAGTGCGTTTTTCTGTTTCGCTGGTTAAGCCGAGATTTGCCCCTTCTACGATGACACCTTGGAGCTGCCCTGTGGGTTTGGTGTAGTGTAAGGCGTAATACAGGGCGATGCGTCCGCCTAATGAATAACCAATTAAATAATAGGGTTGGTCACCCAGCTGTGCGTTGATTTGCGCGGCGAGGTAATCACAGGTTTGTTCAAAGTCGTTCACTTGGATGTGTTTGGCTTGGGCGTGAAAGGGCAAATCCAGGGCTAGGCAGGTCATGTGCGGTAAGTTTTCGATGACATTTTGCCAGTCTTCTTTGCTGCCGAGTAAACCGTGTAAAAAAACAAGTGTTGGCATGAGGTATCCTTATTAAAAATGCTCGTGGGATGACGAGCATTTTTTTGGTGATATTTTACTCGCCTATGACGGCATAGCTGATTTGTTCAATCAGGCGTTTATAGATGTTGCTGCCGTCACTTGCCCCGACTTTAATTTCAATTAAGGTGGTTTCGCGGCGTGAATATGCCATTTTTAACACTGCCCCTAAGTCTGCCCAAGTATATGGGCGAGCATATTTGAGATCGAAGGTTTGGGCGAGGTGCGAAAACTCTAAGTGATGCGGCATGCGGTAATATTTTTCTTTGACGTCGGCATCTACTGGGAGCATGTCAAAAATTGCACCGCCGTTGTTGTTGATGACAAAGATAATGGTCGGTTGGGTGACCTTTTTGAATAAGGCAAGGGAATTGACATCATATAACGCGGAGAGGTCGCCTATCATCGCGACAACGGGTTGGTTGGTTCCGATACCAATGCCTGCGGCAGTAGCAAGTAGCCCATCGATGCCGCTTGCTCCACGGTTGGTGTAAATTGGGTAGCCGTCGGGCAATTTTGCTAAGGCATCGACTAAGCGTACAAAGAGGCTGTTGCCTAAAAAGAGTACGCCGTTGTTTGGCAAAATGCGGTCGAGGTGATGTGCGAGTGAGGCTTCATTTAAGTTGCCGCCCACTTGTTTTTCAATAAAGCTGGCACAGAATTTGGCTAAGGCTAGCGGTTCTAATCGCCACGGTTTTTGACGTAATGGCGGGTGTGCGCGTAGCCAATGGTGCACTTTGGCATTAAAGCGGGTGTGGGCGTGGAGCATCGGATCAACGAGGCGATCACTGTGTTCAACGATCCAATATTCTCCTTTAAATTCGGCAAGAAATTGGTTAACGCGTTTGCTGATCAAGCCTGATCCGAATTGAATGACGATGTCGGCATCGAGTAACTTTTGTTTCACGGTTTGGTTCGCGAGCCAGATGTCTGCGTAAGGTAGGCTTGCTTCGACGCCCGATTGTACATCGGTCAGCGCAATCCAGCCCATGGTATTTGCCCACGACATGATGCCCATGGTTTGTTCAGCAGGTAGGCGCCCTACGACGATGATGCCGCGCATGGTGCGCCAATGGTCCCAGTTGGCGTGCATGACAACTTCTTTTTGTTCAGGTTGTTGGACGATCCAAGGTTTTGGTTGGCTTAACCAGCGTGTGATGTTGTCTAGCCACGGGTGTGAGTCTACTTGTTCATTCGGTGCGTCATACAGCGGCTCTGCAAAAGGTACGTTGATGTGCACGACGCCTGCTTGTTGTTTTTGTTTATAGCACGCTTGATCTAAGGTGGAGATGAGCCAACTGGCTGGGTAGTCTTGACTTGGACGAGGTAAGTTCACGGCGGCGACAGGGTAATCCGCAAACATATTTTGTTGTAAAATGGCTTGATTTGCGCCGCACTCCAGTAGCTCAAGGGGGCGGTCGGCGGTGAGAATGACGAGATTCCCCCCCGTTTGGCGCGCTTCAATGATGGCTGGGTATAAGTTGGCGGCGGCGGTCCCTGAGGTGACGATGACGGCGACGGGCTTTTTGGTGGCTTTCGCTAATCCGAGGGCAAAAAAGCCTAAACCTCGTTCATCAAAATGTGTGTAGCAGGTGGCACGTTGACTTTCTTGTAAACGTGCAGCTTCGAGTGTTAAAGGAGTGGAACGCGAACCAGGGGCGATACAAAAATGTGAAACGCCTTGGCGTAGCAAGGTTTCTAAAATCACTTTTGACCAACAACGATTAAATACGCTTATTGACATATCTGTTCCCTTTATAATTGATTCTGTTGCAATAATGACACGAGGCCTGCGGCTTTACGCTCAATCTCTCTCCATTCTAGCAGTGGAACTGATCCTTCAACAATCCCCGCGCCTGCAAAAACAGATAATTGGCTGTGATTGTCGACGTGTTCAATAAATGCCGAGCGAATGGTGACGCAAAAGTCTGCTTGTGAAGCCGTCATGAAGCCGAGTGTGCCGGCATACCATGTGCGGTCAAAATTTTCTAATTTACGGAGCGCTTGTTTTGCTTCCAGTTGTGGCAATCCTGCCACGGCAGCCGTCGGGTGAATGGCGAGTAAGATGTCTTTATCACCGCACCCTGTTTTTAATTGGGCTGAAATTTTACGTCTGAGATGTTGCACTTTGCGCAATTTTTTCAATTCGACATCTTCGACTGTAATTTGTTGCACAAAAGGATGTAAATTTTGACAAATGCCGTCAACCACTAATTGGTTTTCATATTCGTTTTTCTTGTCGTGCAATAACCAATCGCTTTGTTGTTGATTTTGTTCTTCGTCGTTGCCCATGAATGCGGTGCCTGCCAGCGCTTCTGTTTTGAGCTGTTGCCCTTGGCGGCGATAAAGTAATTCTGGGGTTGAGCCTATAAATGCGCGAGTTTTACTTTCAGCCCATAAGAAATGGTAACAACCTAAGTTGTATTTTTCACTTTCTGCTAAAAAATCATGTGGGTTGAGCGGGCTAGAGGTCGCAAAACAACTTTCATTCGCGAGCACAATTTTACTTAGCTCGCCTTGTTGAATTTTTTGTAGTCCTAATTCAACCCAGTGGCACCACTCTGCTTGATTTGCTTTCTGTGAGATTAAGCGAATGTGCTGTTGTACGGGTTCCAGTGGGGCGTGTTGTGTAAAACTGTCTAAGCTGGCGAGGGCGGCTTGTTTCTCTTGTGCGAAATTGGTGGTGTCTATGAAAACCGTGACCGTGACACCCGTTTGGGTTTGTTGAAGCAAAATGCGCGGTAATACAAATTGAGTTTCCCCATAAAACTGCATTCCTCCGACGAGGGATACCCCCTGCGTAGCAACACATTTTTCCGCAGAAACCACATCCGAAAACTGACGCACGGCGCCTATGGCTGCCAAGTTCAATGCGCCATCTCTGCCATTTAGATAAAATTGTGGATAACTTTGCTGTGCTTTCAACCATGAGAGTAACGAAAACGGTTTCACTGAATGGGTTTGAAAACAAGCAATAGGCTGATTTTGGCTCGGCTGATAAGCATGAATTTGTGCGATTAGCTGTGCTTGAATTGTTTGCAAGTTATCCATATTGAAAAAGCATTGTTTTTAGCAAAAAAATAAGTTAAAAATAGGTGTTAATTCTACCGCACTTTGAAAGAAATTTTTACAAAATCTTTTCTCGTTACATAAATAAGCGTAAAGTGTCGTTATTTACAAGCATCTTTTTATTTCTTACAGCGCAAATATAAGGTCGTTCCTATGGTTCGTTTTCCTAAATCCGATAAATTAGAACATGTCTGTTACGATATTCGTGGACCCGTTCACAAAGAGGCTCTTCGTCTTGAAGAAGAAGGACATAAAATTTTAAAACTCAATATTGGTAATCCCGCGCCATTTGGTTTTGAAGCGCCTGATGAAATTCTTGTTGATGTGATTCGTAATTTGCCGACCGCACAAGGTTATTGCGATTCGAAAGGGTTATATTCGGCGCGTAAAGCGATTGTGCAATATTACCAATCTAAAGGGATTCATGGGGCTACGGTGAATGATGTGTATATCGGTAATGGGGTATCAGAACTGATTACGATGTCATTACAAGCCTTGTTGAATGATGGTGATGAGGTGTTAATTCCAATGCCAGACTATCCTCTTTGGACCGCTGCTGCAACGTTATCTGGTGGGAAAGCGGTCCATTATTTGTGTGATGAAGAGGCGAATTGGTTCCCTGATCTTGATGATATTAAGAGTAAAATCACGAGCCGTACCAAAGCGATTGTGATTATTAACCCGAATAATCCGACGGGTGCGGTCTATAGTAAAGCGTTGTTATTGGAGATTATTGAGATTGCTCGCCAGCATAATTTATTGATTTTTGCCGACGAAATTTACGACAAAATTTTGTATGACGGTGCAGTACATCATCATATTGCGGCACTCGCGCCTGATTTGTTAACGGTTACATTTAATGGGCTTTCTAAAGCCTATCGTGTGGCGGGTTTTCGTCAAGGCTGGATGATTTTAAATGGTCCGAAGAAAGCGGCAGCTGGGTATATTGAGGGATTAGATATGCTCGCTTCAATGCGTTTATGTGCGAATGTGCCAATGCAACATGCGATTCAAACGGCATTGGGGGGCTATCAAAGCATTAATGAATTTATTTTGCCAGGTGGGCGTTTGTTGGAACAGCGCAATAAAGCGTATGAGTTGGTTAATCAAATTCCAGGCGTGAGTTGTGTGAAACCACAAGGGGCGATGTATATGTTCCCGAAAATTGATATTAAGAAATTTAATATCTATGACGATGAGAAAATGGTGTTTGATTTGCTCAGTCAAGAAAAAGTGTTGTTAGTACATGGTCGTGGTTTCAACTGGCATTCACCAGATCACTTCCGTATCGTGACGCTGCCTTATGTGCATCAAATTGAAGAAGCCTTGACAAAATTAGGGCGTTTCTTAGAGACCTATCATCAATAAATCTCGCTAAAACAAGCGGTATGTCTCTTGCCCTGATACGTATAACAGGTATCAGGGCATTTTATTTTCTTTGTTTTGTTCTTCTCGCGTTTTCCCTCTTTTACTCAAATAAAAATAATTCTCATTGACTTGAAGCTTATTTTTGGTTAAATTGACCGCACTTTTAACTGTACATACTCAATTTGAGGAACGTGATTATGAAAAAAATCTCAACACTTGCTTTAGCTTTATCTGCTGTTATTTCTACTTCAGCCATGGCGGCAAACGAAGTGAACGTTTATTCTTATCGTCAACCGTATCTTATCGAACCGATGTTAAAAGATTTTGAGAAAGAGACGGGTGTGAAAGTGAATGTGATTTTTGCGGATAAAGGTTTAGTGGATCGTGTAAAACGTGAAGGTGAATTAAGTCCAGCTGATGTTTTATTAACTGTTGATATTAGTCGCGTAATGGAAATTGTGAAAGCGGGATTAGCACAACCTATTCACAGCGAAACCTTAGAGAAAAATATTCCTGCGAACTTCCGTGATTCAAAAGATGAGTGGTTTGCGTTAACTAGCCGTGCACGTGCAATCTATACGTCAAAAGATCGTGTTGGTAAATTACCTGCTGACTTTACGTATTATGATTTAGCAAAACCAGAATATAAAGGTAAAGTGTGTGTCCGTTCTGGTAAAAACGCGTATAACGTTTCTTTAGTTGCCTCAATGATCGCTCATGATGGTGAAGCTAAGGCGAAAGCGTTCTTAGAAGGGTTAAAAGCTAATCTTGCTCAAAAACCACAAGGTGGCGACCGTGATCAAGTGAAAGCAATCAAAGAAGGTATCTGTGATTACTCATTAGGTAACAGTTACTATTTTGGTAAAATGTTAGACGATGAAAAACAACGTAGTTGGGCAGAAGCCGTATATATTAACTTCCCTAACCAAAAAGCAATGGGGACACACGTTAATATCAGTGGTGTGGCGATCGCGAAACATGCCCCGAACAAAGACAATGCAGTGAAATTAGTGGAATATTTAAGTGGTGATAAAGCTCAGCACCTTTATGCTGAATTAAACCATGAATACCCAGTTAAGCCTGGTGTTGACCGTTCTAAATTAGTGGCATCATGGGGCGACTTCAAAGCGGATAATATTGCACTAGAAAAAATTGCAGAAAATTATGATAAAGCGTTAAAATTAATCGATGAAGTAAAATTCGATCTTTAATTTTTATTACGTTTAATCATGATAAATTTAAGGGCGACTTTGATAGTCGCCCTTTAGATTGTTATATCAACTTGCGATTTTAAGATGCTTTCACTCAAAAAAATAAGCTGGAATTTGACCGCACTTTTAATCGTGCTGTTTTTCCTTTTACCACTTTTGTCAATTTTTTATCAATCTTGGCATGCCGATTGGGAAAATATTCGACACCTTTGGCAAACGGTCTTAACAGATTATAGTCTCAATTCACTTTTCTTGGTGCTCGGCACGGTTTTGTTAAGCCTTGTTTTTGCGCTTCCTGCTGCCTGGGTCGTTTCTACTTACCAGTTTACTGGTCAAAAAATATTGCAATGGGTACTTTGTCTGCCTTTGGCTATGCCTGCTTATCTTGTGGGCTATTTATATACGGATTTATTGGATTATGCGGGTCCTGTGCAATCTTTATTACGTGATGTATTCGGTTGGACTCGACCTCAAGATTATTGGTTCCCGAGCATTCGTTCTTTGGGCGGTGCGTGCTTTGTTTTGGCACTGGTGTTGTATCCTTATGTGTTCTTATTAGTTCGAGTGGCGTTATTAGAACAATCGGAAAACTTAATTCATAGTGCCAAAACTTTAGGTGCCAATGCATTTTATTTATTTAAGAACGTTACGTTTCCTTTAATTCGTCCTGCGATGGCGGTGGGTGCGTCGTTAGTGGCAATGGAAACGTTAGGTGATTTTGGTACGGTTTATTATTTTGCGGTGCCCACATTAACTACAGCGATTTATGATACGTGGTTAGGATATGGGGATTTAGGTTCTGCGAGTCAAATTTCGTTATTAATGTTGTTGATGATTTTTAGTTTGTTGTGGCTAGAACGTTATAGTCGACGTAAACAAAAAACTTATCAACGCGGCTATGAGAAGAAGCGACGTTTAAAATCGCTGTCAGGGCTGAAACAGGTCTTTGCTCAGCTATATTGTTGGGGATTAGTGAGCATTGCGTTTTTTATTCCTTTTGTGAAATTGATTTATTGGGCGGTCTCTTATTTTGACCCGAGCCAAACCGATCATTTCTTGAAATATGCGTATCATAGTTTATCCAGCTCGATGATCGCGGCACTCATTTGTGTGACGTTTGCCTTGTTCTTGCATTTCTTTTATCGTTTGGCTTTACAACATTCACCCGTTCAGCAACGTGCAGCTTATTACGGTTTACAGCTTTCTTCTTTGGGTTATGCGATACCTGGTACTGTGTTAGCTATTGGGATTTTGATTCCTTATACGAGTGCAGACCATTTGCTGAATCAATTGCTGCAATCCGTCGGGCTGTCGCCCGTTGGGCTGGTGTTTTCTGGTTCAATGTTTGCGCTGATTTCTGCTTATACAGTCCGTTTTTCTGCGATGGCAATTGGTGGGATCGATACGTCTTTCCAAAAGATTTCCCCGTCTTTAGATATGGCAAGTCGAACATTGGGGCATAATGGGTTGAGTATGTTACGTTTAGTTCATGTTCCGTTGCTGTCTAAAGGGATGTTAACTGCTTTGATGATGGTGTTTATTGAAACGATGAAAGAGCTGAACGCGTCCTTGTTATTACGTCCATTTAATTTTGATACGCTGGCGACACATGTGTTTACGTTCACATCAGACGAGCAATTAGAGCAAGCGGCATTGCCTGCTATTGCGTTAGTTTTAGTCGGGCTGTTACCTGTTATTTGGTTAACCCGTTCATTAGTGCTTCATTCAGAAAAAGATCGTTAATTATGACTATATTACAAATTTCTCACCTTACTTGTGGTTACAGTGCTGAAAAAGTCCTGCACAATCTTGATCTGTCGATGGCAAAAAATGAGATTTTGTGTTTGCTTGGGGCGAGTGGTTGTGGCAAGACAACGTTGTTAAAAGCCATTGCAGGTTTGCAAGATATTGAGCAGGGTGAGATTCTTTTTGACCAACACAATTTGGCTACCCTC
Source organism: Pasteurella sp. P03HT (assembly GCF_054052285.1). Lineage (NCBI taxonomy): Bacteria > Pseudomonadati > Pseudomonadota > Gammaproteobacteria > Pasteurellales > Pasteurellaceae > Pasteurella > Pasteurella sp. P03HT. Next base: position 19,310 of record NZ_JBSIUM010000003.1, read on the forward strand.
CCAGTCGAAAAACGACAAATTGGGGTGATCTTTCAAGATTATGCGCTATTCCCGCATTTAACCGTAAAAGAAAATATCGCGTTTGGTTTGCAGCATAAAAGTGCGGCTGAAAAACACGAAATTATTGAAAAAATGACCGCACTGGTGCGGTTAACGGGGTTATTAGCACGTTATCCTTATGAGTTATCTGGCGGGCAGCAACAGCGGGTAGCAATTGCTCGTGCGTTAGCTTGTAATCCACGTTTGTTGTTACTCGATGAGCCGTTTTCGAATATTGATAGCCAGGTCCGCTATCAGATGATTGATGAAATTAAAGAGATTCTAAAAAGCCAACAGATCCCTGCGATTTTCGTCACACATAGTAAAGAAGAAGCGTTTGCCTTTGCTGATAAATTGGCGATTATGGATAAAGGGAAAATTGTGCAAGTCGGGCAGGCAGAAGCGCTTTATCAATTACCAGTGAATAAATTTGTTGCGGAGTTCTTAGGGAGTGTGAATTATTTAACTTGCCAAGTGACAAGTGATTCGCAGTTTGACTCTCCGATTGGTTCATATCAATTTGATCACTCATTGACTTATTCAAATGGTAAACCAATTGTCGTTGGGGAATACGTCGATTGGTTAGTACGACCACAAAGTTTCCAAATTCATCGTGATGAAAACGGTTCGGGGATCATTGTAAAAAAACGCTTTTTAGGTCCTTATATTCAATATGATGTGCAAATTGGCGAGGCGATTTTTAGTGTACAAAGTGCGAAAACGTTTCCTGTTGGTGAACAAGTCCGCTTGAATTATAAATGCGTTGCGCCTGTTCTCTTTGAAAAGTCTTAAAAAAACAGCGCATTATGCGCTGTTTTTTGATGTGTTCTTATTCGACAAAATTTTCGGGCAAGAACTCTTGCATTTGCATCCAAATCACACCACTTTCTTTTCCGTATTGGCGGATACATTCTTTGACATCATTCAACTGTTGCTTTTCACATAACTCCCGTAATTTTGTGTAAAACAGATGAGCCAGTTTACGTGACGCTGGATTTGAAAAATAAAAGACGCCCACACGGGAATACAGACCTTTCAAACTATTTAAAATTAAGCCATATACAGGATTATCCGACGCGAATGCTAATTTACGGAATAAATCGTAGTCGAAATTGGTGTAGGCTTCAGCACTATCCTCTAAGCTATCTAAAGGGGCAAAAATATCGAGGGATTTTTGGGGTTCTAACTTGAAGGCTTTTTGGATGTAAATTGCGGAAATATTGGTTCGAGCGGACAGCACGTTTGAAATTAGGCTGGGTAATTTAGTGCTATCTAGACGGATTAACACTTCTAAAATATTTAATCCTGAGGTTTCCCAAATGTCATTCACTTTTGTCGGCTTACCATGTTGAATATTCAACCAGCCATCACGTGCCAAACGTTGTAATACTTCGCGCAATGTGGTGCGAGTCACGCCAATTTTTTCTGCCAACTCACGCTCTGCTGGCAAATCAGAACCTGGAGGAAAATGATTGCTCCAGATGCTTCTCACTATATATTCTTCCGCTAAACCAGCCGGGCTTTGTGCTTTTAAAAGAGGTTGACCATTATTCATACATTTCTTCTAGTTAATTAAATTTAAAATGTGATACAGCTAACAAATAGTTATTTTAAGTATTATCGTGTAATGAAGTATATATTACAATTATCCTCATTAATTGCAAAATTTTTCAAAATATTAAATATTCACTAAGGTGGCAGTAAAAATGAGTTATACCCAAGCTTTCCTAAAAAATTTTTTAGGGTCAAGTCCTGATTGGTACAAAGTTGCAATCGTCGCATTTCTTATCATTAATCCAATCGTCTTTTTTTTCATTAGTCCTTTCATCGCTGGCTGGCTCCTTGTCGCAGAATTTATTTTCACGTTAGCCATGGCACTTAAATGTTACCCTCTTCAACCTGGTGGTTTACTTGCTCTTGAAGCCGTGGCAATTGGTATGACCCATCCTGAACATGTGAAAGCGGAGATCATGGCAAACTTTGAAGTGATTTTATTATTGATGTTCATGGTGGCTGGGATCTATTTCATGAAACAACTCTTGTTGTTTGTTTTCACGAAATTATTACTCAGTATTCGGTCTAAATTAACCTTGTCGCTTGCGTTTTGTTTAAGCGCTGCCTTTCTTTCTGCCTTCCTTGATGCCTTAACGGTTGTTGCGGTGATTATTAGTGTGGGGATGGGGTTCTATGGCGTGTATCATAAAGTCGCGTCGGGCAATAATTTCAATGACTCTACGGACATCACTCAGGATGATAAAATTGGTACGAATAAAGAAACGTTGGAACAATTTCGTGCTTTTTTACGGAGTTTGATGATGCACTCTGGGGTTGGTACTGCCTTGGGTGGGGTGATGACCATGGTAGGTGAACCACAAAACTTGATTATTGCTGAACAAGCAAAATGGGGATTTGGTGAATTTTTCTTACGTATGTTACCCGTGACTTTGCCAGTGTTAATCTGTGGTCTTATCACCTGTATTTTAGTCGAAAAATTTCGTCTTTTTGGTTACGGTGCAAAATTACCGCGTAAAGTATGGGGCGTGTTAGCGAAATTTGATCGTAATAATCAGAAAAAAATGTCGCAACAAGACCGCTTAAAATTATTTTTCCAAGCCTTAATCGGTATTTGGTTGGTGATCGGTTTAGCATTCCATTTAGCTGCCGTGGGGATCATCGGATTGACGGTTATCATTTTAACGACGTCGTTGTGCGGCATCACTAGCGAGCACGCGATTGGTAAAGCGTTCCAAGAATCACTACCTTTCACTGCATTATTAGCTGTCTTTTTCTCTGTCGTTGCTGTGATTATTGATCAACAGCTATTTGCACCCATTATTCACTTCGTTCTTTCTGCAAGCGAAAGCGCACAGTTAGTCCTGTTCTATACATTTAACGGGTTATTATCTGCTATTTCCGATAATGTGTTTGTGGCAACGGTGTATATTAATGAAACGAAAGCCGCACTTGAAGCTGGCTTAATTTCGCAAGCACAATATGAATTATTAGCGGTTGCTATTAATACAGGGACGAACCTCCCGTCCGTTGCGACACCAAATGGTCAAGCCGCTTTCTTATTTTTATTAACGTCATCACTTGCGCCATTAATTCGTCTTTCTTATGGGCAAATGGTGTATATGGCATTACCTTATACGATTGTTTTGTCTGTCATCGGTTTATTCGCAGTTGAGTTTGTTTTACCTGGCGCAACAGCACTACTTATTCAACTTGGTCTTATTGCACCAATGTAACCATAACAGGAGAATGCATGCTAAGTTTTTTTAAATCACTTTCTATGCAACGCAGCGGTTGGTTTCTCTTACTCCTTTCAGCACTAGGGTTAGAGGGCGCGGCTCTGTATTTTCAACATGGTTTAGGTTTAGCACCTTGTGTCATGTGTATCTATGAACGAGTTGCAATACTTGGCATCGCTTTTGCTGGCTTATGTGGATTGCTTTATCCGAGTGCGATGATTGTGCGCTTGATTGCACTGGTTATTGGCTTAGGCAGTGCCATTAAAGGCTTGATGATCAGTTTGACGCATTTAGATTTACAGCTTTACCCTGCCCCTTGGAAGCAGTGTTCAGCAGTGGCGGAATTTCCTGAGACACTTCCTTTAGATCAATGGTTCCCATATGTTTTTCTTCCTTCGGGTTCTTGTTCCGAGGTAGCGTGGTACTTTCTTGGTTTTTCCATGGTGCAATGGTTAGTGGTGATTTTTGGCGGTTATACGTTATTACTTGCGATGATGTTTATTAGTCAAGTGAAACGGTTAAGACCGAAACAACGTCGCTTATTCCATTAATAAAAAATGGTGTAGTCTCTATGTGCTACACCATTTTTTCTTGACTTTCTACACGACTAAATTTCTTGTACAACAAATTGAAGTGAATGTCTGGCGTGTAATCTTGCTTTACGCTGTCTCAGGCGCTTCAGGCGCAATGCACGCCCCTGTGATAAACGATATAATTTTTTTGTTGGCTTTAAAAAGTTTTTCCGTCTCGCCATGATGTCCCTCTTTATTTATTGTGTTGCACTGTTTTGTGTCATTGTGCCAGATTCGGTTTTCGGTTCGATTACGTCGGTATTATTGTCGTTCTCCACCTGTTCTTCTGTCACTTTATTCTTTTCTAAGTCAATGTTCTCAATTTGCGCCTGCTGAACACGGTAATAATGTACAATACTATTCATATAACGCCGAATATTTTCTACATAATGGTAGGCTTCATACCCTCGCGCATAACCGTATTTTAGATTTGTGTAATAGCGTTTCTCTGCCAATAATGGCAAATTCTTTTTCACATCAAGCCAGTTATCTTGATCCCCCCCTAAACTTTTGGTGAGACGACGAGCATCAAGTAAGTGACCTAACCCCATATTATACGCTGCTAAAGCAAACCAAATGCGCTCTTCTTCTGGGATAGTATCAGGTATTTGAGTAATTAACCAATGTAAGTATTCCGCACCTGCTTTGATGCTTTGTTCTGGGTCTGTACGATCTGTAATACGCATACGTTCTGCTGTCGCTTTGGTTAGCATCATCATCCCACGTACACCAGTTGGTGAGGTGGCATCAGGATTCCAATGTGATTCTTGGTAAGCGATAGCTGCCAGTAAGCGCCAGTCTAAATTCCCTTTGTATTTCTCAAATAGTGGTGCAAATTTAGGTAAAACAGTTTCAATCGCGCGAAGATAGCTACGTGTATCCACATAATCAAATTGCGCGAGATGATTAAAATACTTTTCTTCGATCCTAGCGATTAATCCTGTTTCAATTGCAGTATTCATAAAATCAAGCAGAGATGCCTGTAATTCACTATAAGAATTACTTGGTAAATACCAATGCACCGTGGATTCGTCGCTAATGTCAAACGCTACCGCCACATTGGGTTTGATTTGTTGAACAGCGGAAACGTCAATTGAATTGGCAATGACGTAATCAATTTTGCCATTTGCCATTTGAATCAACAATTCTTCTGGCGTCAGTTTTTCATTGACTTGCCAAGTTAATGCTGGGTGTTTTTCTTTTGCTTCTTCTAATAACGTGGTGAGTTCCGATCCTGAAGCAATTGCGAGCGTGCCTTTCAGCTCGCTGAGATTACGCGGTCGTTCACTTCCTTTTCGATAAACTAACTGCCATGAGGCAGAGGTGTAGGTGGGACCGACTTGAAACTTTTCTAATTGTTTAGGTTGATACAGCAAGTTGGCGGCAGCAATATCAATTTTATTATTTGCTAAGGCTTTAAATAGCTCATCTCCGTTTGCCATCGGTGCCACTTCGAGCTCAACCTTGAGATAATCAGCAAACGCCTTGCTTAATTCGTATTCCAGCCCTGCTGGTTGCCCAGAATGATCAATAAAATAAGAAATGGGATTATTAATTGTTCCGACAACTAATTTACCTCGGCTTTGGATCGCCGTATAGCGATTCTCTTCAGAGCGCATAATTTGTTGCCAAGGAAACACCATATCGATTGCCCATAGCAATAACGCCACTATTGCAATAATACGTATAAATAAACCTTTCAAATGACCTCATCTTACTTTGATAAATCAGAATTGGGGCATTTTAACCATTAAATTCCGATTAGACAAATCAAAAAGTGCGGTGAGTTTTACAACATTTTCATTCGATGTTCCGCTCGTTTCCATCATGAAACCGTCATCAAACTGTCAAAATTTCCTCCTACAATTTCAGCTATCGAATCCCTTAACACGACTTTCTTTTTACAATAGGAGAATCTTATGACAAATTCGGTTCAAGAAAACAAGATTATGAACCCTTCGAATAATCAATCGATGTCTGATGTCATGGCAGTCAATGTTGCTCGCCGTAACTTATTAAAAATCGGTGGGGCAATCAGTGCAATGGCACTACTCCCAATGGCCTTTACTGCACGTCAATCTTTCGCCCAAATCCCTCCGCCATTCAGGGTTCAACGACTGACGTCACTAAATTTCACCTCGATCCCATTTTCAACAGAAGATCGTGTCATCGTGCCCCCTGGTTATTCTGCAAAAGCATTCTATGCTTGGGGTGATCCTGTTGGATTAACGAACAATCTCCCTGAGTTTAAGCCCGATGCCTCAAACACTGCAGAAGAACAGGCGGCACAAGCTGGAATGAATCATGATGGGATGGCATATTTTCCACTTGGTCAACAAGGCAATGAACACGGTTTATTAGTGATGAACCATGAATATGTTGACAATGGTCTGTTGTTCCCCGATGGTGACAAAACCTGGACAGCGGAAAAAGTGAAAAAATCACAATATGCGATGGGCGTTTCAATCATTGAAGTGAAAAAAAGGCAGGGTGAGTGGGAAGTTGTCCGTCCTTCTAAGTATGCGCGTCGTATCACGCCGCATACCCCAATGACACTCACGGGGGCTGCAAAAGGAAATGTGTTAATGAAAACAGCCGCTGACCCAGCGGGTGAGTACGTGTTAGGTACTATGCAAAATTGTGCTAATGGTGAAACACCTTGGGGAACCTATTTAACTTGTGAAGAAAATTGGAGCGATATTTTTGTACGTGAATCAAACGACTTCACCGCGCTAGACAAACGTTATGGCATTATGCCAAAAGACAAAGAAGATAAATATCGTTGGCATGAATTTGATGAGCGCTTTAATACCGATAAACACCCTAATGAGCCACACCGTTTTGGGTGGGTGGTGGAAATTGATCCTTTTGATCCCACCTCGACTCCTGTCAAACATACCGCACTAGGACGCTTTAAACATGAAGGCGCGATGCTCACGCTATCACAAGAAGGACACGCTGTCGTGTATATGGGCGATGATCAACGTTTTGAGTACATTTATAAATTTGTGTCTAAACATCGATATCACCCAGAAAATCGCCAATCTAACCTGCGTTTATTGAGTGAAGGGACGTTGTACGTTGCCAAATTTCATGAAGATAATACGGGGGAATGGCTTCCTTTAATTTATGGACAGCGAGGCTTAACAGAAGAAAATGGTTTTCTCAATCAGGGCGATGTATTAATCAAAACACGCCTTGCCGCTGATATATTAGGGGCAACGAAAATGGATCGCCCAGAATGGATTGCGACGGATCCGTATCAAGTTGGCAGTGTGTACTGTACGTTAACCAATAACTCTCAACGTGGAACAGAAGGGAAACCAGGTGTAGATGCAGCCAATCCGCGTGCCAAAAATCGTTATGGGCATATTATTCGCTGGCTAGAAAAAGATAATGACTCTCTCTCTACAACATTTACATGGGATATTTTTGCTTTAGGTGGAAATCAACTCAAAGGCGAAAAACATGTCGTTGGAGATGACTTTGGTAGCCCAGATGGATTACGTTTTGATTATCAAGGCGTGTTGTGGATCCAAACGGATGTCTCATCTAGTACTTTAAACAAGAAAGCTTATGAGCATATGGGAAATAATCAGATGTTGGCGGTGATCCCTGAGACCAATGAGTTTAAACGCTTTTTAACAGCACCAAATCACAGTGAAGTCACAGGAATTGCATTTACTCCCGATAACAAGACGATGTTTATTAATATTCAGCATCCTGGCGAACCAGATAATGGCGTCACCGCGCCTGACCAAGTCACTGCGATTTCCAGCTGGCCTGATCTTACGGGTAAAACTCGTCCTCGCTCTGCCACGGTGGTGATTCAAAAAGAAGATGGTGGTGTGATTGGTTCATAGTGTCACTTGCCATCAATGCAGGCGATGATACCCTCATGATACAAAGCACTAGCATTGTAGTATGCCATGAAGTGCGGTCTCTTTTCACGTTGTTTGCTAAGAGCAGACCGCCTTTTTACTGAACTTGCCTATTAATGCTTGCACCAATATAATGTGCACATTTCATATCCTACTCACTTTAGGAGGCTAAAATGGATTTAGCTATCTATCTTCAATTTTTTATCGGATTGATTGCACTCGTTAACCCGTTAGGTGTTGTACCGATTTTTTATTCAATGACGGCTGCGATGTCAAAAGAGCAGCAGAATAAAACAGGTCTTATTACGTGTATTTCTATCGTTGTGATCTTATTGGTTAGTTTTTTCTTCGGAAATTTTATTTTAAACGCCTTTCATATTTCTATTGATTCCTTCCGCATCGCTGGGGGAATTGTTGTTATCTTAATCGCACTCACCATGATAAATGGTAAAATTGGTGAGCATAAAATCAATAAAGAAGAAAAAAATGAAAACTTTGATGATTATAACAATATTGCGGTCGTGCCACTTGCGATGCCAATTCTGGCGGGTCCTGGCTCAATCAGTGCAACCATTGTGTTTGGTGCAACACAACATAGCATCTTAGATTATTTGTATTCTTCTCTTACTATTATGTTATTCGGTGTAGGCTGCTACATTTTATTCCGTTATTCTGAGCCTGTGATCAAGAAACTCGGCAAAACAGGATCAAATGTCATTACACGTATTATGGGTCTGTTACTGATGTCACTGGGAATTGAAATCATTATTGGGGGATTGCGTAATTTAGGAATTGTATAATCCATCCTGATTTCACTTATTCAATATGAAGTCGAGTCTTAAGGCAGCAAAATCAGCTGCCTTTTCTCATTTCCGCATTGTCCCTTAAAAATGTGGAAAGTATGATTTTAAATCACTCAAACAATCCCGCAATAAAGAACACTTTCTCTAAAATAAATTCATAAAATTAGAAAAAATTCACCAAATAGACACTTTATTTAAAATAAACATAATTTCATTTTATTTTTTTAAAAGATTAAAAAAAAAGATTTGCATAATGCTTTGGTTCTATTGAATACTCTGCTCTGTGCCTAACAAGGCAGAAAATTATAATAAATTGCAAACAGATTAAATATCATCTCTAGAAGGAAATCATTATGTCGCAAGTTGCATCGTTAGAAGCGTTTTTAGAAAAAGTCGCACAACGTGATGGTAATCAACCCGAATTTTTACAAGCTGTACGTGAAGTCTTAACGTCTATTTGGCCATTCCTTGAAAAAAATCCAAAATACCGCTCACAAGCGTTATTAGAACGTTTAGTTGAACCAGAACGTGCCATTCAATTCCGTGTGGCTTGGACAGACGATAACGGTCAAGTACAAGTCAACCGCGCTTTCCGTGTTCAATACAACAGCGCGATCGGACCGTTTAAGGGAGGCATGCGTTTCCACCCTTCTGTCAATTTATCCATTTTAAAATTTTTAGGCTTTGAGCAAGTCTTCAAAAATTCCCTCACCACGTTACCAATGGGAGGCGGCAAAGGCGGTTCAGATTTTGATCCTAAAGGCAAGAGTGATGCAGAAGTCATGCGTTTCTGTCAAGCACTGATGATCGAACTGTATCGTCATTTAGGTCCAGATACTGATGTGCCTGCTGGTGATATCGGCGTAGGTGGACGTGAAGTCGGTTATTTAGCAGGTATGATGAAAAAATTGTCTAACCAAACGGGCAGTGTTTTCACGGGTAAGGGGCTGACATTTGGTGGTAGTTTAATTCGTCCAGAAGCTACGGGCTATGGTCTGGTGTATTTTGCTCAGGCTATGCTTGCTGAAAAAGGCGAAAGCTTTACAGGCAAAACAGTTGCTGTATCGGGCTCAGGCAATGTTGCACAGTATGCTATTGAAAAAGCGCTGGAATTTGGTGCTAAAGTCGTCACTTGTTCAGATTCGGCAGGCTATGTCTATGATGAGGCGGGTTTCACAACTGAAAAATTGGCTGCATTAATGGAAATCAAAAACGTTAAACGTGGTCGTGTAAAAGAATACGCCGAGCAGTTTGGTCTGAAATATGTGGAAGGTAAACGCCCTTGGGAAGTTAAAGTTGATATTGCACTTCCTTGTGCGACACAAAATGAAGTTGCGCTAGAAGACGCAAATGCGTTAATTCGCAATGGTGTGCAATTAGTTGCAGAGGGTGCCAATATGCCAACAACGATTGAAGCAACAGATGCCTTTTTATCCGCTGGCGTATTATTTGGACCTGGGAAAGCTGCCAATGCAGGTGGAGTAGCAACTTCAGGATTAGAAATGTCACAAAACGCACAGCGTTTAAGTTGGACACGTGAAGAAGTGGATGCAAGACTCCACCGCATCATGCTAGATATTCATGCTAACTGTAAGAAATATGGTTCCGATGAGAAAGGTAACATCAACTATGTTGTGGGTGCAAACGTTGCAGGGTTCGTTAAAGTTGCCGATGCGATGTTAGCACAAGGTGTCTTCTAATTCTTTCACTCCTTCGTCAATCACCTACCGCACATTTCAATTTGTTCTGTCAGTGCGGTAGGTTTTTTATTACTTTTTAGATAACATAGCGTTTACTTTTTCTCTATTTAGGAAATACGATGAGTTATTGGAAAACGGTTCTGGCGCTTTTCTCTTTCAGTCTTGCTGCACACGCACACTCTTCCACTTGCCAGCATTCAAATTTAGATGTGGTTATTTTAGGTTCTGGTGGACCTGAAATTGCGTTATTTCGCTCACATACTCCCTTGCCCTCACGCGCTTCGGCAAGTTATCTCGTTCGAGAAAATGGACAAGCGAAATTCTTAGTTGATCTCGGTTCGGGGGCGCTGCGCCATTTTGCACAAGCGAAAGCCAAGCTTGAGGATTTACAAGGCATTTTAGTCAGTCATTTTCATGTTGATCATATTAATGATCTTCCCGCATTAATTAAATCTTCTTTTTTCGCAGATCGTACCCAAGACTTACAAATTTATGGTCCAACTGGCAATGATTTTGTCCCAGATACTGGCACGTTTTTATCTCGCTTATTCGGTGAAAATGGGGCTTACTCTTATTTATCTGATTTTTTAACTGGTGGGGAAAGTTATCAATTACAACCGCTCTCTGTGAACGCAAATAAACAACAACCCGTGGTGTTTGAAACTATCATTGATGGATTTAAGATTAACGCCATTGGGACAGAACATGGACTCTTACCAGCATTGGCTTGGCGGGTTGAAAAAGCAGGTTGTTCGGTTGTCTTCTCTGGTGATACCAGTAACCAAGGACGTACATTAGATCAGTTGGCTAAACAAGCTGATTTATTGATTGCGCATAATGCGATTCCCGAAAGTAGCCAAGATAATATTGCGCAAAAATTACATATGCGTCCGTCAGAAATTGGGCGGATTGCTCGTGATAATCAGGTAAAGCATGTCATATTAAGCCACTTGATGCGACGTACTGAACAAGTGATGCCAGAAACAGAACAGGCGATCAAGCAGCACTTTACGGGTAAACTCCGCTTTGCTCAAGACTGTGATATTTATTCTGTGCGAACTGGGGAAAAAGTGGGTGAATGTTTACACTCACTTGAGTGATAAATTTTCTCTAGCTTATAACTTTTTTATCTAATAAGTCTTGCGTTTAAATGTTGAAACTTTCTACGTTATAGTGTTAAATCAGTGCAATTTATAAGGTTATTTTAGATATTGTTGTTATGTGTCAATTATTAGGAATGAATTGTAATACCCCGACTGATATCGTTTTTTCATTTGAGGGATTTCGTCGCCGTGCGGGCTTAACCGACTGCCATTCAGATGGGTTTGGTATTGCTTTTTTTGAAGGAAAAGGCATTCGCGTCTTTCGTGATAATAGTGCGGCCCATTCGTCCCCTATTGCAGATTGTGCTAAACAATATCACATTAAATCATTAAATGTGATTGCCCATATTCGCAAAGCGACCCAAGGGGAAGTCAATATCGAAAATACACATCCTTTCATCCGCGAGTTATGGGGACAAAATTGGGTATTTGCGCACAACGGGAATTTAACCGCCCATCCTGACTTAACTGGCGCCTTGTATCAACCGATCGGTACCACCGACTCTGAGGCAGCTTTTTGCTATATGTTGCATCAACTTAAAACTCAATTTAACCAAAAACCCACAGAGGACGCGTTATTTACTGCTATCCAAAAAGTGACAAAGGAAATTTCATTGGGTGGGACATTCAATTTCATTTTATCCAATGGTGAATGGATGATCGCCCACTGTGCAACAAACCTACATTATCTCACCAGAAAAGCACCTTTTGGGAAAGCACAACGAATCGACGATGATGGGATTATTGATTTTAATGATTATGCACAAGAAGAGGATCAAGTGACTATCATTACAACGTTTCCTCTCACGAAAGATGAAATTTGGACTAAAATGGAATACGGTGGTTTTGTTTTCTTTAAACATGGAGAAAAAATAGCCGAAATCATTGGTGTGAAACAAGATGCCATTGATGATGGCACGCTGGGTTTACAAAAATGTGCTTAATCCGTCTCTCACTTCAGCGTGATAAAACACTATCACGCTCCACTTTCTCAGGTTAAAATTCTTATTTTTTGTTAATTTATAGTAACTTACCTACTATTTTTTATACATTCCCCCTATAAAAAAACGATCTATATCATACTTATTGCATTTAATCGCACTCGCCTTTTGAATTTACTCGTTAACCCCTTTACTATATAGCCCTCTTCTCTTTTTATTAACCAATCAACATAACTGTTTTTTCTGAACATGGAGTTGTATATGACAGAGACGTCTCATCAAAAATGGAATAAATTTAATCTTGTTTGGGCACTTAATTTATTTGGTACCGCAGTGGGTGCGGGTGTCTTATTCCTCCCCATCAATGCAGGACAAAGTGGCTTTTGGCCGTTAGTCTGCATGACCATCTTAGTCGGACCCATGACGTATCTTGCCCATCGTGGTCTCGCCCGATTTGTCCTCTCTTCATCAAAACCTGGCAGTAATATTACCGAGGTGGTAGAAGAACATTTTGGTGCCAGGGCAGGAAAATTAATCACTCTACTGTATTTTTTTGCGATTTTCCCTATTTTATTAATTTATGGGAATGGTCTGACGAATACAGTTGATTCGTTCATTGTTCATCAACTCAATATGCCCTCTCCTAGCCGCCCACTCCTGTCTTTTTGTCTTATTGCCTCTCTTATTACGATCATGCTAACCAGTGAAAAACTGATGCTGAAAATCACAGAGTTTCTGGTTTATCCGTTAGTATGTATTTTATTTGCTTTATCGATTTATCTGATTCCTGACTGGAATCTGTCAATCGTAACAGAATTACCTCGTGCACAAGATTTTCTCAGTACTTTATGGATCACGATTCCTGTTCTCATTTTTTCTTTCAATCACTCCCCCGCAATTTCATGCTTTACTCAATCACAACAACGACATTATCACACGCCTGAATTAGCCGAAAAACAAGCAAGCCATACGTTGAAGCTCACTTCTGGTCTACTGTTACTTTTTGTCATGTTCTTTGTATTTAGCTGTGTTCTCAGTTTAAGTCCCGATGAACTTAGCCAAGCAAAAGCACAAAATATCAGTATTCTGTCTTTTCTCGCGAATAAGTTTGATAATCTTTATATTGCCTATTTAGGTCCTTGTGTGGCATTTCTTGCGATCACGAGTTCTTTTTTTGGTCATTATTTAGGTGCAAAAGAAGGGTTAATTGGGTTGTTTTCCATACTGACAAATAAAAACACCCCTGATGTCAAAAAATTAAATTACTCTGCAGCTTTATTTTTCATGCTGACACTTTGGCTGGTGGCAATGATTAATCCAAGTATTCTTGGCTTAATTGAATCATTTGGAGGTCCCATTATCGCCGCGATTCTGTTTATTATGCCTATGTATGCTATACAAAACGTTGCATCAATGCAGCGCTATCGTGGACATCTTTCGAATATTTTCGTTACTGTCATGGGCTTGTTTGCTATTTCAGCAATCGTTTATGGGCTATTTTAAAATTCATGAATCCATGTAGAATATCGCCCTTTTACTTGTAAATTAAGAATCAATGGAACAATATGATTAGCGTTTTTGATATGTTTAAAATTGGCATTGGTCCCTCAAGTTCACACACTGTCGGACCAATGAAAGCAGGGAAATACTTTATTGATGACTTAATTAGTCGAGGTCAATTGGAGTATGTTGCGAAAATCCAAGTGGATATTTATGGTTCACTTTCCATGACAGGACGAGGACATAGTACAGATACTGCGATTATTATGGGATTAGCGGGATATTTACCCCATAATGTTGATATTGACTTAATCCCTACCTTCATTTCCACGCTCAAACAAACCGCTCTTTTGCCTGTCGCAGAAAATCAGAAAGTCATTCAATTTGATATGGATGACGATCTGATCTTTCATTCCACCTTTTTACCTCGCCATGAAAACGGCATGCGAATTACCGCGTTCTCGGCACAGCATACGACTCTCTATCAACAAACTTATTACTCTATTGGTGGTGGGTTTATTGTGGATGATGCCCACTTTGAACAAGCCTACCATACAACCGTCCCCCTTCCTTATCCTTACCATAATGCAGCAGATATGCTCAAACACTGCCACGATAGTGGACTAACGATTTCTGCGATTATGATGAAAAACGAAATAGCGCTGCACGATAAAATCGTCTTATCTGAGTATTTACAACAAATCTGGGAAAGTATGAAAGCCTGTATTGAGCGTGGTATTCGTACAGAAGGCTTGTTGCCTGGCCCACTCAAAGTGCCGCGTCGGGCTGCTGGATTACATCGTATCTTAAAAGCGCATCATCATTTATCGAATGATCCCATGAAAATTATTGACTGGGTCAATATGTACGCCTTAGCCGTGAATGAGGAAAATGCTGCTGGAGGCAGAGTGGTGACCGCCCCAACAAATGGGGCATGCGGTATAGTTCCCGCAGTACTCGCTTACTACGATAAATTTATTTCTCCTCTTACACGTGAAACAATAGAACGTTATTTGCTTGCTTGTAGTTTTATTGGGTCATTGTACAAAATGAATGCCTCTATCTCTGGTGCAGAAGTTGGGTGTCAAGGCGAAGTGGGAGTTGCCTGTTCCATGGCAGCAGCTGGCTTAACCGAAATTCTAGGGGGTAAACCTGAGCAAGTTTGTATTGCCGCGGAAATTGCGATGGAGCATAACCTTGGGTTAACGTGTGATCCTGTGGGGGGACAAGTACAGGTTCCTTGTATTGAACGTAATGCGATCGCCGCAGTCAAAGCAATCAACTCTAGCCGCATGGCGCTTCGACGGACAACCAGTCCTTGTGTCACTTTAGATAAAGTGATCGAAACAATGTATGAAACGGGCAAAGATATGAATGCCAAATACCGCGAAACATCACAGGGTGGTCTCGCCATTAAGGTAATTTGCTAATGTGAGCAAACAAAAGAGGGTTCACTCTTGAACCCTCCTATCGCTTATCTTCTAACGTTCTGTTCTGCGTTCTAAATTAGGCTTTAAATTCTAATTCCACTGCACTTTCACCCAATTTTTCTGCCAATTCAGCTAATAACTCATCCGTTGGATTCACAGACCATTGCACGCCCATTTTCACTCGGCATTGCCCTTGCGGGCTATCGTAATAAATATTGATTGGTAATGTGCCACTACTGTATGGCATTAACATCGCTTTAAATTCACGAATAAATTGAGGTGTGATCTTATCATGCGATAAATAAATGGCTAAGCTTTTTGCATAACGGCTACGAGCTTCATCTAATGTCATCAATTCACGTACTGCCATTTTCATCCCGCCAGAAAACTCGTCAAAACTGACCTGCCCCGAGACAATGACAACGGCATCTTTTTGTAATTTATCCCCAAATTTTTCTAATGCTTCTGCAAACAATGTGACATCAAGTCGACCAGAACGATCATCTAACGTCGCAATCCCTAATCGATTTCCTTTTTTCGTCACTGCAAAACGCGATGCTACAACTAAGCCACTGGCGGTACTGATTTGTCCTCGGTAATTCGGCACTAAATCTTTCAAGCGGGTCGAGCTATAATGTGCTAATTCTTTTAAATAACGGCTCACGGGGTGACTACTGAGGTACAAACCTAATGTTTCTCGTTCTCCGTCTAAAATCACTTTTTCAGGCCAAGGCGGCGTGCTGGCATAGGCTTTTTCTACATCTTCGTAATTTTCAGTTAACACGCCGAACATATCGGTTTGCCCCATTGCAGCATCTTTGGCATGTTGATCAGAGGCTTTTAATGCATCCTCTAGATTTTTTGAGAGTGCCGCCCGATGCGGACCCAGCTTATCAAACGCGCCAGATAAAATTAAACTTTCAAAAGTGCGGCGATTAATTTTCTTCAAATCAACACGGGCACATAAATCAAAGAGGTCTTTAAAAATCCCACCTTGTTCACGTGCTGCGATCAATGCTTCAATCGGTCCTTCACCGACCCCTTTAATTGCGCCGATGCCATATACAATTTCGCCATTTTCATTCACGCTAAAATGGTGTTTACCCGTATTAATATCAGGCGGAGCAACTTTTAATCCCATACGCAAACATTCGTCGTACAGGCCTACGATTTTATCGGTGTTATCCATTTCCGATGTCATTACCGCTGCCATAAATTCAGCTGGGTAATGGGTTTTCAGCCATAATGTTTGATACGATACTAATGCATAAGCGGCGGAGTGCGATTTGTTAAAACCATACCCCGCAAATTTCTCCACAAGGTCGAAGATCTTCATCGCCAGCTCGCCATCCACCCCTTTTTGAATCGCACCTTTCTCAAAAATCTCGCGTTGTGCCGCCATTTCTTCTGGTTTTTTCTTACCCATAGCACGACGTAGTAAGTCTGCACCACCGAGCGTATAGCCTGCCAGTTCTTGTGCAATCTGCATGACCTGCTCTTGATAGACAATGACGCCATAAGTTGGCTCTAAAATCGGTTTTAAACTTTCATGTTGATATTCAGGATCGGGATAGGCAACTGGCTCATCTCCGTGCTTACGGTCAATAAAATTTTGCACCATGCCTGACTCTAGCGGACCAGGACGGAATAACGCTACCAATGCGATAATATCCTCAAAGCAGTCTGGTTGAAGGCGTTTGATCAGATCCTTCATACCACGAGACTCTAGCTGGAATACCGCCGTTGTTTCTGCACGTTTTAATAATTCAAAAGATTCAGGATCATCTAATGGAATCGTCGCAATATCAACCTGCGGCTGACCTTCTTTACTCAAACGGGCGTTAATCATATCCAATGCCCATTTAATGATGGTCAACGTACGCAAGCCTAAGAAGTCAAACTTCACTAAGCCTGCATATTCCACGTCATTCTTGTCAAAATGGGTAACAGGGTGTTTGCCTTCAGAATCGCAATAGAGCGGTGAAAAATCGGTAATCAAACTCGGCGAGATCACGACGCCCCCAGCGTGTTTACCCGCATTACGCGTGACACCTTCTAATTTACGCGCCATATCAATCAAGGCTTTGACTTCTTCGTCCGAATCATAAGCTGCTTGCAATTGGGGTTCTGCTGCAAAGGCTTTCGCTAGCGTCATACCTGGATCGGGGGGGATCAATTTAGAAATACGATCGACAAAACCATACGGGTGACCCAGCACACGCCCTACGTCACGAATTACCGCTTTTGCCGCCATCGTACCAAAAGTAATAATTTGTGATACGGCGCCACGTCCGTAAGTTTCAGCTACGTGCTCGATAACACGATCTCGACCGTCCATACAGAAATCTACGTCAAAGTCGGGCATAGAAACACGCTCTGGATTTAAAAAACGCTCAAAGAGCAAATCAAATTCAAGTGGATCCAAATCCGTAATTTTTAAGGCGTATGCCACTAAGGAACCTGCCCCCGAGCCTCGTCCTGGTCCAACAGGAATATCATTCTCTTTTGACCATTGAATAAACTCCATGACGATTAGGAAGTAACCAGGAAACCCCATTTGGTTGATCACATCTAATTCGACTTGCAAACGTTCATCATATTCTGGTCGACGTGCTTGACGGACTTTCTCATCAGGAAACAGCACTTTCAAGCGCTCTTCTAATCCCTCTTTTGCTTTTTTAATCAGAAACGCTTCCGTAGAAAGTTCACCTGTTGGGAATTGAGGGAGAAAATACTCCCCTAAACGAATGGTTACATTACAGCGCTGGGCGATCAATAAAGTATTTTCGAGTGCGGAAGGCACATCCGCAAAGAGCTCACACATTTCTTGTTCTGAGCGAAAATATTGTTGAGGGGTATAAATTTTAGGACGTTTGGGATCATCAAGTGTATAACTGTCATGAATAGCAACGCGAATTTCGTGCGCTTCAAAATCATCCGCGTGCAAAAACATCACATCATTTGTTGCCACTACAGGTAACCCATGCGACTCGGCTAATTTTAATGCCAAAGAGACATAACGTTCTTCTTCATAACGCCCTGTACGACTTAAGGCTAAATAAAAATGATCTGGAAAAAATTGCTGATAAAACTCCACTGCACGCGCCACTTCAAATGGATTTTCCTTCAATAACTTTTTCCCTACATCCCCATTATGCCCACCCGATAAAATAATGATTCCTTCACGATGTTCAACTAACCATGCTTGATCAATATAAGGGAGATCTTGATAACCACGCTCATAGGCTTTAGAAAGCAATAAGGTGATATTTTTATATCCTTCATTATTTTTTGCGAGTAACGTTAGCTCAAATCGTTCATCACCACAAAGATCGCTTTTGACTAACACATCTGCCCCAACAATAGGCTTCACCCCTGAAGACAGTGCTTCACCATAAAAGCGCACCAATCCACAAAAGTTGGTGAAATCAGTTAATCCCATTGCCACCATATTGTTTTCAACACAGGCTTTAACTAAAGGCTTCACTTTGGCGATGCCGTTAATCATTGAGAAGTCACTGTGAACACGCAGGTGCACAAAACGGGGTTCAGACATAAAAAAGGATCCTTGAAGTGTATCAATGTGTGGGAGAAGTGCGGTCTATTTTAGCGAGATTTTATGAGGAGCACAAATTCAGAAAGGCGAATTGCAGCGATCATTTCCATAATAAAAAGGCTTGAGTTTCCTCAAGCCTAACAAGCATAAAGTTCGATAACCATCATTATTTCGCTAAGTTTGCACGAATCGCGTCGGCTAATTCTTTGCTCACTTTATCAAATAACGCAAGTTGTCTTTCAACGATTGCACAATCTGTCACCGCAGATAAACCAGAAGCTAAGTTTGCTGCAACACGTGCTTTCTGTTCCGCATTGAACAAGTTATACAGGGCTGCGGGCTGTGAATAGTAATCTTCGTCGTATTCACGGAAGTCAAAATGTGCTGCAGAACGTTCTAACGCTAATTCAGGCTCTTGTTGGTGAGTCGGCACATAGGTATCAAAACGGTTCGGTGCATAGTTAGGGTGTGTTCCCCCATTGTTATCTACACGCATTGCGCCATCACGATGTGTGGTGTGGTATGGGCATTTTGGTGCGTTAACTGGGATTTGATGGTGGTTAACACCTAAACGATAACGTTGCGCGTCTTGGTATGAGAAGAGACGACCTTGTAACATACGGTCTGGTGAAAAACCAATCCCCGAAACGATGTTAGATGGTGCAAACGCTGCTTGCTCAACTTCAGCAAAATAATTAATTGGGTTTTGATTTAACTCTAATACGCCCACCTCGATCATTGGATAATCGCTGTGTGGCCACACTTTTGTTAAGTCAAACGCATAGTTATGTTTGTGAGCATCCGCTTCTGGCATGATCTGTATTTGAAGCGTCCAACGTGGAAATTCGCCACGCTCAATGGCTTCATATAAATCTTGTTGGCTGGACTCGCGATTTTCCCCTACCACTTTCGCAGCTTCTTCATTGGTATAGAATTGGTGTCCTTGTTGTGTTTTGAAGTGAAATTTCACCCAGAAACGTTCGTTTTGTGCATTGATGAAGCTATAAGTATGGCTACCGTAGCCGTTCATGTGACGTAAATCAGCGGGAATACCACGGTCACTAAACAGAATCATCACTTGGTGTAATGATTCTGGGTGACGTGACCAGAAATCCCATGCAGCATTAGCATCACGCAGATTGGTTTGCGGATTACGTTTTTGAGTGTGAATGAAATCTGGGAATTTCAATGGATCACGAATAAAGAATACAGGGGTGTTGTTACCCACTAAGTCCCAGTTACCTTGCTCTGTGTAGAATTTTAATGCAAAACCACGCACATCACGCTCAGCATCCGCAGCACCTCGTTCACCTGCTACGGTTGAGAAACGTGCTAACACTTGGGTTTGTTTACCGATAGCGTTAAATAAATCTGCTTTAGTATATTGAGTGATATCCTGTGTCACCGTGAATGTACCGTAAGCGGCTGAGCCTTTAGCATGTACAACACGCTCAGGAATACGCTCGCGCGCAAAATGAGCCAATTTTTCTTGGTACCACACATCTTGCAATAATAATGGTCCTCTAGGACCTGCTGACATCGTATTGTCGTTTTCAACAATTGGTGAGCCTGCTGCGTTGGTTAAGGTTTTTGAACCATGATCAAATGGGCATTTAGACATAATTGAATTCCTCTCATTCAAATCAGTAGAAAATAAATCGCACTACAAAATCATAAAGGTCATGCTTTTCATCCTTTAAATTTTGCAGGCATTATAGCGTTCCACTTTTTGAACTCAATCTATCAATTCAATCGAATTCAACAATTAAATATGTAAAATCAATTCAAGATATCTATCAATTAAGAAGAAGTTATCCCTTGTGCACAAGCATAGGCTGAACTCCATGCCCATTGGAAGTTATACCCCCCTAGCCAGCCCGTTACATCAAGCACTTCTCCAATAAAATACAACCCGTTAACATGTTGGCACTCCATGGTTTTAGAGGAAATATGTTGTGTATTCACGCCACCGAGTGTGACCTCTGCCGTACGGTAACCTTCCGTACCATTTGGTAAAACCTGCCAATGATGAATAACCTGTTCCAATTGTTGCAAACGTGCATGACTGATTTGTGCAAGAGGCTCATCTTGAAATCGCTGCTGTGCTAACCAAAGATCGATTAACTTTTTGGGTAACAATTTCGCAAGTGCATTTTTCAAATGTAAATTCGGCGAACTTGCTCGTAATTGTTGTAAAAAATCGCGAATCGCTTGAGTTGGCAAAAGATCGATTTCCAGTGCCTCATTCGGTCGCCAATAATTCGAAATTTGTAACATTGCAGGACCAGACAACCCACGATGCGTAAACAACATCTGATTATGAAAACGCTGTCCACATTGTGCTGTGACAACGACTGGTAACGCGACGCCTGACAAAGTCGCATAACATTTATCGATTTCACGCCATGTAAAAGGAACTAAGCTGGCTCTGGGAGGAATAATGTCCAGACCAAATTGTTCCGCAATATGATAGCCAAAAGGTGAGGCGCCTAACCCTGCCATAGATAGCCCTCCTGTTGCAATCACTAGCGTACGACATATCCAGCGTTGTCCATTAGAGATTAAGTAAAACCGTGCGTTTTCCTGCTCACAGAGAGTGTCAACTTGGCTAATTTGTTGGCGTAATTGAATGGCAACATGATATTTACGGCATTCAGCTGCCAGCATCTCCACAATTTTTTCCGCGCCCTCATCAGTAAATAACTGTCCTAATTCTTTTTCATGGTAAGCAATGCCATATTCTGCAACCAGTGCAATGAAATCCCATTGGGTATAACGTGCTAATGCGGATTTAACAAAATGTGGATTTTGTGAGAGATAATGTTGTGGCGTTACATCAAGATTTGTGAAATTACAAAATCCTCCTCCTGACATTAAAATTTTACGCCCAATTTTCTTGCCATTATCTAAAACGGTAACTTGTTTACCGCACTTGGCAATTTGACTGGCACAAAACAACCCTGCGGCGCCTGCACCAATAATGATAATTTCTGAATAGTTGTCCATCTTGTTCGGTGTTAAATAATATGGCTTTTATGCATTGAGGAATGTGATAAAAAAGTAAGCATCAAAACGCGTATTGCTCTTATCAAGCTCACTTACATATTTATATTCAATTCATTTGGCTAGCGACCTGTATCGCTAGGATAATTGTGATCGTCTCTCAGTCATTTGCGTGCATTGAATCGAGGTTTTACGATCTCAATTTACGCGCTCAGAGTCTAACATTATTTCGCTGGATCTGCGCAACTAGGTGCTTATTTTTTTTACAAACACATTTTTTGCGATTAATGCCAAACAGGTACACGACTAATGAAGCCAATATCACAGCACCTGTTCATCATAACAATAGCCCGTCTGTCATTGATTACATTGACTGAGGATATCCTCCCATATCCGCATAATAGGCAACTTTCAGCATTTGAATGTTAATGTCACTAATCAAGCTAAGGTTGATGGCGATAAATATCCGTACAAATCACCTGTCCTAAAATATGATAAGGTGAATTTTTATATACTTTGGCTAATACGACTCGTTGCATCTTGACAGGAGAACGACTCCCCTTGCCCCAAAACGCAGTATAATACGCTGTTTCTACGAGACTTAATCCACGACTTTCGCAATTTACTAAAAATGTTTTACGCGATGACATGGCATATTGCTGTGGCTGTTCTGGATAAACATACTCCGCTTTCGTTAAATTTTCGATCACATCAAAAGAAATTAAATGGGTTTGTTCAGAGGTTCGTTTTACACTACTTGTATCAATAAATTGATTAGGATTTGCTAAACGAACCAAACCAGAAGGAATCGGCGTTGGTGGCGTCAGAATAATCTCTGCTGGCTTGGCTTTTTCTGCAATAGGCAATCGAGTACAAGCCGTTAAACTCAGTAAAATTGCCACCACAAAACCTAATCTCTTCATCACGCGTTCCTCCATGTCATCAAAACGATATAAAAACAACCACATTGTATATTTTATATTCTAACGAGAGAATCATACGGGCAAAAGTCTTTTTGTGCGCTTTCTTGAAATAAAGAATCCACCCAAAAGGAAGAAAAATTATTAAACAACTATCGCAAACGTTTGCTTAAGCGTGATACAATTCGCTTAGTTTAAATTGATTATCTATTACGTTATAGGAAAGAACTGTGAGCAAACAATCATTAAGTTACAAAGATGCTGGCGTTGATATTAATGCAGGTAATGCGTTAGTTGAAAAAATTAAAGCAGATGTTAAACGTACGACGCGTCCTGAAGTTATTGGTGGATTAGGTGGCTTCGGCGCACTTTGTGCTATTCCAAGCAAATATAAAGAGCCTATTTTAGTATCAGGAACAGACGGTGTCGGAACTAAATTGCGTTTAGCTATCGACCTCAACCGCCATGATAGTATTGGGGTTGATTTAGTTGCGATGTGTGTCAATGATTTAGTTGTTCAAGGTGCTGAACCACTGTTTTTCCTTGATTACTATGCAACAGGTAAACTGGATGTCGACGTGGCTGCAAGTGTCATTAAAGGCATTGCGAATGGGTGTGAACAAGCGGGTTGTGCTTTAGTAGGTGGTGAAACTGCTGAAATGCCTGGTATGTATCATGCGGGTGATTATGACTTAGCAGGTTTTTGTGTGGGTGTTGTTGAGAAGTCAGAAATCATTGATGGCGCAAAAGTGAAAGCGGGTGATGCGTTAATTGCATTAGGTTCAAGCGGTCCACACTCTAATGGTTATTCTTTGATCCGTAAAGTCATCGATGTCGCAGGCGTCAACCCAGCGGAAGAGCAGCTTGCAGGTAAACCACTTGCCGATCATGTACTTGCACCGACAAAAATTTATGTAAAATCTCTTCTTCAATTGATCAAACATGTTGATGTCCATGCCATTTCACATTTAACTGGTGGTGGTTTCTGGGAAAATATTCCACGTGTCTTACCTAAAAATGTGAAAGCAGTCATTGATGAATCAAGCTGGGAATGGCAACCTGTATTTAAATGGTTACAAGAAAAAGGCAATATTGAGACATACGAAATGTACCGCACGTTTAACTGTGGCGTGGGGATGATTATTGCGTTACCACAACAAGATGTCGAAACAGCATTAGCACTCCTCAAACAGACGGGTGAACAAGCTTGGGTGATTGGTCAAATCGCATCTGCTGCTGAAAACGAACAACAAGTTATCATTCGCTAATGAAAAAAATTGTTGTTTTAATTTCAGGTCAAGGTACAAATTTACAGGCATTGATTGATGCCTGTCATTCTGGTTTTCTCCCTGCTGAAATTGTTGCAGTGATCAGCAATAAAGCAGAGGCGTTTGGACTCGAGCGCGCTAAAAAAGCAGGGATTCCTCACCACGTTTTTTTACGTAAACATTTTGACAGTAATTTAGCAATGGACAACTGCATTGCTGATTATATTGAGTCAATTCAAGCTGATTTGATTGTGTTAGCTGGTTATATGAAAATTTTAAGCGCTGACTTTACTCAGCGTTTTGCTGGGCGGATTCTCAATATCCATCCCTCTTTGCTTCCTAAATACCCAGGCTTAAACACTTATCAACAAGCATTAGAGGCAGGTGAGAAAGAACATGGTACCAGTGTGCATTTCGTGAATGAGGAAGTGGATGGCGGTGCCGTCGTTTTACAAGCTAAAGTGCCTATTTTTGCTGACGATGAGATTGCAGATATCGAAGAGCGAGTAAAAGCGCAAGAATTGCGTCTCTATCCTCTCGTCGTCAAATGGTTTGTTGAAGACCGACTCAAATTAGTCAATGGACGTGCCTTTTTGGATAACCAATGCTTGCCCGAAAATGGCTATGCCACTGAGGACTAACAGCCTAAAAAGTACGGTCTGTATCCAGACCGTTTTTTATACCTAAAAAATCTAAAATTAGCTTGCCTTGTTACTATTAATTTTATCCATTCTGTTTTAGAATTTACCGATTTTATTTTTCACTTTGTAAATAAAGGAGCATACAATGAAATTAGTACACGTACAGCATCCCCTCGTCAAACACAAATTGGGTTTAATGCGTTCTGCTGATATCAATACTAAAAAATTTCGTGAATTAGCTACAGAGGTTGGTAGTTTATTAACGTATGAAGCCACCTCCGATCTAGAAACGGAAAAAGTCATTATCGATGGTTGGTGCGGTCCTGTTGAAATCGATCAAATTAAAGGTAAAAAAGTGACAGTGGTACCTATTCTACGTGCTGGCTTAGGCATGATGGATGGCGTATTAGAACATGTTCCAAGTGCACGTATCAGCGTAGTTGGGATGTACCGTGACGAAGAAACACTCAAACCTGTTCCTTATTTTCAAAAACTTGCGAGTGACTTAGAAGAACGCTTAGCCATCGTGGTTGACCCTATGTTAGCAACGGGTGGCTCGATGATTGCAACGATTGACTTATTAAAAGAAAAAGGCTGTAAACATATTAAAGTCTTGGTACTCGTTGCTGCCCCAGAGGGAATTAAAGCACTCGAAGCTGCTCACCCAGATATCGAAGTCTACACCGCTTCCGTTGATAGCCACTTAAATGAACACGGCTATATTATTCCTGGTCTTGGTGACGCGGGTGACAAAATTTTTGGAACGAAATAATCCATAAAAAGCAGCATTGAAAATGCTGCTTTTTTCCATGTAATTTACGTCGCTGTAAATTCAAGTTAATTCAGACAGAGAGTTGAAACTTAAATGACAAATCAAAATCAAACGGCTCCAGTAATGGAACAACATCAAGGTAAACAAGCCTTCGTTGGCTTACAAATGCTTTTCGTCGCTTTCGGCGCACTGGTTTTAGTCCCACTCATCACAGGACTCAATGCCAATACCGCCTTACTCACTGCGGGGATTGGTACCCTCTTATTCCAACTGTGCACAGGTAGACAAGTCCCGATTTTTCTTGCTTCCTCTTTTGCATTCATTGCGCCTATTCAATATGGTGTCGCGACATGGGGTATTGCAACGACAATGGGAGGCTTAGTCTGTACAGGTTTGGTCTACTTTGCTTTAAGTACCTTAGTGAAATTAAAAGGGGCGGGTGCTTTACAGCGCGTTTTCCCACCCGTTGTAGTGGGACCTGTGATTATCATCATCGGGATGGGCTTAGCGCCTGTTGCGGTGGACATGGCATTAGGCAAAAACAGTCAATACGACTATAACGATGCGGTATTAGTATCAATGGTCACCCTTTTAACGACCTTAAGTGTTGCGGTATTTGCTAAAGGCATCATGAAATTAATTCCGATTATGTTTGGTATTACTGTCGGTTACCTGTTATGTCTATTCTTAGGATTAATCAACTTCCAACCTGTATTAGATGCACCTTGGTTCAGTCTCCCTGAAATCACCACTCCAGAATTTAAACTAGAAGCGATTCTCTACTTATTACCTATTGCTATCGCACCCGCTGTTGAGCACGTGGGAGGCATCATGGCAATCAGTTCCGTAACGGGCAAAGATTTCTTACAAAAGCCAGGATTACATCGCACTTTATTGGGCGATGGCGTAGCAACTAGTGCAGCTGCCTTTTTAGGTGGTCCACCGAATACCACTTATGCAGAAGTCACTGGCGCTGTGATGCTAACGCGCAACTTTAACCCGAATATTATGACGTGGGCTGCCATCTGGGCAATTGCGATTTCATTCTGTGGTAAAGTTGGTGCCTTTTTAGCTACTATACCAACTATCGTTATGGGCGGAATTATGATGTTAGTCTTTGGTTCCATTGCAGTGGTAGGCATGAGTACATTAATTCGTGGCAAAGTAGATGTTACTGAAGCACGCAATCTTTGTATTATTTCCGTTGTCATGACTTTTGGTATTGGCGGGATGTTTGTGAACTTTGGTGAAGTATCACTAAAAGGAATCAGTTTATGTGCAGTTGTCGCGATCCTACTTAACTTAGTTTTACCAAAAGCAAAGGATACACTCACTGAAGAGAATCAATAAAATAAATGAGGGTTAAGACTTGCTTAACCCTTCCTTTTTCGTTTACTCTTAACACTCTTTTTCCGCATTAAATAGGCTATTATTTGTTAGATAATTTCCAATTACCTTTACCCATTCATCAAATCGATGATGAGACATTAGATAACTTTTATGCCAACAATAATTTATTGTTGCTGAGTTCACTACGTAAAAATTTTGTGCAACCAGAGCAACAATTTTTCTATATTTGGGGAGAAAAAAGCAGCGGGAAAAGTCATTTATTAAAAGCCATTACCAATGACTTTTTCTTACATCACCGACCTGCTATGTATGTTCCTCTCGAGAAATCACAATACTTTTCCCCAGCAGTATTAGAAAACTTAGAATTACAACAACTGGTGTGTTTAGATAATTTAGATGCCGTCATTGGTGATGCGGAATGGGAATTAGCCATCTTTGATCTTTTCAATCGTATCAAAGCACAAGAACACACTTTGCTAGTGATCAGCGCAAACCAATCACCTACCGCACTGGCAGTCAGCTTACCCGACCTCGCCTCTCGCTTACGTTGGGGAGAAAGTTACCAGTTAAATCCACTCAATGACCAACAAAAAATCGAAGTCTTGCAACAAAACGCACATCAACGAGGAATAGAATTACCCGATGAAGTGGCAAGTTTTTTATTAAAGCGTCTTGACCGAGATATGCAAACTTTGTTTGAAGCGCTCAGAAAATTAGATCATGCCTCGTTGCAAGCACAACGAAAACTCACGATTCCCTTTGTGAAAGAAATTTTACAGTTATAAAAAAACCGCATTTATCTGTGGTTTTTTCTTTTATCTTAACGATTGTAGTTATAGTTGTAACGGTAGCTGACACTCGGGAGGAACATCATAGGAGTTGGACGATAGATTGTGCGAGTTTGCACTTTTGGTCGGCTATCGCTTGCATTTAATTCATGCTCAACTTCTTTTGAATAAGCCTGTTTTTGATCGGTTGGAACAGTATTGCCACTACTCACTCGTTGGTTATATTCTTGTAAGGTTTTCATATCCATTTGAACATTGCCCTGTGGCATTTTTTGTGTACAGCCCGCCAATAAAATACCAGCAGATAAAATAATTACTTTTTTCATAAAACTCCTCAAATTTTTAACGGCAAATTACGCCAGATAACATCGTTTTTCTATGTTGAATATTTTGTGTTGCTAAATTTTTTCCCTGTTGATTTTCCTCTGCTTGCACTTTTTGTGCCAGCTTTGGATCATGAATATAAAATACAGGAACGTATTGAATATTCTTTGCTGCCTCTTTAGACGAAACCGTCGCAGTTGCAATATTAGTGTAATATTCTTGTTTGTTCACAGGAACAACATAATAAGTGGTGGCATCAGTGACATCCACACCCGTTCTAGAATTAAAACCACTGCAAATCCCCGCCCCAGACTCAAAAATGGTATGTGAAGATTTTGCTTCATTAATTTGAAAAACTTCAAATTCAATACTGCTCCCTAATGCTTTTGCATCGTTATCATCCATTGCTGGATTCAATTTACGTGCAAAATCACGATTAACGTAAGTCACGTCCGTCGGCGCTTCTGTTTCGTGAATCGTTAATAGCGAGCGTTCTTCCTCTTGTGCGATCTTAGGCTGACCATATGTCTTTGTAACGGAGTTTTCAGAAATATGCATAGTCCAAGACTCAGCACAAACTGCATTAGAGGATAATATCAATCCGAAAAACAATGCTCTAAGATACATCATATCTTTCTCACATCTCATATAGTTCTAAAGGGAGATCATCTGGATCACGCAAAAAGGTAAAACGTTTATGTGTCAAAGGGTCGATCCGAATGGGCTCACAACTTATGGCTTGCTCTTGTAAAAACGCCACCACTTGATCAAGATGTGCTACTCGAAAAGCTAAATGACGTAAACCACACGCTTCTGGATTCGTTACACGTACAGGTGGATGAGGAAAAGAAAACAACTCAATTTGGCTACCATCGCCAAAACGCAAGTCTAATTTATGGCTCTGACGATCTGCTCGATAGCTTTCTTCAATGATCTCAGCCCCTAAAATCGTCGTATAAAAATATTTAGACCGTTGATAATCAGAGGCAATGATGGCGACATGATGAAACCCAAGAATAAGTGAATTCACTGCTTTCCCCTCCAAAAATTGCGCATAATTATACGCATTTTGATTAAAATGTAAAATAAACGAAAAAATCCACCCATTTTTGATTAAAAAACAAGCGGATTTTTAGGCAAAAAATTGTCAGTGCATTTATGGTTTAGGCTCAGTCTGACTGCGTTTTTCAGTCTCTTGTGCTTCTTGTGATGCTTTAGCAGAATGAATACTACGTTCAATTAATGCCACTCTTGGATCATCTTGAGGTAATAAACGTAACATCATAGACCAAGTCACTGCCGCCATTTTATAGTCCTCCGCTTCAAAATAGCGGAACGCTAATAAACCCAATGCTTCTAAATTACTGTGGTCTTGTCGAATCACTTCTTTTAATAAAGCGTCTCCTTTCGCTTTGTCTGTGGCATCGTCCGAAAACATTAAGATACGGGCATAAGAAAGTTTATATTCATGGTTAGCGGGCTCCAACTTGTTTGCCCTTGCATAACTCTCTAACGCCAGTTGCCCTTTATTTGTATTCATCGCCACTTGTCCCAGTAGCCACCAACTTTTCGCATCCTCTGGTTGTTTTTGCAGATGCAGACGAAGTGCAATCGAAAATTGCTGTAACTCTGCAGGGCTTAAGGGATTCTTCTCCTCATCTTTTAAACGTTCATAAAAGTGCGGTAAAGTTTGATAGTTTTTTTCTAGCCAGTTTTCTGCCTGCCATGACCCCACACTTAAATACGTCACGGTCGATAAAATACTCAGTGCCAGAAACCCAGATATCACCCAGACTTTACCATGGTGTTTAGCGTCTACAACCGCATCTGTTTGATTTTCTGGAATGTCTTCTAATAACGACTGTTGTAATTCCGTTTTAAGCTGGGCTGCATTCACGAGCAGACCTTGCGCTTCATCGCGTTCAAGTTCTGCTAAACGTTCAAAATACAAGGCTTTATTTAGCTCATCACGCTTAACGGATTGCTTTAACAGTGCTGATTTTGTTGTTCTTAACAAAGGATAAAAACAAATTAATGCCATCACTAACGTTAATAACATCACACTTAACCAAAAACTCATCATGCCTTCTCTTTTAACAAATCTTGTAAACGTTGTTTTTCTTCATGACTTAACACGACCTCGGATGCGCGTGTCTCTCTTTCCATGTTGGGCTTACGACGAAATAACATGATGACCCCTAACACAGCGAAAACGACGGGAATCACCCACAACGCAAGCGTTGCAGCAGTTAATGGTGGATCATAAGTGACAAAATGCCCATAACGATCAACCATATACTTCACGACCTCTTGCTTTGAATGCCCATCTTGCAATAATTCCAACACTTTATGACGCATATCCACCGCAATGGTCGCATTAGAGTCCGCAATGTTATTGTTTTGACATTGTGGACAACGCAGTTCTTGTGTCAACGCGTGGTAGTCTTTTTCTTGTTCCAGTGAACTAAACGTCAGTGCATCAATCGTCGCAAAAGTAGATAAACTAAACAATAAGCCTAACAGTATAATCACCCTGCGCATTATTTTTCCTCCATCAATTTCTGATAGATAGGCTGAAGTTTCTCACGCCACACTTTGTCATTGACATCACCAGCATGGCGATAATGAATGATACCTCGACCATCGATGATAAAGGTTTCAGGTGCCCCATAAACCCCTAAATCTAAACCAAGAGATCCTGTTTCATCTTTTAACACAACTTGATATGGGTTTCCCAGATCCTTAAGCCATTTCACTGCTTTATCTGTTTTATCTTTGTAATCCAAGCCAATAATGGTAATCCCACGCTGTGCGAGTTCGTTCAAATAATGATGTTCGGCATAACACGTTGGGCACCATGTTGCCCAAACATTCAATAAAATTGGTTTACCTTGTTGAAACACATCAACGGAATGTTGTTTATCTTGCAATAAATCTGCAGCCCTTTTTATTGGAACAGGCTTGCCAACTAAAGCAGACTCCAACGCCTTTGGATCATCGCCTTGAGCATTACGTTGCAGTTGCAGAGCAAAAGCGAAGACTAACGCCACAAATAAAATTAAGGGAAGATAACGTTGCTTATTCATCATTGCCCCTTATTCAGTAAGCGAGAAAAACGGTAACGGCGATCCAACATACAGAGTAATCCCCCTAACACCATAAATACCCCTCCTAGCCAAATCCAGCGAATAAATGGTTTGTAATAGAGACGCAACGCCCATGCGCCATCACCTAAACTTTCCCCAAGTGCAACATAGAGATCTCGCGTCAATCCCCAATCAATCGCTGCTTCTGTCATGGTCATTTTACTGACTGTATAAAAACGTTTTTCAGCAAATAATACGGCTTCCACTTTATCGCCTTTACGAATATCAATTTGTGCTTTACCGCCCAAATAGTTTGGTCCATTGGCATCATGAATACCTTGGAAAGTAAACTGATAATCGGCAATTTGAACCGTCTCGCCCACTTTCATGCGTACATCACGTTCTACACTGTAGTTTTGACTAAAGGCAATCCCCCACACAGACATTGCGACACCTAAGTGTGCCAAGACCATTCCCCAATGTGAACGAGATAATTTCGTCAAGCCAATGAAAAACCTCTCACGATGTGTAGCACGCTGCTGTAATTCGTATAAGCTGAGTAATACAATGAATACAACCATCATGCAACCTAATACTGCACTCACAGTCAAACTATCTTGTAAAAAATACGGTAAGGCAATCCCTGCAATTAACATGATGATTAAACTGACGAGAACAGGGGTGCGAATCGCAGAAAACGCATCGCGGCGCCACTTCACTAGAGGTCCGATACCGAGTAAGAGCGAGAAAGGAATCATAATGATCAAAAACATTTGATCAAAGAACGGCGCCCCAATCGAAATCGTTCCTAAACCAAGTTGCTTATGCACTAAAGGTAATAGGGTACCTAAGAACACCACAGAAAGTGCGGTCATTAATAAAATATTATTCAGTAACAACATACTTTCACGGGAATAGCGTTCGGCATTATCACGTGAGCGAATTTGACTGCCTTTATAGGCATAAAGTGCCAGTGAACCACCAATCACTACAATTAAATACGCCAGAATATACAATCCACGGGTTGGATCGGAAGCAAAAGCATGTACCGAAACTAAAATCCCTGAACGAACGAGGAATGTTCCCAGTAAACACAATGAAAAAGCCAGAATTGCCAGTAAGACCGTCCAAGCTTTAAAGGAGCCACGCTTCTCAGTCACCGCAAGTGAATGTAAAAGTGCAGTCCCTGCCAGCCAAGGCATAAATGACGCATTTTCAACAGGGTCCCAGAACCACCAGCCTCCCCAGCCAAGTTCGTAATATGCCCACCATGAGCCTAACACGATACCTAACGTCAAAAAGACCCACGCAGCCATCGTCCAAGGGCGAGACCATCTTGCCCATGCTGTATCCAATTTTCCTGTCATTAACGAAGCAATTGAGAAAGCAAAAGCAACGGAGAAACCAACATAGCCCATGTACAATAACGGCGGGTGAAAAATCAATCCTACATCTTGTAATAATGGGTTCAACTCTTTGCCATCAACAGGAAAATCAGGAAACGTACGGTTAAAAGGATTGGATGTGAAAAGCACAAAAATCAGGAAACCAATACTGATGATCCCCATGATGCCTAATACACGAGCAACCGCTTCTTGTGGCAATTGCTTACTAAAAAGTGCAACTGCTGCGCCCCACAGTGTTAGCAACCAAATCCATAATAATAACGATCCTTCGTGAGATCCCCACACGGCAGACAAACGATAATGCAGTGGTAACGTCGTATTTGAGTTGTTGACGACATACTGGACAGAAAAGTCATTCACTGCAAATAAATAACATAAGGCAAGAAAGGCAAGGGTTAAACTGATAAATAAGCCATAAGTCATTGGACGCGCTAATGACATCAACTGGACATTGCCCTTTTCTGCTCCCCATAAAGAAAAACTTGCCACTAACACTGCAATGGCAAGGCTTAACGCTAACGCATAATTTCCAAATTCAGCGATCATTTTTGCCCTTCTTGTGTGTTATTTTGATACGCTTTTTCTTGGCGATCCCGCTCACTTTCACCTTTCAAATCAGAAACGCCCATCGGGTTATGCACTTTTTTCATTTGTGCGTCCAACTCTGGCGGTACGTAATTTTCATCATGCTTTGCCAAAACTTCCGTCGCTTCTAGAACAGTCGGTGCTTTTAATACCCCTTGTGCTACAATTCCCTGCCCCTCGCGGAATAAGTCAGGCAAGATGCCTTCATATTCCACAGTAATGGAGGGACCAATATCGTTTAAGTCAAACTTGACTTTTAAACTGTTAGGATCTCGTTCGACTGACCCCGCAACGACCATGCCTCCGACACGAAGACGTTGTCCTACTTGCGGTTTTTTATTTGCATCCTCTTCTTTGCCGTACACAATCTCTGTTGGGGTATAAAATAAATCGATATTTTGGCGCAAGGCATAGAGTATTAATGCTGAAGCAATCGACACACCAAATAAAATAAACAACACCATCGTCATTCTTGATTTACGTCTTGGCGTCATAATACACCTCTCGATTCATTTTTTTGTAAACGTGCTTGGCGTTGCTGTTCACGGAGCACGTCCTTCAACACTTTTTTGCGTTCTTGTAAACTTTGTATAATTAATACCACCACGGCAACAAGACTGATTCCATAGGCTAACCAGACATAAAAGCCATAGCCCCCCATATCAAAAAAATCCCGCCAAGTTTCAAAAAACATGTTTTTCTCCCCGTCCCTATTTTATGTGATTTGCTAATTCTTGTACCCATGGACGTTTACTGTCTTCTTTTACTAAAGCGGTACGATAACGAATCAAAGTTAACCAAATATAAAGCATCATAAAGCCAAAAATACATAAGATAAGTGGAATCAACATCGGCGTAGCAATAGACGGTTTTTCAAATTTTGTTAGACTCGCCCCTTGATGTAAGGTATTCCACCATTCCACTGAAAAATGAATAATGGGTAAATTAATCACTCCTACTAAACATAAAATACCCGCGGCTTTTGCACCCACAGTGCGATCTTGAAAAGCAGAATACAATGCCATCACACCTAAATATAAGAAAAAGAGAATTAACTCAGAAGTAAGACGCGCATCCCATACCCACCAGGTTCCCCACATCGGTTTTCCCCAGATTGCGCCCGTCACTAGCGCTAAAAACGTAAATAATGCCCCGATTGGAGCCATTGCAATCATCGCCAAATGCGCTTGTTTCATTTGCCAAATTAACGCAACAAACGCAGCTATCGCCATGGAACCATACACGCCCATTGACCAAATTGCAGTGGGTACATGCACATACATGATGCGAAAACTGTTACCTTGTTGATAATCCGCAGGTGCGAAGGCTAATCCCCAGATCACGCCTGCACACAATAAAAGCATGCTAAGTATGGCTGTTGGGAGTAAAAACTTACCACATAAATGATACTGAGTTTCTGACTTTGCATAAGGGTGTAACCACTTCCACATAGAACAATCCTTTTATTGATCTAAACTAATTCGTAAGGCTGCTGCGATAGCAAAAGGCGATAATGTTATCGCACCTGCTAAAATTGCCCCTAAAATCGCTAATTGACCATGATATGCCATATTTAAACTTGCCGCTTCCAGTGCTGAAGCGGAAAAGATTAACACGGGGATAAATAATGGCACGACTAATAAACTGAGCAATACTCCCCCCTTTCGTAACCCCACAGTTAAGGCTACGCCAATTGCTCCAATACAACTTAATACTGGCGTACCAATCAACAAAGTCAAAACTAATGCCCACCAAATTGATGTATCGAGCGAGAGCAATAATGCGGCAATGGGGGAAAGTAAAATCAATGGCAAGCCTGTTAGAAGCCAATGAGCAATTACTTTTGCTAAGGCAGTCAAGGCTAACGGCTGTCCCGTTAACATCAATTGTTCTAATGAACCATCAATGAAGTCATCACGAAATAAACGTTCAAAAGACAATAATGCTGATAATAATGCGGCAACCCATGCGATACCTGGCGCAATACGCGCCAGTAACAACGGATCAGGACCAATCACTAACGGGAACAACGTAATAACGATCAAAAAGAACCATAACGGATTCAATATTTCCGCCTGTTTACGCATCGCAATTTGCAGTTCACGCTGAATGATTTGTGTAAATATCATCTTATTTCTGTTTTAATCCATTTTTAATGAGAGGGTCACTTACTATTCAGAGACGGAGTAACGCCCTGCGCGCCATGAGATTTATAGTTTTCTAACCGCACTTTTTGCAAACTTGCACTTTGCACATCTTGATGGCTGGTGAAAATCACGATACCGCCTTGTTGCACATGTTGTTCAAATAATGCAGTTAAAACTTGTACGCCTCTTTTATCAATCGCAGTGAAAGGTTCATCGAGCACCCACAAAGGCGCTTTTGATAACCACAAACGCGCTAGTGCAATTCGTCGTTGCTGTCCAGCGGATAACTGTGCGGCGGGGATGTCCTCACGCCCGAGTAACCCCACGGTTTCCAGAACTTGCCAACATACTTCATCCCCTTGTTCACTTGCACTAATCTGCTGATAAAATTTCAAATTTTCCCAAGCAGTTAACTCTGGTTTCACGCCTGAATGATGCCCGAGGTAAAGTAAATCATACTGATAATCTTCACGCTGGTGCTGAATAAGTTGGTTATTCCACCACACTTTGCCCTCAAACTGCTGCGCTAAACCAACGATAATGCGTAATAAGCTGGTTTTACCGATGCCGTTATGACCTTCAATTTGTATAAAATCGCCACTCTTTATTGTTAAATCCAACGCGGAAAATAGGAGATGATCGCCACGCTGACAAGCTAAATTTTCTATTTTTAATTGAGCAGACTTTTGCATAATGAATCAATTCTGACGAGGTAATGGCTCGCATTCTATCATAAGGAATACGCTTGGCGTAGTGATTGACAATGGAAAACACTACCTCTTTCGAGGTGGATTATAGGGTTTATTGATTTAGAACAAATCTTGTGATTTTTAACAAAAATGTTACCTATTTATTCAATAGGCAACTTAGATGAAAAATAAACACTATCGGAGACTTGGCCTGATTTTTGGAAAAGAAAAGATGTCATACCACGGATATAATTAGAGTCTGGTTACTCGCGTCATGATAAGGCACTAGATATACTCATTCCATGACGTTTACCCCTCATTTCAAGCGACTCTCAATTTACTTACCTGCGAGGTGATTGATGCTGCGATAAGTTAAAAAATAGTAACAACTCACGGCTAATACGCTACATAATGCCATCGTTAATAGCATCGGCGCAGCAGTTTTCATCGGCATGAATGCCACCAATGAGCCGATCATCGCCCCAGCACCAAAACGCACACTGCCCACCATGGAATTCGCAGTACCTGCCATTTTAGGAAATTTTTCTAAAATAGATGCCATCGCATTAGAAGAAATCAAGGGATTTTGCCCTGCGAATATGGCTAAACAAAATGTCATGGTCCAAAACCCTAGATCAAACACAGAAACTAACAACAATCCGAACGCGGCAACAAATTGGATCGCTAATCCTGCTCGTAACATGGTTTCTGTACCAACTTTATTCACAATACGTCCATTAATTATCGAGGTAATCGTCATGACGCCGATATTAAGCATGAAAAAGTAACCGAATTGATCAACAGGTATACCATACAAACCAACATAGACAATCGACCCTGCGGTAATTAATGCAAACAATCCACCAAAACCGAATGCAGAAGCAAACATATACCCCAGCACTTCTTTTTGCTGAAACAGCGTTAAGAAGTTACGTCCAACGATACCAAGTCTCAGGGGAATACGTTTTTCTTTATGATGGGTTTCAGGAATCACAACTAACACGAGCACGCCAGACAACAATCCCATAAAACAGATTACATAAAACACAGAATGCCAATGGAACCAAGATACGAGATGCCCACCAATAATTGGGGCTAATAAAGGCGCAAGCATGAATACGAGTGTGATAGAGGACATGATTTTAGACAGGTCATTTTTATTAAACAAATCACGTAAAATAGCCCCAACGAGCACCACTGGCGCAGCCCCAAAAAAGCCCTGTACAAATCGAAGTGCGGTAAAATTTCCAATAGAATAAATCTGTGTCAAAACGAATGCCGCCATGGCACTTATTGTGACGCCAAGTAAAATAATAGGTTTTCGCCCATAGCTATCTCCGACAGGTCCCCAAAATAACTGACCAATTGCCATTCCCGCGGCAAAAAAGGTTAAGGTATGCTGCACTTTTTCTGGGGTCACACTTAAATCTTGTGCAATAAGAAGAAACGCAGGCAAATACATATCAACCCCCAAGGGTGGCAACATAGATAATACACCTAATGTCAGAATAAAAATTGCCCCCGCTTTCACAGGTTGTCGTTGAGTTAACATATCATCCTTTATTAAAGTAACCAATTTCTTGTTCAGAAAGAGAACGATACTCCCCTTCTTCTAAAGTGTCATCTAATTCAATTTCACCAATTTTCCAGCGGTGTAAAGCCACCACTTTATTTCCTAAGGCTGCAAACATCCGTTTGACCTGATGATAACGTCCTTCACTGATGGTTAAATTCACATTGTAGTCATCCAAAATCTCTAACATTGCTGGTTTGGTGGGTTCTTTTTCACCACGTAATAATATCCCGTTTTCACAAGCTTGTTGATAATGACTTTCGATAGGATCAGCTAACGTCACCAAATAAGTTTTCTCACAATGGTGTTTTGGAGAAGTAATACGGTGCGACCATTGTCCATCATCAGTTAATAATACAAGTCCAGTGGTGTCTACATCTAAACGCCCTGCACTGTGTAGCTTGGTTGCAAGTGGATAATCAAAAAATTGATAAATAGTCGGATAATCGCCATCATCATGAGAGCATACATACCCTTGTGGTTTGTACAGCATAATATACTGTCCAGCCTCCACCCACGTAAGCAATTCACCGTCAAAATAGACTTCATCTTCTGGGCTAATCTTCACTGCACCATTTTTTTCCACTTTCCCATTCAACGTTACCGAACCTTGCTTGAGTGCTTTGTTCGCTTGTGAGCGAGTCAATCCAGTTTGTTCTGCTAAAAACTTATCTAATCGCATCGTTTATCCTAAGCATCCAACTATTAAACTCGGGTATTCTACTACGTTTCCCTGCTAAAGCGAGCGTATTAGCTAAAAATAAGCGCACCCTCTTTATGACTAAAATGCCAATACTGTGTTTTATGTCACATTTTTTATTGTGATTTTCTTTATAATGAATTGTCTTAACTTTTATTTATATCTCAACAAGAGGATTGTTTTATGGATGCACAATTACGCCAAGCCGCACTCGATTTTCATGAGTATCCAACACCAGGAAAAATAGAAGTCACGCCAACTAAATCGCTCGCGACTCAACGCGATTTAGCCCTCGCCTATTCGCCAGGGGTAGCGGTGCCTTGTCTGGAAATTCAAGCGGATCCTTCTGCCTCTTATCGTTATACCTCTCGCGGTAATTTAGTGGCGGTCATCTCAAACGGGACAGCGGTATTAGGCTTAGGGAATATTGGCGCACTCGCGGGCAAACCTGTTATGGAAGGAAAAGGGGTACTATTCAAAAAATTTGCGGGCGTCAACGTATTTGATATTGAAATTGATGAAAAAGATCCAGATAAACTGGTCGATATTATTGCGTCATTAGAACCCACTTTTGGTGGAATTAACCTTGAAGATATTAAGGCACCAGAATGTTTCTATATCGAACAAAAATTACGTGAGCGAATGAATATTCCCGTTTTCCATGATGACCAACATGGTACAGCCATCATCAGTGCTGCCGCGGTATTAAATGGTTTACGCATTGTGAAAAAAGACATTGCGAAAGTGAAACTCGTGGCATCTGGTGCGGGTGCGGCATCTATCGCCTGTTTAAATTTATTAGTGAGTCTTGGCTTACCACGTGAAAATATTGTGGTCTGTGACTCTAAAGGTGTTATTTTCCATGGGCGTGATGAGCGCATGGATGAAACCAAAAAATCTTACGCAATTCAAGACAACGGTAAACGTACCTTAGCCGAAGTGATTAATGATGCTGACATTTTCCTCGGCTGCTCTGCGGCGGGAACGTTAACGCAAGACATGGTCAAAACTATGGCGGCGAATCCGTTAATTCTGGCATTAGCGAACCCAGAACCAGAAATCTTGCCACCACTTGCAAAAGCCGTTCGTCCAGATGCTATTGTATGTACAGGTCGTTCTGACTACCCGAATCAAGTCAACAATGTGCTATGTTTCCCGTTCATTTTCCGTGGCGCACTCGATGTCAGTGCAACCGCGATTAATGAAGAAATGAAACTCGCCGCCGTTCACGCGATTGCAGATCTTGCGTTGGCAGAACAAAGTGAAGTCGTGACGTCAGCTTACGGAGATAGTGAACTGTCTTTTGGACCTGAATACTTAATCCCAAAACCTTTCGATCCGCGCTTGATCGTCAAAATTGCGCCTGCTGTCGCCAAAGCTGCGATGGATTCAGGTGTGGCAACTCGTCCAATTGAAGATTTTGATGCCTATATCGAAAAACTGACCCAGTTTGTGTACAAAACGAACCTATTCATGAAGCCTGTTTTTGCTCAAGCGAAACAAAATAAAAAACGGGTTCTGTTAACTGATGGCGAAGAATCACGCGTGTTACACGCTGTACAAGAAATTGCTACGCTGAGTATTGCCAACCCAATTTTATTAGGGCGTCCAACAGTCATTAAACAAAAAATCAAACACCTCGGTCTACAAATCCAAGAGGGGCGCGATTTTGAGTTAATCGATATCGAAAACAACCCTTACTTTGAAGAATGCTGTCACGCTTATTACAATCTGCTTAAACGGAAAGGCATCACGCCAGCAGGCGCACAACGTAAGATGTTGCACAACCCAACCGTTATTGGTTCAACACTGCTTGAACTGGGGAAAGCGGATGCAATGTTATGCGGTTTAGTTGGACCTTATGCATCACACTTAACGAATGTCAAAGAGATCATCGGTGTACAAGCCTGTGTTCCAACCCCTGCAACAGTCAATGGGCTCGTGTTACCAACAGGTAACCTATTTATTACAGACACATTCGTCAATCATAATCCGACCGCAGATGAATTGGCAGAAATCACCTTGCTCGCCGCCAATGAAGTCCGTCGCTTTGGAATCGAACCGAATATTGCGCTAGTTTCACATTCTAATTTCGGTACTTTTGATGATCCAAGTGCGGTCAAAATGCGTAAAGTTTTAGCATTAGTGAAAGAAAAAGCTCCTGACGTGATCATTGATGGCGAAATGCACTGTGATGTGGCTCTCAACGAGAAATTACGTCATGAAATTATGCCTGACAGTCCACTCAAAGGCGCAGCAAACTTATTGGTCATGCCAAATATGGAAGCTGCACGTATCAGTTTAAATCTCCTACAAGGTACTACAACACCAATTACCGTTGGTCCAATTTTAATGGGAATGAATAAACCCGTACACATCCTCACTGCAGCAGCGTCTGTTCGTCGAATCATTAATATGGTCGCGATCGCTGCCGCGAATGTCACATCACCTTGTGCGTAATGGACTGACGAAAAATACGAGGGAGACTATTGATTCTCCCTCGACGTTTTTTGTTAAAAAGACAGAGAAATAATGATCTTAATCAATTTTTCTGTTAAAATCTTATCACCTTTTTGGCAATTTGCCTTTATTACTTTTATTCAATTAAGGAAACAACTATGGCTTACACTCTACCTGAATTAGGCTATGCCTACGATGCACTAGAACCGCATTTCGATGCGATGACCATGGAAATTCACCATACTAAACACCACCAAGCTTATGTAAATAATGCCAATGCTGCATTAGAGAATTTACCTGAGTTTGCGAGTGCTTGTCCTGGTGAGTTACTTAGCAAATTATCACTCGTCCCTGCGGATAAATTCACTGCATTACGCAATAACGCAGGCGGTCACTTAAACCACTCATTATTCTGGAAAAGCTTGAAAAAAGGCACAACATTAAAAGGTGCATTAAAAGAAGCGATCGAACGTGACTTTGGTTCAGTTGAAGCATTCCAGGCTGAATTTGAAAAAGCAGCAGCAACACGCTTTGGTTCTGGCTGGGCGTGGTTAGTCTTACAAGCGGATGGCAAATTAGCCGTAGTTTCAACAGCAAACCAAGACTCTCCAGTAATGGGTAAAGAAATTGCTGGCTGTGAAGGCTATCCGTTATTAGGCTTAGACGTATGGGAACACGCGTACTACTTGAAATTCCAAAACCGTCGTCCAGATTACATTAAAGAATTCTGGCACGTTGTGAACTGGGATTTCGTTGCAGAACGCTTTGAGAAAAAAGCACAACACTGCAAATAACCTCACTTCACTCATTC
Source organism: Pasteurella sp. P03HT (assembly GCF_054052285.1). Classification (NCBI taxonomy): domain Bacteria; kingdom Pseudomonadati; phylum Pseudomonadota; class Gammaproteobacteria; order Pasteurellales; family Pasteurellaceae; genus Pasteurella; species Pasteurella sp. P03HT. Next base: position 60,609 of record NZ_JBSIUM010000003.1, read on the forward strand.
TTGACACGCCCCTCAATGAGAGGGGTGTGTTTTTTGACTAGAATTTACTAAAACCGCCCGCACATTTTTCTGTATTTTATGAAAGAGATCACATTCTCTCACTCAAAATCAGTAGAGCCTCAACGTAAATTTTTCTAGAATAAATACCCCCAATTTTTCTTACTTACTAATTAAGGAGTCATAATGGATAGAAGACGCTTTCTACAATTAGGTGCCTGCAGTATCTTAACATTTACTGCTTCTAGATATGCTTCTGCTGCGACACAACATACAGTTTCATTACGAGTGATCGCTACGACAGATGTACACAGTTTTTTAACCGATTTCGATTACTATAAAGATGCCCCTACGGACAAATTTGGTTTCACGCGTACCGCATCCCTGATCAAACAGGCTCGCAGCGAAGTGAAAAACAGTGTCCTAGTGGATAATGGTGACTTAATCCAAGGGAACCCTATTGCAGACTATCAAGCGGCCAAAGGCTACAAAGCTGGTCAATCCAATCCCGCTATCGATGCACTCAATGCCATGCAATATGATGTTGGAACACTAGGAAACCATGAATTTAACTATGGATTAACGTATCTTGATACGGCAATTCGCCAAGCTAAGTTCCCTATTATCAATGCAAACGTCGTCAAAGCCGATTCAGGTGAACCCCGTTACCAACCTTATTTCATCCAAGAAAAAGCGGTCGTGGATACACAAGGTCAACAACAAACCATTAAAATTGGTTATGTGGGGTTTGTTCCTCCACAAGTGATGATTTGGGATAAAGCGAACCTTGACGGTAAAGTCCTCGCTCATGATATTAAAAAAACCGCTGAAAAATACGTTCCAATTTTAAAAGAAAAAGGCGCTGACATTATCATCGCTTTAGCACATACAGGTCCATCTGATGAACCATATCAAGAAGGCGAAGAAAATGCGGCTTTCCATCTTGCCGATGTCAAAGGTTTAGATGCCATTATCTTTGGTCACGCTCACCGTCTCTTCCCAAATAAAGAATTTTCAAAATCAGCTCATGTGGATCTGGTTAAAGGAACCGTCAAAGGCGTACCTGAAAGCATGGCTGGGTATTGGGGAAACAATATTAGCGTTGTTGACTTAACACTTTCACAAGTCAATGGTAAATGGCTAGTGACCGATGGCAAAGCAGAATTACGCCCAATTTATGATGCGGAAACGAAAAAAGCTACCGTAGAAAATCACCCAGAAATTGCCGCACTTCTTGCACCCGTTCATGAGGCAACACGTGAATTCGTGTCCCAACCTATTGGTAAAGCAGATGACAATATGTACAGTTATTTAGCTTTAGTTCAAGATGACCCAACGGTACAAATTGTTAACCAAGCACAAAAAGCCTATGTTGAAAATGTCATCAAAGGCATACCAGAACTCGCAGGATTGCCTGTATTGAGTGCAGGTGCACCATTCAAAGCAGGTGGGCGTAAAAACGATCCGACTGGCTATACTGAAGTCAATAAAGGTGATCTTACGTTCCGCAATGCAGCCGACTTATACCTCTATCCAAACACTTTGGTCGTGGTTAAAGTCAGCGGTGCAGAATTAAAAGAATGGCTAGAATGTAGTGCAGGGATGTTTAAACAAATTGACCCTACTCATGAACAGCCACAAAGCTTACTCGATTGGACTGGCTTCCGTACCTACAATTTTGATGTCATCGATGGGGTGACTTATCAATTTGATATCACAAAACCAGCACGCTATGACGGTGATTGTAAATTAATTAATGAAAATAGTTCACGCGTGATTAATTTAGCTTATCAAGGTAAACCTGTTGATCCTAAAGCGGAATTCTTGATTGCAACCAATAACTATCGTGCTTATGGCGCAAAATTCCCAGGCACTGGAGATAGTCACATTGTCTTTGCTGCGCCTGATGAAAACCGCCAAATTCTTGCGAATTACATTTCATCCGAAAGTAAAGCACAAGGTCAGGTTCGTCCAAGTGCGGATAAAAATTGGCGTATTGCCCCGATCAATACCAAGGCTAAATTAGATATCCGCTTTGAAACCTCACCAAGTGAAAAAGCAAAACAATTCATTCAAGAAAAATCACAATATCCGGTAAAATTAGTAGGGATGGATGATGTTGGATTTGCTGTTTACCAAGTGGATTTAACTCAATAATTCATCACTCTCAGTGAAAACAAAAAAGCAATAAAAAAAGCAACGTACTATGACGTTGCTTTTCTTTATCACATCAGACCGCACTTATTTCGTGCTCACTCCATGTATCTTAATCACGACGCGTCTATCCGGCTGTAAACACGCCCTCAACTCCGCCGTCGACTTATTCCCCACACAATCCTTCGTCACCGGCATCGATTCACCCGCACTTTCCACCGAAATCGGCGCCATCACATTCGATTGCTCTAAATACGCTTTCACCGTATTCGCTCGGCGTAAACCTAAATCATAGTTAAACTTATCACTACCCAAACGGTCCGTATGCCCTATCAAGTGAATGCCATCAAGCTTCAAATACTGACTATGTAACTTACGTACTAATTGGTCTAATTCCGCCTTACCTGACGGTAATAACTCATGTAAGTTCGATTTGCCAAACTTAAACAACGCATCCGCAGATAAGTTGACCTCTTCCTGTTTCACCGACTCCGCTCCACACCATTGATGCTCAACATCTCGTAATTGAGAACACGCCGATAAACTCAACAACCCTGCCGAAATCAAGGCTAATTTCATCATATTCTTCATGCTACTTTTTCCTTTTCTTTAAAAGGGAGGAAAATACCCCCTCCCTTATTCAATCATGATTACCAGTTATATTTCAAACCAATCGCACCACGGTAACCTTCACGTCTTCTTTCTCCCGTAAAGTTACCCTCGTAGTTCACATCTAAATAAACATACGCATTCTGACCTACTGGGTGTTGAATTCCTAAACCAATATCCCACCACGTCTTCTCATATTTATCTCGAACTTTATCTTCTCCAATCTTCACCGCTTTCGCATTATTAAAGTCATGTAATAAGTTCGCTGTCACATAGAATGTCTTCGTACGTAAGTTTTCATAACCTGCTGGTTGGTTATACGCCAATCTCGCACCTACCCGTCCACGTAAACCATGCACATCTCCTTGCTCAACTTGACGCTCTCCATCATTAAAGCCCTTCATATCTAAATATTGATAGCTTAATTGTGCTTGTGGCTCAAGTAACCAACCCGCTTGGTTCTTCTCGTGTTTACCTAATGCAAATGGACGACCCACTTCCGCTGAAACAAGGTAACTTACCCCTTTGTTCTTCGCTTCTAATAAATCACGGGATGTATATTTATTACTCAAGAATGTCACTTGACCTCCTAAGTCTAAATAACTGCCATTCGCCGCATAACGTGTATGGCTCAACCCTAATCCCCAACCTGTCGCTTTTCCTTTACCTACGTACTTATCGGCTAAAACTAACGCATTCTCCGCTCGTAAATCATCAAAGAAGTCTGCGTTCGCTCGTGTATACGCCGCATATACCCCTGTCACATGGTGACCTTTCGACTCTGTTCTTTGTACCGCAAAGTCATAACCCACTTGTGCACTGTACATCTCTGCGTCATAACCTAAACGCGTTTTACCTTGAATATGTAAGTGTGAACCTGATACGCGTCCCCAGCTTTGACCTGTGACATCATTACCGCAGCTACCACAGTAGTCCCAACCATATACTTGGTTTTCGCCACGGCGGCTATGTAATGTGCTGAGGGTGGAATAACCTTGCTCTAAGTTCACTAATGGCATTTGAGCATAGCTTGGAATAGTTTCCTCTAAAATTGGCTGATCAGTATTCGCAACTGTTAGGGTCCATACATATTCACGTACTTTGCCGCCTGTTTGTTCCACTTTGTCCACTTCTTTCAGTTGCAATTGACCCGCACCCGTTGTTTTCGCTATACCCACAAAGGCGTGATGATCACTGTTATCTGGATCATGAATACGGATAATCGGTGCACTGTTAGTATTCAAATCTTTCGCAATACTACCAATAGTACCGTCAATCAAATCATGTTGATGAGTATTAGCGGTTCTTGAGAACACCTGTGTTTTACCTTTAGCTGAACCTTTGATGTCAAATAAATCGGATTCAGAATTGATGCCGTTTTCATCCCCAGGAGTATTCCATAAGGTATTGATTTTCAAGGTTGCACCTGGTTTTGCTACATAACTACCTTCTAAGGTTAACACATCATTATGTGAGCCATTATCCATGGTGATAATACCACCATTGATTAAAGCGCCATCTGTTTTTGTACCATCACTTGTCAATTTTAATACATATTCTGCATTATTTTTTTCACCTTGATTTTTGGCTTGTTTCGCTTTCTCTAGACTTAATTCTGCATCAGTAATTGCTTTGGCTTTTCTTACACGATAATCGTCATCTTCCTCAAGCCATCCCTTAGTTAATTTTTGTGCTTTTTTCAGAGCTAATTCAGCATCCTCTACTTGTTTATTCAGCTCTGACTGAGAGAGAGAAGATATGGTCGTTGCATCTAATACAGAACCATTTAATAAAGCCAGATTATTTAGTTTAGAAATATGAGTTTTACCTTTCCGAGATAAAGTCCAAGCTGCTCCATCATCTAACATCATCTCTAATTTTGAAGCAAATTTTTTATCAACTAATCCTATTACTTTCGCTTTGTCACTCACAGTGACTGCTAAATCAGATGGTTTATTTTTTATTCCTTCCACTTCAATCAACCAACCATCTTTCGCAGCAGTAGCCACAGACTTTTCACCTGTTAAAGTAAATTTTGCTTCAGTAACGGCAAAGTTACCATTATAAACATTGTAATCTTGATAATAGCTATTTCCAGTCTCATATACCGATTTAGATTCAACTTTAATGAGTGAATCTTCATTTGAGGTTGTAGTAATAACTGCATTTTTCAATGCAACTTCTTGTCCTTTACCATCGGAATTACCTGAAACCCCTCCAAATCCACCAGAAAAACGGAAATCTTGAGTTGCATACAAGATAGCATTGCTTGCAGATTTGATTTCTGAACTACTATTCTCAAAATCAGCTTTTAATACAGAACCTTCTCCAAGTAAACGAACTGTAGGAGCCAATTTTGCATTTTCAGTATTAAGCACCATGTGTCCTTTAGATTCAATAACTCCATTTCCTGAACCTACTTCACGTACTTTACCAATTTTCAAGGCTGACGAATTTCTACCAGAACCTTCAATTTTAATTTCAGAATCATTTAATACTGCTTTGGCATCTTTACCTGAAATATAAATACCCACTAAGTAATCCGCAACATTCTTTTGTGCTGTATTATCATGTACATAAATGTTTAATTTCTGTTTTGATTCAAAGTATGGAGTTGAACTTTCATTAGCTCGTCTAATCAAACGGACTCCAGATAATTGATGAAAAACGTCAAAAATCTTAGACTCGCCAAAAATTGGAAGTTTTTTATACCAACCAGCTTTTCTAGAATTCTCAGTGGTCGTTACTTCAATATTTGCGTTATTAACAATAACCTTAGACGTTTTGTCTTTAGAAGCATCTGCCCAATTAATTCCTGTGCCAATTTGAATACCGTAAGTAGCATTATCAACACCACCTACTCTATCAACTTCTAATTCGTCTACAGTTTTTATATTTAAAGTATCAAGAGCAACCGTTCCACCATTAATGACCCTTACCCCAGCATTATAAACATTCTTTCCTGTTTCTTTCGGTGAAATATTAATACTTAATGCCTCACCTTTTACCATAGCCTTATCGCCAGATACAGACATACCTGTTGGCTCATAAGTATTCTCATTTGATTGAGTCGCAATATTTAAAACAGCATTATTACTGTTTACAATACCTTCAACAGAAACAGCATTTTTCGCATCCACACTAATATCTTTAGCACCACTTACATCACATTCTACACCTGAGGCTACTTTAATTTGACCAGAAGCATCAACTAAAGTACACTCTTGTGCCCATGCATTTGAGCCTAAAAAGCCGCAAATAGCCACAGCTCCAACCTTAGCCAGTTTCCCCGCACGTTTTGCTAATTCTGAGCATGCGACATAACTTTGTGTAGCAGCACACCATTTGGATTTAAAAATTCGATTCATAATTCAATGTCCTATTTTAGTCTTATCGATAAAAAGCATATAAATGTAAATACTTATACATTATGTGTTATTTTTACCACCTTATAGAACACTTATCAATCAAAACGTTCTGATTTTGAACAAGAATACTCACATAACATGAGCTTCTATTGACAATATGCAGTAGACTAAACAAAAAAAGCGACGTGCATAACACGTCGCTTTTACTTGCTCGATAGGCTCATAACCAACGTCGTACTCGTTGTTTATAAGTAACATATGTCGCACCAAATAATTTCTCTAACGCTAATTCTTCTCGCTTAATTTGCATTTCAGTCATTAACAAAATAAACAGCATAAACAAGATGACCGCACTTAAGCTGCCTAACCATAACGCCCAAGCTAAGAGCAACAAGGCTAAACTTAAATACATGGGATTGCGACTGATGCGATAGACGCCATTCGTCACTAATGCAGTACTTTTTTCTGGAGAAAAAGGGCTCACCGTAGTGTTCGCTTGCATAAATTGCCATAAGCTCATCAGTGCGATGCCCGCACTCGCTCCACACAACAGCAAAATCATGATCCAATAACGAGGAAACACATAAAACGGTGGCACAAACCACATTGCTAGCGCACACCCAAGGAACAGAACGGGAGGGGGAAGTGTCAATCGCATAAACATCAATCTCAAGAAAAAACGGTTTAGAAATACACATGCCCAATTTCACTTGGGCATGTCGTTTTTTAAGCACGTAAATAAATGGCTTGCATGACTTCATCCGCTAACGCTTGCGTATCTGCTTTCACAATATACACAACATCACCTTGTAAATCAGCAAACGCGCGCGGCGTTTCAAGTTTTGCCATAATATATTGCCCATAACGCTGATAAATTTCCTCATCTGAATAGCGATAGGCAATATCATAACGTCTTGATTGTGCGACACAAACTGTTTCATCAAATACAGCCACTTTTTCATGACCACCGAGCACAGCCTTACCATATTCTTTATATAAATCAATTTGGTATGCCATATTATAGATATCCAAAATATAAGAACCTGGTGGACGGTTGTTATATTCAATCACCACATACTCATCATTCGGTAATCTAAAAAATTCCAAATGGAAAAAGCGCTCTTTCATCCCAAACGCCTGTGTAATCGCACGACCATATTTTTTTAATTTTTCATCCGCATGTTTGACAACATAGTAGCCAATATCATGTGTTCGTTTAAACAATTCCATTGGACTAACGGTATACACCAAACTGGTTTCAAATAAAATGTTACCTTGTTGATCAAGCAACCCGTCATAGGTAATAATGTCGCCTTCAACAAATGGCTCTAAGAAATAATCTTGCCCCTGCCATTGCTGTTTAAAATCAGATACATCTTGTTTCGAGGCTAATTTAAATGTGCCTCCTGCCCCCACACCAATATCGGGTTTAGCAATTAAAGGTAACCCTAATTTTTTAACCGCACGCGCTAACTCGTCTGGTGTTCGAATCAATGCGCCTTCTACAACAGGAACAGGAATGGATTGAAAGATTTTTTTCATTTCAGATTTGCGTTTTGTTTTGAGCAAATCCGCTGATTTCAAACCAAAGACATTAAATTGTTCACGTAGCAAGACGTCATTATTTAACCAATATTCATTTTGTGACTCAATGCGATCAATCGGACCATGTTTATAAAATAAAAAGGCGACTGCTCGTTTCACTTCATCAATATCTTCCAAATTATTGACTCTGAAATATTCCGTTAACGATGCACGTAAATTCTCAGGTAACTGCTCATAAGGCTCTTGTCCTATCCCTAATACATTGATACCTAACTCATGCATTTTAATTGGAAAGGTTTGGAAGTTAGCAGGATAGTAAGGTGAAATCACAATGTAATTCATAGGACCTCCTAAAAATTGAGTTTATTTAAAAAGTAAGGCATTTGAATACGCCACCAATCCCAATCATGTGCGACATCCTGTCCCCACACATCAAACCAAGCAGGAATATTTTTCTCAGCAAAAGCATGTTGTAACGCATAAAATGAAGGTAATCCATCTTGTTCCCATGCACCTTGCCCCGTGCAAATCACAATCTCTGCCGCACGATAGTGATTTAAAAACCATTCGTCTTGTTGCATCCACAAATTTTGACTCGGTGAATTGCGGTACACTAAAGGATCATCCCCGTACTCCCCGACAAAATAACGTACATCGTACACCCCACTTAACGCAATGACTTTATTAAATACATCAGGATGTTGCAAAAAAGCATTCACTGCATGAAAACCGCCCATACTACAACCAGTTGCCATCATTGGACCAAAAAATTGGGTCAAATGTTTAATAAAAGGTAACGCTTCCTCAAGCAGATATCGTTCATATGCACTGTGCATTTGTGCGCGATCATGTGGCGACTTCCAGTTGGCTAACCAACTTTCACTGTCAACACTGGATAACGTAAAAAACTGGACTTTACCTTGATGAATAAATTGCTGACAAGCATCAATCATACCAAAATCAGCATACTCATTATGCGTTCCCCCAGAACTAGGAAACACTAAAATCGGCAATCCTGCATGACCATAACGATTTAATTTCATTTCACGCTGTAGATGACCACTATAATGACTTAACTGCTCAAAATGCATATTACCAATCCTTACTTAAAAAAGATAAACAATCTGGAAGATGTTGTGCCCACTGTGTTTCTGAGTGAATGCCGTTAGCAATAATATCTAATTTAATGTGTTCTATTGGCATTCCTTTTTTTAATAGAGTTTGATAATAACGTAATGATGCATCAATATACAATTGCTTTATGTGACCTGTCGTAAATTGACTATCTGTATCATCACCTTCTTGCGTACCCACTTGAATATAAATTCGCTGTGTTAAATCTAGCGCATTGTGATCAAAATAGATCTGAAAATCCCTTGGGGTTAACCAACTTGCCGATGAAAATACGCCTAAGCGACCAATATGATTGGCATATTCTATCCCCATGAATTGCGTAATATTACCGCCTAATGAGCTACCGATCATGGCTGTATATTCTTTTTGTGGTTTCGTGCGATACGTTTGGTTGATGAAAGGCATCACCACATTCACAACAAAGTCAGCATAGGCTTTCCCTTCTCCGCCAATGTTATCTTGCCCGACATAAACGTGAGGGTCGAATTGCCACGGAGAATATTCATTGACACGATTCGCACCATCATTATCAATACCCACAATAATCATATCAGCTAACTCAACATGCGTTTTGATCAGAGGAATCGTTTTCCAAGAATATGCACTGAAGGACTCTCTACTATAAAACACATTTTGCCCATCATGCATATACACTACGGGATAATATGTTTCTAATCGTGTTGCATAATCTTTGGGCAGTAGTACACGAATTCGTCTTGAGCAAGATTGATAAGGAACAGGAAGTTGATGGCTTTCAAGCGGTAAATAAAATTGCGTTTCCATTTTGTAATTCATTCATTATAACAATACAACAAAGACGGCAATATAGCATAAAAACAATACAAGATGTGAAAGGCAATTTTCACACATAAAAAAATCCCTAACGTTATGTTAGGGATTTCGTCCATTCATCAAAATTACAAATTATTTAACCGCACTTGTAGCCATTGAGCTTCTAATGGCGAAGCTTGTTGTTGTGCCTGTTGATAACTGGCTTTTGCGGCCTCTTTATCACCTTTGGCTAATAAAATATCACCAGTGAGTAACTGTTTACGACTCTCCCAGCTTGTCTGTTTAACTTGTTTCAAACTTTCTAGCGCCGCATCAAAAGCTTGCTGTTGGAATTGCACAGAAGCCAGACGTAGTGCAGCAATAGAAGACAAAGTTTCATCAGAAGACTGCGTTAACGCTTGTTTAAGTGATTGTTCTGCTTGTGCAAAATCCTTCTTCTCGACTTCTAATTTTGCTTGTTCTAGTAAGGCTAAGACCGCATAGCTTGTTTTACCATTTTCTTGGACAAACTGTTCAATTTGAGCACGTTTTTTCACTTCATCTTGTGTCGAATAAACAGCCATTTCATAATGTGCTGAGGTTTGTTGAATCTTATTCGCTTGATAAGTTTGCCAATAATTCCAACCAAACACGCCCGCAAATGCCACAATCACAGAGGCAATTAAGCTTTTATAATTCTCTTTCCACCACGCTTTAATTTCATTCAACTCTTGTTCTTCTTCCGCAGTATAAGCCATTTTATGCTTCCTTCCTGATTAAAAATTGTTCTTAATGTAATCAACAACATCCACTAATGCAAGGGTTTGTTGCTCAGCCCCACCGAGTAAGTGTTTCACGACCACCTGTTGATTTTGTACTTCACTTTCACCAATCACTAATGCAAACGTCGCATTATGCTTATCCGCACGTTTGAATTGCTTTTTAAAATTTCCACCACTGCAATGCAACATTGTACGTAAGTGCGGTAAGGCTGAACGAAGTTTTTCTGCCAATTGAAACGCCACCAACGTCGTTCCTTCACCTTGATAGACAAGATAAATATCGACTGCTTTCGGCAGTTCAATTGTCGTATTCACTTCTTGTACTAACAAGACTAAACGTTCGAGCCCCATCGCAAACCCCACCCCCGTGGTAGCATGCCCACCTAGCTGCTCCACTAAACCATCATAGCGCCCACCACCACACACGGTACCTTGTGCACCTAATGCAGAAGTGACCCATTCGAATACGGTTTTATTATAATAATCAAGACCACGTACTAATTTAGGGTTGATTTCGTATTGAATACCCACAGCGTCTAACAATGCACAAAGTTGTGCAAAGTGTTCACGACTTTCATCATCTAAATAGTCTAATAATTTTGGCGCGCCATTTAACACTTCTTGTAATGCTTGGTTTTTGGTGTCCAAAATACGTAAAGGGTTTTTCTCTAAACGTTCTTTTTCTTCGTCACTTAATAACTCAACGTGTTGTTGTAAAAATTCAACTAACGCAGAACGATAATTTTTACGTGCTTCTAGAGAACCGATGGAGTTAAGCTGTAAAGTAACATGATCAAAAATACCTAATTCTTTCCATAAACGCGCCGTCAACATAATTAACTCTGCATCAATTTCTGGATTAGGAATCCCAAAAACTTCCACACCTGCCTGATGGAACTGGCGATAGCGTCCTTTTTGTGGTCTTTCATGACGGAACATCGGTCCCATATACCATAAACGTTGTTCTTGGTTATAAATCCAGCCATGCTCAATTGCGGCACGTACACAGCCTGCTGTGCCTTCTGGGCGTAATGTTAATTGTTCATCATTATCCCAAAAGGTGTACATTTCTTTTGACACCACATCCGTCACTTCCCCAATTGCACGCGCAAATAGTGGGGTACTTTCGACAATTGGCATCCGTACTTCTGAATAACCATAACATTCTAAAACTGACCGTACTTTGCCCTCTACCCATTGCCATAATGGGCTTTCTGTTGGAGAACAGTCATTCATTCCGCGAATTGCTTGAATTGTTTTTGCCACAATAATGTCCTACTTCTTTATCTTGTTATTCTAAATAATTCTGTTTTTGGGATCCTGTGCTGCAACACGGGCACGGATTTTTGCTTCTAACTGATTAATTAAATCATCGTTATCAAAACGTTCTTTTTGGCGTTCACCTGCTAAATAATAACCACTTTTCTTATTCCCACCAGTGACACCTAAATCGGAAACTAACGCTTCACCTGGACCATTCACAACACAACCGATAATTGACACATCCATTGGAGTAATAATGTCTTCAAGGCGCTGTTCAAGCGCATTTACTGTACCAATTACATCAAACTCTTGGCGTGAGCACGTTGGGCAAGCAATAAAATTAATGCCACGGGAACGAATACGCAGTGATTTCAAAATATCAAAGCCTACTTTAATTTCTTCCACAGGATCAGCAGCTAATGAAATACGCAATGTATCGCCGATTCCCTCCGCTAAAAGCATCCCTAAACCGACCGCACTTTTCACCGCTCCTGCACGCGCACCGCCCGCTTCAGTTATCCCTAAATGCAAAGGCTGTTTAATGGCTTTTGCCAGTAAACGATAAGACTCTACGGCTAAAAACACGTCTGATGCTTTAACACTCACCTTGAACTGATCAAAGTTCAAACGATCCAAAATTTCTACGTGACGTAAAGCCGACTCTAATAACGCTTCTGGTGTCGGTTCGCCGTATTTTTCTTGCAGATCTTTTTCAAGTGATCCCGCATTCACCCCAATACGAATTGGAATATTTTTATCGCGCGCACAATCTACTACCGCACGAATACGATCCTCGCGACCAATATTACCTGGGTTAATACGCAAACAATCCACACCGTATTCCGCCACTTTTAATGCAATACGATAATCAAAATGAATATCTGCAACTAAAGGGACGTTCACTTGTTGTTTAATCAACTTAAAGGCTTCGGCTGCATCCATTGTCGGAACAGAAACACGTACAATATCCGCACCGACACGCTCTAACGCTTTAATTTGTGCAACCGTTGCCTCAACATCCGTTGTACGTGTATTGGTCATTGATTGCACCGCAATAGGAGCATCACCACCTACAGCAACATTGCCGACATAGATTTTCGTTGACTCTCTACGTTTAATATTGGGTTTCGCTAACATATTCTGCTTGGTACCTTATTTTCAGATTATTGTGGTAACTTAAATCTTGCGACTCGACCATCAACTTTTAAGGGATAATCGTTGCCTTTATATACCATTTTGACATTACCAGGCGCGCCCACAATAAGAGAATAGCTTGTTCCCTCATTAAAACTCAGTGTGTCACCTTGCTTATATTCTTTCTGTGCTAATACTTTTCCTTGTTCATTTTGCACACTTATCCAACACGGTCCCGTCACCTCAATATATAACTCTGGCATCGTGCTTGGCATTGTTGACGCTGTTGAAACAGGCGGTTGCTCAACCGATGTTTTCTCAACTCGTTCACTTAATTTATTAATCTCAGCTTGCAACACCCCTGCTGACGTTACACTTTGATTTGGCAACGCGACGTTATCCTGAGCATTTTTTGTTAACTCTGGCGGCGTGGTAACAGAGGGCGCTTCCATTCCAGTTGAAATTTCAATCGGATGACTCACAACAGGGGATGAGATTGACGCAACAGATTCCGTTGGTAATGAATGAGGCGTGGTTTCGACATAACTTTGAACTAAACTTTCTCGCTCAGCATTCGACTGTTTATAGTTTTCCCACCACCAAAGACCTGTCATACCTGCCACGATTAACACGACCAATAAACTCAACCAACCGACCCAACGATTATGTGAGGAATAGTGATTGACTGAACGTGTTGCACGCGCATTTTTCCCTAAATCGTTTTTCTGCTCTTCTCCAAAATCTACTTGTTTCCAAACCGATTCAGGTATTTTAAGAAAACGTGCGTAATTACGAACATATCCTTTCATAAAAGCGGCAGGAATTGCTGGCTGAATGAACTGATTATTCTCAATAAGTTGTAAAATGGCGGGTCTCAGTGCGATTCTTTTCGCCACCTCTTCTAAAGAGAGATTGCGTGCTTCGCGAGCTTGTCGACATTGCTCACCAAGGCTCAATGCGTTGTTGGAGTCAAGATTATTCATCGCAGTATTCATTTCGCACCATTTCATTACACAAAATTCAAGAGGTAAAGTTTAAAGTTGTAAGGGGGGTTTTGCAATAGCTATTCACCAGATAACTGCGCTTAAATCAGGTTTTTGTCGGATTTATGGATTTCTTTTCAAGAAACCCACAAGTCGCTCCGCTCTACTAGGATCGATTTTTGTTAAACTGTGCAAATGGTGATGATAGCGCGCATTATCCTTTGCAGAAAACGCACAAAGCGCAAAATTTTCATAGGTGTCAGCATGGTTATAATAATGTGCAGTTTTTAAGGCTCGATCAAATTGATGATACGCTTGTTCAAACAAACCTTGTTGGCATAAAAAAGCACCATAATTATTCAGTACATCCCCCTGTTCATCATCTAACTTAATTGCCGTTAAATAGGCTTGTTCTGCAAGCTGTAAGTCACCTTGTGCTTGATAAAAATAAGCTAGCGCTGAATGGACTAAATAATATGCAGGCGCATAAGAAAACGCTTTATCAAAATTTAATTTTGCTTGTGCGAAATTACGCTGTGCTAAATACCCTAATCCCAGTTCAATACGTGCTTTTGCTGCTTGCTGTGGATTAAATACTGCAGTATTAGGTTGAGAAACACAGCCTGAGAAAAAAAGAGAAAACATGATCGCTAGCCATAATTTAACAGTGCGGTTCATTTTTTCTCCTTTTTAGTGTGAATGTAAAACTTAATTACTGATTACGCACCACAATTTCTTGTCCAAATTGCTTTTTCTGCGCAGTACGTTTTGTACGGTCAATCACATCTCCTGCTAACTGACCACAAGCCGCATCAATATCGTCACCACGCGTTTTACGAATAATTACGGTAAAACCATATTCCATCAACGTTTTTTGGAAACGGTCAATACGCGTATTTGAACTTTTCGCATAAGGTGCTTCTGGGAACGGGTTCCACGGAATCAAGTTGATCTTACATGGCGTATTTTTCAACACTTGCGCAAGTTGATGAGCATGTTCAACGCCATCGTTTACGTGATCCAACATGACATACTCAATCGTTACTTTACCGTGGTTCGCATTGGATACGCTTAAATAACGATTAACCGAATCAATCAAAGTTTTGATATTATATTTTTTGTTAATCGGCACAATTTCATCACGCAATTCATCGTTAGGTGCGTGTAATGAAATCGCAAGCGCCACATCAATCATTTCACTTAATTTATCTAACGCTGGCACAACACCTGAAGTTGAAAGAGTGACACGACGTTTTGATAAACCATAAGCAAAATCATCCAGCATAATTTTCATTGCTGGCACTACGTTTGCCACGTTTAACAACGGCTCGCCCATTCCCATCATGACCACGTTAGTGATTGGTCGCACGCCAGTCACACCAAAGTTACCAATGATTTTTGATGCACGCCATACCTGACCGATAATTTCAGATACCGTTAAGTTGCGGTTAAAACCTTGTTGTGCGGTTGAACAGAAAGTACAAGCTAATGCACAGCCCACTTGGGAAGATACACATAATGTCGCACGATCCGCTTCTGGAATATAGACGGTTTCCACTTGCTGATCGCCCACTTGCATTGCCCATTTGATCGTACCATCTGCAGAGCGTTGTTCCACTGCCACTTCTGGTGCTTTAATTTCAGCAACTTGTTTTAATTTATCTCTTAACTTTTTGTTAATATTGGTCATATTGTCGAAGTTATCTTCGCCAAAATGATAAATCCATTTTACTAATTGATCGGCACGAAACGGTTTTTCGCCCAACTCTTTGAAAAACTCACGCATTTGTTGACGCGTTAAGTTCATTAAATTGATTTTTTTCGATGGTTCTGCTGACACATCAACAGTTTTTACTGCATTTTCAGCACAAGTTTGTTGTTCTAACATAGAGCCTCGTTGTTACACATTGCGGCATTGATAATCGCCTATAAAAAATGAGTTGCGATTGTACAGAGTTAGTACGCATTAATCTAGCAATTTCACCAAACTCTGTAAAAAAACACCGCACTTTTTTGCGATCTCGATCGAGAAAGAAAAAAGTGCGGTGTGGTTTAGGAAAGTTTTATCTTACAATTTCGTTCGGAAAGGATTATCCGAAATGCGCACCTTTTTACTGTCGCCTAATGCTTTAATAAAAAAGCTCTCGTATTCTCTAGCCCCCACAGATAAATACACTTTTTCGATGGCATTTTTCACATCAACGGGGTATTCCACATACATGGATTTGGTTGCAATATCTGTTTTAATCTTTTCATTTTCTTGAACTAATGATCGAATTGATATCATTCTACATTCTTGTTCTTCTTCAAAAGCATAATGTTTAACTAAATATTTGAGAGGTAATAGTATATATTGAACTGCCTCTTTGAGTTTGACTTTATCTTTTTCTTCAAGACTATCTAAAGTTTCTTTTATTGTATTTAAACATTCTCGAGCTTGTTTTTCCTTTTCCAACATTTTTTTCTGATACTTACGCCATCTACTATCTGAATTTTTCTCATTTTCTCTAAAAAAAGTTATTTTTGTTCTTTTAGCTAAGGATATATATCCAGTAATAGGATCAATATAAACGCAACGGTATAAAGGTAAATAAGTTTCATGATTACTTTTATTAATCTGATCTTCTGGTTTGTTTTCAATGTCACTAGCTTTTATTAAATCATTTGAAAAAGAAATAAACATTTCATTTGAGCTATTATTAAAAAATTTTTTAACATTAAATACCATACTAACACCAGACGCCTCTTTCCCCTCCTCTTTACCATATAAACGAAACTGATTTAAGCTATCATGATTAAAAGTGAAGCAACTAATAAAAGCGGTATTATCTTTTTGCTCTCGTGCATCTTTGAAATGAAGAAAACTATACAAGACATGCCCTTCTGTCGGATCATTAACACCATGAATTGTACTTAATCTAAAGCTAGAATTTCCGTTTGTATTATCTAACCCTAATAATTTCAACGCTGTTGAAGGACGAGTATAATGTGCAACTTGCTTACAATCATCTTCAGTATCGCCATCAAAAGTAACATGCAATATATTCAATATACTCATAACATTTGAATATATATCATCTAAAGCCTCTCTTTCAGCTCCTTTCACAGATAAAATTAAAATTTCTATACTTGCTAAGTAACATATAGCAGGCTCATTGTCATCATAAACATTTGAATAAGCTTCTTTAGCTTTTTTAAAATTTCTTTGAGACTTATATAACCCTCCTAAAACAAATTGTGCCCTAGCGTATGCATTCGGAAAATCATTTTTATTTATTGAAGAATATATTTTTATCGCTTTATTAATATTATTTTTTTCTTCATATAGACATGCCAAATTAAATTGTGCTTTCGCATACGCTTCTGGATTATCTTTACGCAAAACAGCCTTATAAGCGGCTATCGCCTTATCCTGTTCACCTTTTTCTTTAAAAATAAGTGCTAAATGAAATTGTGCTTTCGCATACACTTCATGACTGTCTTTACGTGAAATGGCGTGATACGCCTCTATCGCTTTCTCCTGCTCACCTTTTTCTATAAAAATACGTGCTACATCCAATTGTGCGTAAGCATAAATTCTAGAACTATCTTCACGTAAAATGATACGGTAAGTCTCTACTGCTTTATCCTTTTCACCTTGTTCTTCCCAAATACGTGCTAAATAAAATTGTGCTTTCGCATAAGCTTCTCGGTCATCCTCACGTGAAATCGCACAATAAACTTCTATCGCTTTATCTTGTTCACCTTTTCCTTTAAAAATACCTGCTAAATTTAATTGTGCTTTTGCATAAGTTTCTCGATCATCTTCACGTGAAATCGCACGATAAACGTCTATCGCCTTCTCCTGCTCACCTTTTTCTATCAAAATACGTGCTACATCCAATTGTGCGTAAGCATAAATTCTAGAACTATCTTCACGTAAAATGGTACGGTAAGTCTCTACCGCTTTATCCTTTTCACCTTTTCCTTTAAAAATACCTGATAAATTAAATTGTGCTTTCGCATAAGTTTCTCGATCATCTTCACGTGAAATCGCACAATAAACCTCTATCGCTTTATCTTGTTCACCTTTTCCTTTAAAAATACCTGCTAAATTAAATTGTGCTTTTGCGTAAATTTCTCGGTCATCCTCACGAGAAATAGCACGATAAGCCTCTATCGTCTTATCCCGCTCACCTTTTCCTTTAAAAATACCTGCTAAATTAAATTGTGCTTTCGCGTACACTTCTGGGCTATCTTCATGTGAAATACCACGATAAGCCTCTATTGCTTTATCCCGCTCCCCTTTTTTTTGGGAAATCAGTGCTAAATTAAATTGTGCTGGGGAATAGTAAGTCTTATCTTGCGGATTAATTTTATTGAATAACTCAATCGCTTTTTCAAAATTTCCATCATCACATGCTTGTATAGCTTCATCAAAATACTGTTCAGATTTAGTCATAATTATTCCCTCAATTATTTGGACTTAAGATGATATTTTCACAACGGTAGGCTTTAAACAAACACCGCACTTTCTCTATTAGTAAAAAGTGCGGTGTGTTTTTAATAAGTTTTGTTATTTTTGATCTGCGGCTTTGGCGATGGCTTGGATTTCTGCTTCAATTTCGGCTTTTGCTTCAGCGATAACGCCTGCGATGGCTTCGTTTTTGGCTTCTTCTTTTGCAGTGGCGATCGCTTCTGCGATTTCTTCCGCATTTTCTTCCCATTCAGCCTGCTCTTTCATTCGCTCGGCGACTTCTTGTTTGGCGTCGATAATCTCACGATTAATGTCTTTCACATCGCCTAATAAAATGGCATATTTAATGGTTTCTGGGCTGGCTTCAAGGGCAATTTTGAGGACCATGGTGAGTGGCACAGAAAGCAACATTCCGACCGTGCCTAGCAACCACCCCCAGAATAATAATGAGAGGAAAACCACAAGGGTGGATAAACCTAAGGTGCGTCCCATCATTTTGGGTTCCAGAATATTACCGATAATCATATTAATGGCACTGACACCGATAGCGACACCAAAGCCTGTTGGAAAACCGTTAAGTAATAAGGCTTGAACGACAATCGGTACTGCAGCGATGATCGAGCCAATATTAGGAATATAATTTAGAATAAAACTCAAGGTTGCCCATAAAATCGCATATTGCACCTCAGTGAGTTCAAGTAGGATGTAAACACAAATCCCAGTTAATAAACTGGTTAAGGTTTTCACCCCTAAATAGCTAATCACGCCTTGCAAAATACGGTTAATATAATGTTCTTCGCGGTGAATATTGCGGACATCTGAACTGAATACTAACGCTAATTTATGTTTTGCAAATGGTGCTTCGCTTAACATAAAAATCACCACAAGGAACAGTACAAACACGTTCGTCACTACGCCAGAGAAACTCAGTAAGGTGCTACTCACAAGGTTCATAATCACGCTCGGATCCATATATTCCATAGTTCGCTCCGTGGAAAGCTCCAGAGGAATATTCCATTTCTTCGCTAACACCGCAATACTGGCAATCCGCTCAGATAATAAAATACGATATTGTGGAATCGATTGAGTAAACTCGCGTGCGGTACTATTAATTAAGCCCAGTAAGAAGAAAAACACGAACAGAATCATCACTAATAGCAAAGTGATTGCCAGCCAATGCGGCACACGGCGACTGGTCATAAAGCGTATAATCGGTGAGCAAATAATTGCGATGAACAGTGACAGCAAAAATGGAATCGCAATTTCGCTTGCGACTTTTACGCCCGCTAAAATAATCACAATGGAAGCTAAGGCAACCAGCACCTTGAGAATCGGGGATTCTACTTTGATCATTTAAATCGCGTCCTCATTTTCTTCGCCTGTGCGGATACGAATCACACGTTCAACATCATAAACAAAAATCTTACCGTCACCAATTTTGCCAGTTTGTGCCGTTTCAATGATCGCCTCGATACATTGATCCACTTGTTCATCTGGCACAACAATTTCCATTTTCACTTTCGGCAAAAAATCCACCATATATTCTGCGCCACGATATAACTCGGTATGCCCTTTTTGACGACCGAAGCCACGCACTTCGGTGACGGTCATTCCTGTAATACCAATGTCTGACAAACTTTCACGCACATCATCCAGTTTGAAAGGTTTAATAATTGCTTCGATTTTTTTCATAAAATTTTCCTATGTTTAACCGCACTTTAGCATCGTTAACGGCGTGCCGATTTTGGTCTAAAACTTTCAATCACTTCTGGTTTGGTATCAATATAAATACCGTCAATCAGTTGCAAACAATAAGGTACCGCACTGAAGATCCCTTTTACCAGCACTTTGCCGTCAGCGTCTTTCACGCCTTCTAAGGTTTCTTTAATGGCTTTTGGTTGACCCGGTAAATTGAGAATCAAACTGTTTTTACGAATCACG
This sequence comes from Pasteurella sp. P03HT, assembly GCF_054052285.1. NCBI lineage: Bacteria > Pseudomonadati > Pseudomonadota > Gammaproteobacteria > Pasteurellales > Pasteurellaceae > Pasteurella > Pasteurella sp. P03HT. The sequence continues at coordinate 80,746 of NZ_JBSIUM010000003.1, forward strand.
CCCACTTGGCGAGATAAAATTGCTGTTGGCACAAAATGTAAACTCACTTGACGCATTTGCTCACCAAAACCCGGCATTTCACGATCTGCAACGGCTAAAGTCGCATCTGGTGTTACATCACGTTTTGCTGGTCCTGTTCCCCCTGTAGTTAACACTAAATGGCAATGGCAATCATCCACCAGCTCACATAATGTTTTTTCAATTTGATCTTGCTCGTCTGGGATCAAGCGTGTTTCAACTTCAAATGGCTCACACAATGCATTTTCTAACCAAGCTTGTAACTCGGGAATTCCTTGATCCTGATAAAGCCCTTGTGAAGCACGATCAGATACTGAAACTAAACCAATTTTTAAAAGTGCGGTCATTTTTTCCTCTTTTTTCTTTACTACCAAACCCAATAATATCTCACAATATGGAAAAAGATCGGTGCGGCAAAACACAGGCTGTCCATACGATCTAACATTCCGCCGTGTCCACTAATCATATTGCCCCAATCTTTTACACCCATACTGCGTTTGATGGCAGACATGACTAGCCCGCCTAAAAAACCCATCAAGCAAATGAGTAAACTCATTAAAATGGCTTGAATTGGGGTAAATGGCGTTAACCAATGTAATAATCCACCTAAAATCGATGCACTCATCACGCCACCAATGAAGCCTTCAATGGTTTTTGAAGGCGATAACGTTGGGGCGATTTTATGCTTACCAAATAATTTTCCCCAGACATATTGCAACACGTCGCTCGATTGCACGACGAGAATCAGGAAAATCATTAATAATAAATTTTTACCTTCAAATCCACCGATATCTAAAGTCAACATTGCTGGAATGTGCGAAATACAGAACACGGAAATCATAATCGCCCATTGCACTTTGGTCGAGCGATCTAAAAAGTGAGAGGCATCACCCAACAAGGCGGATAAAATCGGTAAAAATAAGAAGGCATAAACTGGAATAAAAATGGTGAACATACTGAACCAATCTGCCACAATAAAATAATATTGGAGTGGCAAAATGATGTAAAAGCAAGCCGCTAGAGCGAGATGATCTCCACGACGAATATAAATGAGCGAAAGAAACTCACGCAACGCCATAAAAGAAATGATAAAAAAGAGGGCAATAACGCCATAAAAGCCGATAAATGCCGCTGCAAAGATGATTAAAATCATCACCCACCACGCATTAATACGTGCATTCAGGTTATCAATGACTGCGTGCGGTGTCGAAAAGCCGACTTTCCATTTCAACGCATAACCAATAGCAGAAGCAACAACTAACGTTGCGATTAATCCCCAAAACAATGTCCACATTTCCATGTTATGCCCCCTTTTGTTTTGGGTTTAAATTTAATAAGGCTTGTTCTGCACGCGCTAAAAAGGCGTCTTTTTCTTCGCCATTTTGATAATGCAACGGCTCGCCTAAATATAAATCGCACAATAATGGAATCGGCAGAATAAACCCTTTGGGTAAGACATTGTGCATATTGCTAATCCAAACGGGCACGAGTTCTAACTCTGGATTTTGTTTTGCCACATAATACAAGCCACTTTTGAACGGTTGTAATGCCACATCATCGTCCATTTTGCGTGTGCCTTCAGGGAAAATAATCAACGAGCTTTCTTTTAGCGTTTCACTAATTTTCTCGGTAATCGCTTGCGGATTATCGCCTCCACGCTCAATTAGCAACATATTAAACACGTTTTCCGCTAGGAAACGACGGATTTTGCCTTTTGACCAATAATCTGCGCCTGCCACGGGACGTGTATTTTTACGGACTTCGTAAGGTAATGAAACCCACAATAAAATAAAATCGCCGTGACTATTGTGATTGGCATAATACAAACGATTTTTACCCACTGATTGCTGCGACACCGCACGTTGTGGTCGAACGCCAGTAATGAATGACGTAAAACGACATAAGATAAAATCAACAAATTTTGCGAGCATCTTATTCTCCTTTTGGTGATTCTGACCTTTCAAGTGCGGTCGTTTTTTCTGAAATTTCAGCACATGGCATTGGTGCTGCTTCCGCTAAGCCTGATCGCACACGTTTCACACAAGTGAGTACTAATAAGGCGACAACGCCCCACGCAAGCCAATATAACCAATGCGGTAGATGTGGCACAAAAGCATAAACCAACCCTAATACACCAAATAAAAAGGCACGATCACTTTTCCCTAACGGACCGTCGTAACGTCGAGTTTGCCCTTGTACTTGCCCCAATACGCCACAAAATTCAGTTAATGCCGCTAGCCAAATAATCAAGCCAATTAATAACGGTTCGAATGGAAAAATCAAGGCAAACGGCAGATATAACGCCGCATCAGACACTACGTCAGTCACTTCATTTAAGTAGCCACCTAAACGAGATTTTTGATTAAATTCACGTGCGAGCATGCCATCAATCGCATTCAATGCCATTCGCACAAACAGCCAAATCGGGATCAAAATAAACAGCCAATTGACCGTAGAAAGTGCGGTCAAAAAAATCCCTAACATCACGGAAATCACACAAGCAAGCAATGTCACTTGATTGGCAGTTACGCCACGAGCCGCTAATTTTACGACCGTTGGGCGTAACAGATTTTGGAATTTCGGTTTGAGATCATAAATGCTCATTTCGCCTCCTTTAAAACGGGAAGAGTAAAGGAATTAAAAATACGCTCACAATCATCACTAATAAGGTAAAAGGCACGCCAACTTTGACGAAATCCGCAAATTTATAACCACCTGGACCCAGAACCATGGTATTGACAGGAGAAGAAACTGGCGTCATAAAGGCGGCGGATGCGGCTACTGCGATAATCATGGCAAATGGCATTGGCGATACTTGCAGTTTATGAGCAATTGTAATTGCAATCGGTGCCATTAAAATTGCTGTGGCGGTATTCGAAATAAACAAGCTCACTGCCGCGCACAATAAGAATAAACTCATTAATACCGCATGCAGACCGAGATCACCGACTGCATCTAGCATGAGCTTCACAGCTAAGTCCACGCCTCCCGTTTTCTGTAACGCAATAGAAAACGGCATCATGCCCACAATCAACACCAAACTCGACCAGTGGATAGATTCATAAGCACTTTTACCATCAACACAACGGAAATAGCCTAACATCAAACAAGCAATCAGTGCGGCGATAACATTCGGTACAATACCCGTGACCATCAAAAACACCATAGTTAAAATAGATAACACCGCATGAGGTGCTTGACTAGCGGCAGGTACCGCACGTTCCATTTCTAATGGGTAGTTCAAAACATAAAAATCTTTGACATGATTTTGCATTTGTTCAATGGCCTTCCAATCGCCGACAACTAAAATCAAATCGCCTAAAGAGTAACTGACTTCCGAAAAATTACCTGCCAACACCTCACCATCACGTTTTACGCCCACCACATTTAAACCAAATTGTGAGCGGAAACGTAACTCGGCAGTAGTTTTACCAATACAATCCGAATCAGGTACCAATGTAATTTCTGCCATGCCAATAGATTTTGCTTGTTGCGAGAAGTTTTGCGATCGAATTTCTGCAATTTCTAATTGATGTTCGTGGCAAAATTGTTCGATTTGTAAGGCTGGATTGGTGATATCCATTAATAAAATATCTTTCTCTCGAATTTCAGACGTACCCAAGGCAGAAATAAAAGTCGGTCTAAAACGCTTCCAACGCTCAATAGCTAACACATTGAGTCCGTATGTTGAGCGCAAATGTAGTTCATCTAAATGCTTCCCGATAAACGGTGAGCCTTTTTTAACGACTAAACGTTTTGTCCGCTCACGTAAACCATACTCATCAATCAAATCATTCATAGAACGACGACTGGTATCCTTGGTTGTTTCCTCATTGGGATCTGTTAACCAGCGACGAGCAATTAACATATACAAAATCCCCATGGTTAATACCACAACACCAATCGGGGTAAAGTCAAAGAAATTAAAACGGAATTCGCTATTACGGATTAATTCTGCATTCACTACTAAGTTTGGGGCTGTTGCAATGAGCGTCATCATGCCACTAATCAATCCTGCCACACTCAGTGGCATCATCAAACGTTTAGGTGAAATGTTCATTTGTTGACAAATGACGAAGACGACTGGAATAAAAATCGCAACAATTCCCGTAGAGCTCATAAATGAACCTAAGGTCGCTACCGCTAGCATCAACAAAATGAGGACTTTAGTTTCATTATTTTTAGCTGCTTTTAACAACCATTCACTCACTTGATAAGCGATGCCCGTACGGACGATTCCCTCTCCCACGATGAACAGTAAGGCAATCAAGATCACGTTAGGATCGCTGAAACCTGCAAGCACTTCATTTACTGTTAAAATACCACTCAAAGAAAAGGCAACCATCACTAACAAAGCCACCACATCCATACGGATTTTATTACGTACAAATAACACAATGGCACTGAATAATAGCGCTAATACCCAAAATAACGGGCTTGCCCATAGTTCATTCTGTAAGTTGAAGTCCATCATCTGCTCCCGACCTTAATGTATTGATTCATTATACGTCACCGCATACTTTTCGCACAGGGGAAAAACTGCGCCGATGCTGTGGTAAAGGACCTAACTCTGCCAGTTTTTCTAAATGTAATTTGGTTGGATAACCTTTATGTTGTGCAAAGGCATAATCAGGATAATGTTTATCCAGCTCCACCATTTCTTGATCACGTGCCACTTTGGCTAAAATTGATGCTGCACTAATTTCAGGTACTAAACCGTCGCCTTTGATAATCGCTTGTGCTGGCATCGTCACATCAGGCACACGGTTACCGTCCACTAATACTAAGTGCGGTTGAATTTTTAAATTTTCGACCGCTCTTTTCATTGCTAACATCGTGGCGTGTAAAATATTTAATTCATCAATTTCTTCTGGTTCTGCACGCCCTAAACTCCAAGCCAACGCCTTTTTCTTAATTTCTTCCGCAAGAGCTAAACGTTTTTTCTCGGACAATTTTTTTGAGTCATTGAGCCCTACAATCGGATGATTTGGATCCAAAATCACGGCAGCAGTCACTACTGCGCCCACAAGAGGACCACGCCCGACTTCATCTACTCCAGCGATTAACTCAACATCTGTTGGGTACGTAAATTCCATTTTTTATCCTTATTGTTCTAATAAATCCACGACGGCTTGTGCCGCCTGCTTATCCGCATCACATTGAATTAACTTATGTAAATCAACAAAACGTTGAATTAATTGATGACGTTGTTGTACCGCACTTTCATCTTGGCTTAAATACACTGAAAGTTTTTCTGCTAATTTTTCTGGTGTACAGTCTTCTTGAATCATTTCTGGCACTAACATTTCATTCGCAAGCAAATTCGGTAACGAAATATACTCTGTTTTGACTAAACGTTTTGCCAGGAAGTAAGTGGTAGCTTTCATACGATAGCCCACCACCATTGGCGACTTACATAACATGGCTTCTAAAGCGGCTGTACCTGACGCCAACAACGTTGCTTCCGCCGCAATCATTGCTTGCCGTGCATGACCCGCTAATAAAATGAGATCTAACTCAGGTGCGACTTGTGCTTTGATCTTTTCAAACTGGTCACGACGTTTTTGATTCACTAACGGAACTAAAAAACGCACATCTGGGTATTGCTGTTTTAATAACTGTGCTGCTTTCAAAAATGGCTCAGTTAAAAACTCCACTTCAGCCCCACGACTGCCCACTAAAATCGCCACATAACGTTGTTTATCGTCTAATTGCAAGTACTGGCAAGCTTCGGCTCGGCTAGGCTTAAGTGCAATTGCATCTGCCATTGTGTGTCCGATAAAGCGACAAGGTACATCAAATTGATCGTAAAAGGCTTTCTCGAAAGGTAAAAATGCGAGTACAAGATGGGTGGCTTTGGCAATTTTATAAATGCGATTTTGACGCCATGCCCAAACTGAAGGGCTAACATAATGAATTGTTTTGATCCCGTTTTCTTTCAGTTTTAATTCAACATCAAGATTAAAATCTGGCGCATCAATGCCAATAAAAATATCTGGCTTCTCTGCCAATAAAGTTTGAATTAATTCACGGCGAATCTTTAATAAACGGGGCAAATGTTTCACCACCTCTGCCAACCCCATGACAGACAGTTCTTCCATATCAAATAAGGTTTCACACCCTTCGGCTAACATGCGAGGTCCTGCGATACCAATAAAACGTGCATGGGGATAACGAATTTTTAAACTACGTATTAAGCCCGCACCTAAAATATCTCCCGATACTTCCCCTGCAACAATCGCAATAATGGGTTGTCGAGTTGTTAGTTGTTCCATATTTCGATCCTAGATAAAAAATAACCGCACTTTTGAACAAAAAGTGCGGTCTATTTTGCAGAAAGCTTGATTGAATTAACGAATAATCCCACGTGTTGAACGTTTAAAAAACTCAACAAAGAAGCTAATCGCTGATTCTTTCGCCGCAACTTGTTCAATTTCAGGCATCACTTCTTCTAGCGTTTTGCCGCTGCGGTAAATTAATTTATACACATTACGAATTGCATGTAAGGTTGGCTTATCAAAACCTCGGCGTTTTAATCCTTCAATATTCACCCCAAATGGTTTTGCATGGTTACCTTGTGCCATCACATACGGTGGCACATCTTGACTCACCATTGAACCCCCGCCTAACATCACATGGGCGCCCACAATCACAAATTGGTGAATCGCAGACATTCCCCCAACAATCACAAAATCATCTAACTCAACATGACCCGCAAGGGTGGCATTATTGGCTAAAATACAACGATTTTTGATACGGCAGTCATGTGCCACATGCACATTCACCATTAATAAGTTGTCATCGCCAATGACTGTTACGCCTCCGCCCTGCGTGGTGCCACGATGAATCGTCACACTTTCACGAATACGGTTACGGTCACCAATCACGGTACGAGTCGGTTCGCCTTGATATTTCAAATCTTGGTTTGTATCACCAATGCTAGCAAATTGGAAAATTTGATTATCACAACCAATTTTCGTAATTCCTTTGACCACAACATGAGAATGTAAAACAGTCCCGCGACCAATTTCCACATCTGCACCCACAATACAGAAAGGACCGATCACAACATTTTCACCAATTTTCGCACCCTCTTCGACAATCGCGGTTGGATGAATTTGCGCTGTTGAGTGGATCATTCTTGACTCCTTAAATTATTATGCAGGACGGCGAGCACACATTAATTCCGCTTCACAAACCACTTGTCCATCTACTGTTGCAACACCAGTAAAACGGGTAATACCACGGCGTTCTTTAACAAAATGGACTTCTAAAACCATTTGATCGCCTGGCAAAACTGGGCGTTTAAAACGCGCATTATCAATTGCAGCAAAATAGTAAAGCTCATTTTCTAGCTGACGTTGACTTTTACATGCTAACACACCTGTAGCTTGTGCCATTGCTTCTAAAATTAATACCCCTGGGAAAATGGGTTGCTCAGGAAAATGCCCCGTGAAACAAGGCTCATTTACACTAATATTTTTTACAGCTTTCAACCATTTACCTTCTTCATAATCTACCACGCGATCAACTAATAAAAACGGGTATCTATGCGGTAATAATTTCATGATTTCATTTGCTTCAATAGTTTTTGCTACAGTATTCTCAATTGTCACAATCGTACCTTCCAATAAAAAATAAAATAATAACTATCTAAAATTATACGGTATTTATACACTGAATACAAAACGAACCGCGAGAAAGTGCGGTTCGTTTTCAGTTATTTCTTCTCTACTCGCTTTTCCAGCGCTTTCAGACGCTTGTTCATCCCATCAATCCCCAATGTCAATGCCGCTGTTTTACGCCATTCTTTATTAGTTTGTAGTGGGATACCTGAAGAGTACACCCCTGGCTCTGTGATTGGACGCATCACCATCCCCATGCCAGTAATGGTCACTTGATCGCAAATTTCCATATGACCATTAATCACACTCGCTCCACCAATCAAGCAATAACGACCGACGGTTAAACTACCTGCCATAATGACGCCGCCCGCAACAGCCGTTCCAGTACCGATATGAACGTTATGGGCAATTTGACACAGGTTATCAATAATCACATTGTCTTCAATTACCGTTGGATCTAATGCACCGCGGTCAATACAAGTACAAGCACCAATTTCGACATGGTTACCAATAATCACTTGTCCGACTTGTGGAATTTTAATCCAGCGACCACGATCATTCGCATAACCAAATCCATCACTGCCAATGACCGCACCAGATTGAATTAAACAGTGCTGACCGATCTCAACATCGTGATAGACACTTACATTTGCCCATAACTGAGTATTTGCACCAATTTTCGTGTTTTTACCCACAAAGCAGTTAGCACCAACCACTACATCATCGCCAAGTTGGACCCCCTCTTCAATCACCGCATTCGCACCAATTGAGACGTTTTTACCTAATATAGCGTGTTCTGAGATTACGGCACTCGGGGCAATACCTGAAGCAGCTTTCGGTGTCTTGTCCATATATTGCGCTAGAACCGCATACGCGACATAAGGATCCTTTACAATCAGTAAATTGCTATGCTCTGCACAAAAAGGCACATCCGCTTCTGACACCACAAGAATCCCCGCCTTTGAATCAGAAAGCAGGTGACGAAATTTTGCATTTGAAATAAATGTTAATTGTTTTTCTGTCGCTTTATCTAGCGGCGCAATACTTTCAACAACAACATCGGCGTTACCACGAATGGTAGCGCCGATTTGCTGTGCTAATTCTTGGAGAGAATAAACTCGCATGATTTAGCCTATATTATTTTGCTGGTGCAGGTGTAGCAGGAATTGCTTTTAATACATCTTGAGTAATGTTTTTTGCTTCATCTGCAAATACAACCGCACTCTCATTCAATACCAATGTAAAATTCTTTTCTTTTGCGACGCTTGTCACAGCAGTTTGAATACTATTCAATAACTTACTGGTTTCTTCGCGTTCACGTTTCGCGTAATCTTCTTGATATTTGTTTACTTCTTCATCATGTGCAACAACCAGCTTATTAATTGCCTCTTGCTCTGTACTGCCTAATTTATTAATTTCTTCTTCACGTTTTTTAATGTCTGCACTACGTAATTTTGGTGCATCTTTTTGTAAAGCAGCAATTTTGGCTTCTACTTTTTTCTGTGATGCCGCAATTTTTTCATCCACTTGTTTTTTGTTCTCTGCTAATTTCTCAACACGCGTTTTGAACTCTGCTTCTAATTTCTCGGCAACCATTTTACGATCTGGGTGGTTTTGAAATAAGTAGTCACCACTTACAAATGCAATGTTTTCAGCCGCCATCGCGAAAGAAGAAGAGAAAGCTAATGCTAAAGAAAGTGCGGTTAATTTTACTGCTTTTTTCATCGGTTCATTTTCCTATTAAGTAATATAATATTGAATAAATTCTGTGCCGTACATTTTTACGACACAGATGCATGTTTAGACGATAAGTTTTGTTATAAGTTCCAATAAGTTATTAGAATGTTCCACCAATACTAAATTGGAATTGTTCAATTTCATCCCCTTGATACTTTTTAATTGGTTTCGCATAAGAGAAAACGAGTGGACCAATTGGCGATTGCCATTGTAGCGCAACACCAACGGAAGCACGAACACGACTTGGATCGCTATAATCTGGTAAATTCAATTTTTCGAATTGCGCTTTATCTTCCGCTTTCCAACGTGTATTCCAAACACTCGCTGCATCAATAAAAAATGAGGTTCTAACAGAATTTTGATTTTTATCTGCCACAAATGGTGTTGGGACAATCAATTCCGCACTTGCCGTGACCATCGCATTACCACCAACAACATCAGCACTATTCAAACAGAATTGATTTTGGCAAGAAGCATGACTATAAATCGCTTTTGGTCCAATCGCACCATACGCAAAACCGCGTAGACTGCCTATCCCACCTGCACTATAGTTTTGATAGAATGGTAAACGTTTGCCACCAAAACCATCTGCAAATGATGCACTAAATCGACTCGAAAGCACCCAATTGTGATCACGGTCAATCGGATAAAACGCCTGTAAGTCCGCATTTAATTTATAATATTTATTGTCTGAGCCAGGAATCGTGACTCGTCCGCCAATATTTGCTCTCACCCCTTTCGTTGGGAAAAAGCCACGGTTAAGGCTGTTATAGTTCCAACCGAAAGATAAATCGAAGTCATGCGCCTTAAATGTCCAACTATCGTAATTCATCGATTTACGATACAAGTCACGGTTATACTCTGGTGAGACATTTTTCAATTTATTAAAGGCATAACCTAACCCTAAATAGTAAGAGTTATTTTCGTTTACTGGGAATCCTAACGTTAAGTTACCGCCGTATGTCGTACGTCCATAAGAAGCAGAAGTATTACTTTTCGAGCTATCATACTCTTCAAAGAAGATATTTCCACCTAAGCTCACGCCATCTTTGGTAAAGTACGGTTCGTTGTAACCTAAGTTGATCGTCGTACCATAATCATTACGCGACCCACCCAAACTGATAGACGAGCCCATCCCTAAGAAGTTATCCTGTTTAATACTTGCTTGATAGCTTAATCCACTTTCTGTACCGTAACCAATACCAAAGTTAATGCTTCCAGTATTACGTTCTTTTACTTTATAAATCACATCCACTTGATCAGAGCCAGGGACTGTTTCTGTACGAGTTTCTACACTTTCAAAAAAGCCTGTACGATCTAAACGTAATTTTCCTAACTCAACTAATTCTGAAGATAACCAAGCACCTTCTTGTTGACGCATTTCTTGACGCAACGTACTATCTGCGCTCACGGTATTCCCTTCAAAACGAATTTGACGCACAGAATAGGTTTTCCCTGCTTCAACAATAAAATCCAATGAGATGGTTTTATTTTGCTCATCAAAGCTAGGATGCACATTTACTTTAGCTGTCGCATACCCTCTTTCACCAAGTTTCGCTTTAATACGCTGTTCAACGTCAAGCACATCTGCTCGGCGGAAAGGTCCATTAAGTTGAATCACATCTAAAATTGGTGCAAGTTCAGCCGACATTCCACCAACATCCCCAACAATACGGGCATTTTTTACAGTAAACAGTTCGCCTTCTTTCAGTTTAATTTTGACGTTAGCCGCTTTTTTCTCGTCATCTAATTGCACATCAGTATCGACAATATCGAATTGCGCATATCCACGATCTAGATAATAGCCACGTATTGTTTCAAGGTCTTTATTAAATTGGGTTGGATCAAATTTATTACCAAATAACTTCCACCATGAGTCCGTTTGTAATTCCATTTGATCTTCAAGTTTACCGCTACTAAAAACCGTATTTCCTTCGAAAGTGATATCTTTAAATAACGCAACATCATTTTCTTCAATTTGAATTTTCACTTCTGCACGATTATTCGGTAACGTATTTACAATCGTTTCGACTTTCGCGTTATAACGTCCAACACTGTTGTAATGATCAAGCACACCTTTACGAAACTCTTCTAATTTCGCACGGTTTAACACTTCACCTGTCTTAAAACCATTAGCATCTAAATTCTGTTTTAATGCTTCATCAGGAATCGATTTATTCCCGTCTAATACAACATCAGCAATAATCGGTTTTGGCATAACAGTCACAACTAAGGTATTCCCTTCTCGAGTTGCTCTCACATCATCATATTGTCCACTAAGGAATAATTTTCTGACTAAATTCGCAATATCATTATCCGTTGCTCGCTGACCAACACGAACAGGCAACGCAGCTAATATGCGTCCTTCTGTTCCAGCTTGAACACCGTCAACACGAATATCCTTAACGACAAACGGTGCAGCAAATGCAGTCGCTGAACCAAATAATAAACTTGCAATTAAAAGTTTTTTCATCGTGAATGTTATCCTGTAAGTAAAAAATTAATTATAAACGTAAAAAATCGTTAAACAGAGCAAATCCCATTAACAGAATTAATAATGTTGCTCCAATACGATAACTCACATTTTGAATCTGTTCAGAAAGCGGTTTACCACGTATCGCTTCTGCTGCCAAAAAGACTAAATGTCCCCCATCAAGCACAGGCAGTGGGAATAAGTTCATTATGCCTAAGTTAACACTAATCAATGCCATGAATCCTAAATAATAGACGAATCCAATTTCAGAAGACATCCCCGCTCCTTTTGCAATTGAAATAGGACCACCTAAATTATTCAAAGATAAATCGCCTGTAAATAATTTACCAATCACTTTTATTGTTAACCAAGAGAGCTGTGCAGTTTTCTCTATGCCTTTTTGTAACGCCTCAAGAATACCATACTTTAACTCTGTTCGATACTTATCAGAGATTGGATCAGCTGTCGGTGCAATGCCAACATACCAACGTCCTTTTTTATTTAATTCAGGCGTCAGCAATAATGAAAGGAACTGCCCCTCTCGCTCAACTTTGACAGTAAACGGCTTTCCTGCTTGTACTTGCTCAATAAACGTTTCCCATCTCACCAGTTCTGAGCCATCATAGAGTTTATCTCCTACTTTCAATCCAGCTTTTTCAGCTGGGGAGTTGAGCTCCACTTTAGACAAGGTCATCTCAACTTTAGTTCGAATCGGTTGCAAACCTAATGCCGTAATCGCGCTTTCTTTTTCTGGGTCAAAACGCCAACTAGAAATATCCAAGACCTTTTGGTATTCCACTTGCGAATCAAAGGGGGTAAGCGTCAGTACAACTTGTGAACTACCCATTTTCGTTGCTAATAGCATATTGATGGTCTCCCAATCGGGCGTGTTTGTTCCATCAATTTGTGTGATCTGGCTATGCGGTTCAATTTGTGCTTGAGCAGCAACAGAGTTAGGTACAACCTCTGCAACAACAGGTTTAAGCGTCGGTATGCCAATAGTATAAATCACAGCATAGGCGAGAATGGCAAATAAAAAATTAGCCAGCGGTCCTGCGGCGATGACAAAAGCACGCTGCGCAACAGATTTTTTATCAAACGCTTGCGAAGTCAAATCCGCGGGCACCTCTTCATTGCGCCCATCTAGCATTTTGACATAGCCCCCTAATGGAATAGCAGAAATAACAAATTCTGTCCCCAGCTTATCTTTGCGTGACCATAAGACTTTACCAAATCCAATAGAAAAACGATGTACTTTTATCCCGCACTTTCGTGCCGCCCAAAAATGGCCGTATTCATGGACAGCAACCAATACCCCGATAACAATAATGAAAGAAAAAAATGACCACAAAAACGACATTTTTATTGTTCCTATTTAAATACAACTAAAGAATAAAAAAATAAAAATAAGCAAAAAATGGAACGGCTGCAGTCAGGCTATCAATACGATCCAACACTCCACCATGGCCTGGAATTAATTGACTACTATCTTTAATTCCACTTTGACGTTTTAACATGCTTTCTGTCAAGTCACCGAGAATTGACACAGCGACCGTTGCAACAGATAAAAGGATGAAAGGCAATATCGACACCCCCGCCAATAAACTATCTTGAGTAAACTGCATGAAAATAGCAGCCACAATCCCCGCGGTGATAAGACCTCCCACGACGCCTTCCCAGCTTTTCCCTGGTGAAACTTTTGGTGCTAATTTATGTTTACCAAATTGACGCCCCGCAAAATACGCGCCTGAGTCGGCACTCCAGACTAAAACAAACACATATAATAAGAGGACAATACCGTGGTATGAATCACTGATATAGTGATCTAAACGTAAGCGAAGTACTCCCACGAAAAATGGGATGAGAGTGAAAAAAGCAAACAGGAATTGGAGCAGTTTACTTTTTCCCCACAATTGAGAAGAACGAGGATAAGTCACGACCAAAATAAAGGCGATGCCCCACCAAATCACTGCAGAAAATAAAATCAGAGGCAAAAGATCTTCAAAAACCCGTCCTGCATTGAGGTAATCACTTTCACCATAAATCCATAAAAACAAGAAAGCAGCCGACAAACCTGTGATACCTAAGCGCCAAAAATTGACTTTAAAATGAGCAAATTGAGTCCATTCCCAACTTCCTAGAATCACAACTGCGCCGACCGCAAGTGCAAAATAAAATGGTGAAAACAAAAACAAAGCAGCGAATACGATTGCAATCAAAATCATTGCCGATAAAACACGTTCTTTAAGCAAAATTTAATCCTCTTATTATTCTGAGCCACCAAAGCGACGATGGCGTTGTTGATAGGCAATAATGGCTTGATTAAACTCTTTTTCACTAAAATCAGGCCAAAGCACATCAGAAAAATACAATTCTGCGTACGCGATTTGCCATAACAAAAAATTACTGATCCGCTGCTCACCACTGGTTCGAATTAATAAATCTACTTGTGGTTGCGTTTTGGTAACGAGATTATGTTGTAATAACTCTGCTGTAATATCAGACACCGCAAGTTGATTATCTTTTACTTGCTGGGCTAAATGTTGTGCGGCTTGTACTATATCCCAACAGCCACCATAATTTGCGGCAATGTTTAAGATCAATGCCGTGTTCTTTTCTGTTAACTGTTCTGCTTTTTTGATCTTATTTTGCAAACTCGGGCTAAATCCGTTAATGTCCCCTAAGATATTCAGTTTAATATTATTGCTATGTAATTTTTTTACTTCAATATCTAAGGCTTGCATAAATAACGTCATCAATGCGCTGACTTCTTGTTCTGGTCGCGTCCAGTTTTCCCGACTAAACGCATACAACGTGAGAACTTTTATTCCAACTTTTCTCGCATAAGACACTGCCTCGCGTACTGCCTTAATTCCATGTTTATGACCAAAAATACGCATCTTACCTTGTTGCTTTGCCCAACGCCCGTTTCCATCCATAATAATGGCAACATGTTGTGGAATATTATTTGGATCAAGTTCTACCATATTCTCTCAAAATTCTGACCGCACTTTTTTCGCCACTATACCACAAGGTACAATGATGTTAAAAATTTAAAATGATTGTTTTTGCTAATTCTCGTGCATTTTGATCGACGTCTAGCACCTCCTCAATAGAGGTGATTTTCTGAGCTTGTATCTTCTCGACAACAGATTGGTTGACTTGAGCAATTTGCGTAAACTTGATTTGATGATTTAAAAAATATTCCACTGCAATTTCATTCGCCGCATTCATCGCTGTCGTCGCATATTGTCCTGCTGCAAATGCCTCAATTGCTAATTTCAGACAAGGATAGCGTCGATAATCGGGTTGCACAAACGTTAAGCCATTTAATTGATAAAAATCTAACGGAGCAACGCCTGCAAACGTGCGGTTTGGATACGCCATGGTCTCCGCGATTGGTGTACGCATATCAGGATTACCCATTTGTGCAATCACAGAGCCATCAATATAGCGCACCATCGAGTGAATAATCGATTGTGGATGAATAATGACCTCCATTTCCTCTTCGCTCGCATTGAATAACCAACGCGCTTCAATATATTCCAGCCCTTTATTCATCATCGTGGCAGAATCGACTGAAATCTTTTTACCCATTGACCAATTTGGGTGAGCAACCGCTTGCTCTGGTGTGATATGGTCAAATTGATCCAGTTCGGTATAACGGAATGGACCGCCCGAACCAGTTAAGACAATTTTGCTGATCCCTAATTCAGAAAGCGGACAAAAACCAATTTGTCGCTGGGCATCAGGCGGTAAGGATTGGAAAATTGCATTATGTTCGCTATCGACTGGCAATAATTGCGCACCATAGTCACGCACCGCATCAATAAATAGCTGACCACAAGTCACTAACGCCTCTTTATTCGCCAGTAAAACGCGTTTGCCCGCTTTCACGGCTGATAAGGTCGGTAACAATCCCGCTGCCCCAACAATCGCCGCCATGACCATATCGGCTTGTGGGTGTGCCGCTAATTCACAAATCGCTTGCTGCCCCGCTAGCACCTGAGTAGCACATTGGTGTGCTCTTAGCTTTTCCGCTAACATTTTTGCTGCAAAGACATCATCTAATGCGGCAAAGTGCGGTCGAAATTTCAAACATTGTTCAAACATCAATTCCACATTACGTCCGCCCACTAAAGCAAACGCATAGTATTTATCAGGATTATGTTCAATTACGGATAAGGTACTTGTCCCAATCGATCCTGTTGATCCTAGAATCACTAAATTTTGTTTATTTTGCATATTTCGACCGCACTTTATCGAGAAAAGTCATTTACTGTTTACATACTAAAAGACGCAGTAAGTTACTGCGTCTTTCATTTTGATCTCAAACTAAAATTAGAAATCCATCAATTCTTTTTCTTTGTCCGCTAACACTTCATCCACTTTTTTCACAAAAAGATCGGTGATTTTTTGGATTTCGTCTTGTGCTTTACGTTCTTCGTCTTCACTGATTTCTTTATCTTTCAATAATGCTTTGATTTGGTCATTTGCATCACGACGAACGTTACGTACTGCGATTTTACCTTGTTCTGCTTCGCCTTTTACGATTTTAATTAAATCACGACGACGCTCTTCTGTTAATGGCGGAAGAGGCACACGAATTGTGGTACCTGCTGATGATGGGTTTAACCCTAAGTCAGAGGTTAAAATCGCTTTTTCTACTGCATTGATTAAACTACGGTCAAATACAGTCACAGCTAATGTACGTGCATCTTCTGCAACCACATTAGCTAATTGGCGTAATGGTGTTGGTGAACCATAATATTCTACTTGAATACCATCAAGTAAACTTGGTTGAGCACGACCTGTACGCACTTTAGAAATATGATTTTTAAAGGTTTCTAAGCTTTTTTCCATACGCGCTTGCGTATCTTTTTTAATTTCATTAATCACAAGAAGTCCTTATTTATTCAGTCAAACCAGTTAACAAACTGGCACTAAGTTTAATCTAATTTTGTATAAAAATCACGACAACTTTTATTCGCAGATCAGTGTGCCTTCCACTTCACCTAAAATCACACGACGTAATGCACCTGGTTTGCCCATATTAAATACACGAATTGGCATATTGTGGTCACGTGCTAGCGTAAACGCTGCTAAGTCCATCACTTGTAATTCTCTGTCAATCACATCAGCGTAAGTTAAATGATTATATAATTTTGCCTCTGGATTTTTGGCAGGATCGCAGTCATATACACCATCTACTTTTGTCGCTTTTAACACCACATCGGCTTCAATTTCAATACCGCGCAAACACGCTGCTGAATCCGTGGTAAAGAATGGGCTCCCCGTACCCGCTGAGAAAATCACTACACGTTTTTCGCGTAACATTTTAATTGCTTCAGACCAGTTATACGTATCGCAGATTCCATTTAATTGGAATGCTGACATTAATTTCGCGTTCACATCAGCACGGTGTAACGCATCACGCATTGCCAAGCCATTCATAACGGTCGCAAGCATCCCCATATGGTCACCGACCACACGGTTCATTCCTGCTTTTGCTAATTTGGCTCCACGGAATAAGTTGCCGCCACCCAATACGACGCCCACTTCAACGCCCATTGCAACTAACTCCTTAATTTCTAACGCCATTCTATCTAAAATCGAAGGATCGATACCAAAACCCTCATCGCCTTGTAAAGCTTCACCGCTAAGTTTCAACAAAATTCGTTTATAGATTGGTTGGCTCATCTTTTTTTCCTCGTTTTTAATTAATATCGTAAGTTACAAAAAATTGACCTATTTTAAAGGATTCTCCCCCCCCTGTGAAGAATTTGGAAGTAGAATTTCATGAATGAGGTACGCTAGAATAATAAACAGTCTACTTAACAAGGAAAATCATGAATATGTTTCAACATGCAGGCATCGCACCTAAAATCCATTATGCTTTAGCCGCACTTTTGGCAGTATTGATCATTGGCTTTATCAGCTATTTTCTGTTACTCGGCACAGGTTTTTGGACAAAATTCGAACTACTCCCTACTTTAGCGCTTAGCGCGGTTTTGATTATATTTAGCGCCTCTAAAAAGAGTTTTTACTTTCTCCTTTTACCATTAGTATTAAGCCATACGCTTTATATGCCCGTAGGCTTGAATTTTGGTGCGCCAAGTTACCAATATATTGCCTCACTCTTCGCAACAGATCTCCTTGAAACTCGTGAGTTTTTGTTACAAATTCCTTTCAGTAGTTACTTAATTGCATTCAGTATCATTCCACTGTTACTGCTGTATCGTTGGCTCACGCAAAAATATGCTATTCAACTCTATAAAAACAAACTGTTTTTAGTGACGGCTTTTTTACTTCTTGCATTCTATTCGCCTGCGGCAATGTTTTTTAAAGAAATTTATAAATCTGGCATGGAAGTGCAAGCCGAGTTAGATCGACTCAATAAGTTACGTTTAGAAACACAATGGAAAAATGTGAGCTTGCCACACGCAAAATACGATGATTATGTTTTAGTGATTGGCGAAAGCGCACGTAAAGATTACCACCATGCTTACGGTTATCCGATTGAAAATACGCCATTTATGAGTCGCGCAAAGGGGACTTTGATCGATGGTTTCACTTCGGCGGGCACAAACACCGTCGCTTCGTTACGCTTAATGCTCACCCATAACGATAAAAATCAATGGAAACCAAAATATGAATTTAGTTTAATCGATTTGATTAATGCGGCTGGAATGAAAACCTATTGGTTGTCGAATCAAGGTTTTCTCGGCGAATATGACACGCCCATTGCAGTGCTAGCAAGTAAAAGCCAATCTGTCCAATTTTTAAAGAAAGGGGGCAGTTTTAATTCCACGAATCACAGTGATTTTGAACTCTTACCTAAATTAGATCATGTGCTACAAGACAGTGTGCAAGGATCTCGTTTTATCGTGTTGCATCTTTACGGCTCACATCCATTGGCTTGTGATCGTCTCACTGACTACCCTCGAATCTTTAAAGAAGGTGAGCTTTCAGCTGAATATGAATACTTAAATTGCTATATTTCTTCGATTAAGAAAACCGATGATTTGCTTGCACAGGTGTATAGCAAGCTACAACAAAATCAGCAAAAAAATCACCGCACTTTCTCGATGATCTATTTTTCAGATCATGGACTTTGCCATAGTAAAGGGCAGAAAAATGACGTGTTCTTCAGTCAAAACTGTGTGAGCCAGCGACACAATGATATTCCGTTATTCAAAACCTCCTCTGATGATACAGAAAGAAAATATTATAACGTGTTTAAATCAGGTTTAAATTTCTTAGAAGGCATTGCCAATTGGATTGGGATCCAACATCCAGAACTCGATCCTGAAATGGATTTGTTTTCAAATCACGCTGACAGCGATGATTATGGACTGAAAAAAACGATCCAAAAACGTACCACACCACTGGATCCTGCTATTGATATTCGAACGGGTCAACAAGTGATTGATAAGAAATAACAAACAACAAAAAAGCCAGCGATTGCTGGCTTTTTTCTCATCTGCTTTTAGCAATTAGATTTTTTGCATTGCTGCAACTTCTGCTGCGAAGTCAGCTTCCACTTTCTCGATACCTTCACCCACTTCGAAACGAACGAAGTTAGTTACGTCAGCACCGCTTTCTTTTAAGAATTCACCTACAGATTTAGATGGATCCATTACGAATGGTTGACCAGTTAATGAAACTTCACCAGTGAATTTCTTCATGCGACCTTCAACCATTTTCTCTGCGATTTCACGCGGTTTACCCGATTGCATTGCGATGTCAACTTGGATTTGACGCTCATGTTCCACAACATCAGCAGGTACATCAGATGGGTTAACATAGTCTGGACGGCTTGCAGCAACGTGCATTGCAACTTTTTTGAGTAATTCGTCGTCTGCGTTTTTACCTGCAACTAATACACCAATTTTCGCACCGTGTAAGTATGAACCTAGAACATCACCCTCTAAGAATTGAACGCGACGAATATTCATATTTTCACCAATCTTAGCGACTAATGCAGCACGTTTTTCTTCAAATTGTGCTTGAAGTGCTTCGATAGTCACACCTTTGTTTGCTAATGCGAAATCTGCCACTTCATTTGCTAATCCTAAGAAACCAGCATCTTTTGCAACGAAGTCAGTTTCACAGTTCATTTCAACTAATACACCGAAGCCAGCGCCAACACGAGCAAGGATCACACCTTCTGCTGCAACACGACCTGCTTTTTTAGCCGCTTTTGCTTGACCTGATTTACGCATGTTGTCGATTGCTAATTCGATATCACCATTCGCTTCTACTAACGCTTTTTTACATTCCATCATACCTGCGCCAGTACGCTCACGAAGTTCTTTTACTAATGATGCTGTGATTTCAGCCATTTTTTAATCCTCTGTCCGCTCTATTTCATGCGATTTTTTGACCGCACTTTCATATAAAAAAGCAGGGAACTCAATAAAGCCCCCTGCTAACCAATTAATCGTTGTGATTAATAATAAGGGCTTGCGCCTTATCTACCTGAATTACTCAGCTTCTGCAACAAAGCTTTCTTCAGATACAGCGTTTTGGTTACGGCCTTCTTTAACTGCCGCTGCTGCTGCTGAAAGATATAATTGGATTGCACGCGCCGCGTCATCGTTACCTGGGATAACGAAATCAACGCCATCTGGATCTGAGTTAGTATCAACGATAGCAAATACTGGAATACCTAGATTGTTTGCTTCTTTAACAGCGATGTGCTCGTGGTCTGCACCAATTACGAATAACGCATCTGGTAAACCGCCCATCTCTTTGATACCACCAAGACTTAATTCAAGTTTCTCCATCTCACGAGTACGCATTAATGCTTCTTTCTTCGTTAATTTGTCGAAAGTACCGTCTTGAGATTGAGTTTCTAAATCTTTTAAACGTCTAATTGATTGACGAACTGTTTTCCAGTTAGTCAACATACCACCTAACCAACGGTGATTTACGTAATATTGTTGACAGTCTAATGCTGCTGCTTTAACTGCTTCTGTTGCTGCACGTTTTGTACCAACGAATAATACTTTACCGTTGTTACCAGCGATACGTGTTAATTCAACTAACGCATCATTGAACATAGGAACCGTTTTTTCTAAGTTAATGATGTGAACACCGTTGCGTGGTCCGAAAATGAATGGTTTCATTTTTGGGTTCCAGTAACGAGTTTGGTGACCGAAGTGAACGCCAGCTTGTAGCATATCGCGCATTGAAACTTGTGCCATAATAATATTTCCTTTTAATTGGGGTTTAGCCTCCACATACCCAGCAAATCGACCGTTTGGCACCCCGATTTACCTTCACGATATGTGTGTGATGTCTAAGTTAATAATAAATGTGTGTGTTATTTTTCCAAAAGTCAAAATAACGGGGTGCTTTATACCATAAAGAGCGGTCAAATTCTAGCAATTTTTTCGCTTCTGATGCTTAACTGTGCTATACTCTGTCACACATTACATATCTTTATGCAATAAGGGGATCGTAATGAAAAAAACATTGCTTCTTATCCTTATCCTCGTTTTCGCCGTAGGATTCTACTGGAACCAGTATCACCAAGACACTCCACCTTCTGACTTTGCCCAATCAAATGGACGATTAGAATTTACACGTCTTGATGTCGCCAGTTTATACGCAGGACGCATTCAAGATCTCTTTGTCAAAGAAGGGGAATATGTTGAACAAGACCAACTGCTTGCTCAACTTTCTTCTGACACCCTGCAAGCACAAGTTGAAAGTGCGCTCGCACGTAAACATCAAGCAGAACAAGCAGTCAAACGTACGTTGGCACAAATTAGCGCCCAGGAACAACAGCTCAAGACCGCACAGTTAGATGTAGATAACGCGCAACAACTGCGTACGAATAAACTTATTTCCTCTACCGAGCTCGCTAAGCGTATTGCATTACGGGATGCGGCACAAGCCAGTTTGCATGCACTGGAAATTTCGACTAATGAAGCACAAGCGATGGTACAACAAGCTAATGCTCATTTAAACCAAACCACTGCGATGTTAAATGATCTACAAATTAAAGCGCCCAAAGCAGGACGGATCGAATATAAACTCGTTGAACAAGGCAATGTTATTGCGGCAGGGCATAAAATTGTTAGCTTGTTAGACTTATCCGATGCCAGTATGAATTTATTTTTCCCTGCCACTATTGTTAACCAAATTCCGTTACATTCTGATGCACGCATTGCCTTTGATGGACTCGATGCGGTATTTCCAGCCACTGTCACTTACATTGCGGCGGATGCTCAATTTACCCCTAAATTTGTTGAAACCAGTACAGAGCGAGAAAAACTGATGTTTAAAGTGAAGTTGCAAATCCCCACTCACATCGCTCAAAAATATGCTAATTATCTGAAAGGTGGCATGACAGGTAATGGGTTCGTCCGCTTTAATACTACAGACTGGCCAGCCGAGCTACAGGTAAAATTGCCAGAATAACAAGAGGTGGGCAATGGATGCTATTCGTTTAGTCAACGTATCACATTCTTATCAGAAAACGACCGCACTTGATAAGGTTTCATTAACACTTCCCGTGGGAAGTACTGTCGGCTTAATTGGACCAGATGGTGTAGGCAAATCCACGCTGCTTTCACTTATTGCTGGGGTTAAGCGTATTCAAACTGGCAGTATTGAAATATTTAGCTTAAACCAAGCCAACCGCGCTGAACGTGAGGTCTTGCTCAAACGGATTGCGTTTATGCCACAAGGACTGGGTAAAAATCTTTATCCCACGCTCTCTGTTTACGAAAATATTGCATTCCACGCTCGGCTCTTTGGTCTCAATGCGGCACAACGCGAAACGCGACTCACCCGTCTCTTGCACGCTACTGGACTACATCCTTTTGCACAACGTGCTGCAGGAAAGCTCTCTGGCGGAATGAAGCAAAAATTGAGTCTTTGTTGTGCCCTCGTGCATAATCCTGATTTATTGATCTTAGATGAACCCACGACGGGAGTCGATCCGCTTTCACGTCGACAATTTTGGACACTGGTCAATGCATTACGTCAAGAAAACGAAGGCATGACTGTCTTAGTTGCCACGGCTTATATTGAAGAATCAGAACAATTCGAGCATTTAATTGCGATGGATGATGGCAAAATTCTTATCAATGCGCCCACTCAACAAGTACTCAATGAAACACAATCCGCAAGTTTGGAAGAGGCATACATTAAATTATTACCCGAATCCAAACAAACACATTGGGATAGCAATCAAATTCCTCCTTTTACGACTGACCTCACTCAACCTTTTGCGATTGAAGCTGAAGGACTAACCAAAAAGTTTGGTGAATTTACTGCAGTAGATCACGTGAGTTTCCAAATTCCACAAGGCGAAATTTTTGGTTTTTTAGGATCAAATGGCTGTGGCAAAAGTACTACCATGAAAATGTTAACTGGGCTACTGGATGCTACGGCAGGATCCGCTACACTACTGGGAGAAACCGTTGATTCAGATAATATGGAAACCCGTAAACAAGTCGGGTATATGTCACAATCCTTTTCGTTGTATGAAGAATTAACACTCCGTCAGAACCTGATTTTACATGCTAAATTATATGCGTTAGAGGGAGAAAAAGGGATAAAAGCAGTCAATCAAGCCCTACACCAATTTCAACTGATGGACATCGCTGACCGTTTACCTCACGAACTCTCATTGGGGATCCGTCAACGTTTACAGCTTGCCGCAGCCTGTTTGCATCATCCTAAAATTCTCATTCTTGATGAGCCCACTTCAGGCGTAGACCCCGCTGCACGTGATATGTTCTGGCAATATCTGATTCAACTCGCTCGAGAAGAGAAAATCACTATTTTCATTTCGACTCACTTTATGAATGAAGCACAGCGTTGTGACCGAATCTCATTAATGCACCGCGGTAAAGTATTGGCAGTCGGTACCCCTGAAGCGTTACAAAAACAACGCCATGCCGACACATTAGAGCAAGCCTTCATTGCCTTTTTAGAAGAACAACCTGATCAACAAAATGACGCCACACCAAATCCCCTACCGTCCTCTTCCATAACGCCAGATGTGTCAGATCCGTTAAGTACTTCATCTCCTAGTTCTCTAGCGACTTGGTTGAATGGCATTTGGACTTTTGCCTTACGTGAAGGAAAAGAAATCTTACGTGATCGTATCCGTTTAATCTTTGCTATCGTGGGCCCCGTTCTTCTTCTTTTTACAGGAAGTTGGGGAATTTCGTTTGATACTAATGCATTAAGCTTCAGTGTTCTCGATCAGGACCAAAGCTACGAAAGCAGGCAGCTTATTGAACAATTTAGTAGCTCTGCGTATTTCAAACCACTTGAGCCACTGAAAGAGCGGTCGACTTTACCCGACTTTTTAAAGACAGGGAAAGCAAGACTGATCATTGAAATTCCCCATCATTTTGGTCGAGATCTTTTGCAGTTACGGCAACCTGAAGTGGCATTTTATATAGATGGTTCTATGCCGTTTACGGGTGAAAATATCGTTGCCTATATCCAGCGGATTTTGACGCAATATCAACAACAGGTCTATCAACAACATGGCATATCATTAGCTCACCCTATTAACCTAGAAGTCCGCTTTATGTACAATCAAACATTCCGTAGCGTGAACGCCATTTCACCTGGCTTAATTATGGTCACCTTAATGTTAATTCCAGCCATGATGACCGCACTCGCCGTAGTACGAGAAAAAGAAATAGGTTCCATAACTAACCTCGCCAGCTCTCCTGCGAGTGTTTTACAGTATGTGCTCGGAAAACAACTGCCTTATGTCTGCTTAGCGATGATCAATTATTTCATGTTAGTGGCATTAGTCATCTGGGTAATTGGGGTCAAAATCACAGGCTCCTTTTGGGCCATGACACTCGGTGCCTTATGCCTGATTTTATCTGCTACTGCATTTGGTTTACTGATTTCTGCTTTCGTCAAATCGCAAGTGGCCGCGATCTTTGCGACCGCTATTATTAGTATTATTCCAACGATCAATTTTTCTGGCTTACTCTATCCTCGATCAACGATCACGGGAATAGGGTATTGGATGGGATTAAGTTTTCCAACGAGCTGGTACCATTTAATCAGCTTAGGGGCATTTACCAAAGGGCTTGGATTTGATGCATTCTTACCTCTCTATGCCGTATTGCTGTGCTTTTTCGCAATTTATCTTAGCCTGACTTGTATCCTTCTGAAAAAACAGGAGAAATAACATGAAGCAATGGTTGAAAAATGTTTATTTCTTGTGTGGTAAAGAAATCCGCAGTTTCTTCAGTGACGTAACGCTTCTGGTGCTGGTCATCATTATGTTTACTGTCACCATTTACTCCATTGCCAAAGGAATTACAACAGAGGTAAAAAATGCCTCAGTTGCGATTGTCAATCAAGATCGCAGTGCGCTGTCTTTTCGTTTCCAAGATGCCATGCTTCCTCCTCAGTTCAACACTGTCGTCGAAATAGAAGCAACACACATTGATCAAGCAATGGATAGTGGTGACTATATTTTTGTATTAACTATCCCGCCTGATTTCACCGCTGATTTACTTGCAAATAAACAGCCAGAATTACAATTATTGGTGGATGCAACCGCGATGTCACAAGCGGCTGTCGGGGCGAGTTATTTACAACATATTATTAGCCAGCAAATTAGCGAATATTTAAATCAAAACAGCGCAGACTATCAGTTAATCACTCCGAAAATGAATGTGTTATTTAATCCGAACCTCAAAACAGAGTGGTATATGCCCGTCACTCAAATCACGGGCAATTCCACTCTTCTCACTTTAATTCTCGTTGGTGCTGCAGTCATCCGAGAGCGAGAACATGGCACGATTGAACATTTATTAGTCATGCCTGTCAGTGCCAGTGAAATTGTTATCTCTAAAATTCTCGCGAATGGGCTGATTATTCTAATCGCCGCATTTCTGTCTTTATATTTTGTCGTCCACCTCTTTATCGGTGTACCAATACATGGTTCCATCAGTTTGTTCATCTTCACTGAAGCAATTTTTCTGTCTTCAATGGCGGGGTTAGGTATTTATTTGGCAACACACGCGCCTACCATGCCACAATTCAGTCTCTTGTGTTTACCCGTCTACATCGTGTTGTACTTACTTTCTGGCAGCTTATCTCCCCTTGAAAATATGCCACTTCCAGTACAACACATCATGCAGTTTTCTCCCTTAACGCAATTTATTGCAATTGGCCAAGATGTATTATTCCGTGGTGCGGGGTTAACGGTGATTTGGCCTCGCGTTTTAATTATCTCTGTGATGGGAGCACTGTTTATTATTATTGCGATTTTACGCTTTAGAAGTATGCTGGCTCGTCAAAGCTAAGGAAAGAATTATGCAAAAAACTTGTCTTATTCTCATATTGACCGCACTTTTAGCAAGTTGCCAACCGACGCACATCGATTTGCAATCACGGGTTGAGTTACCAACAGCTTATACGCACGCGAAGATCAAAATGGATCACCCTGCAATTCAAGCATGGTGGGATAGTTGGCAAGACCCACAACTTTCTAAGTTAATCCAACAAGGATTAGCGAAAAATTACGATATTGCCATCGCCAAAAGCAAGCTCAGTGAAGCGCGTGCTATCGCGAAACTTGCACACGCTTCGCTCTTTCCGATCGTAAGTGGCGTCGGTAATACAGGGAAAGCCCATCTTGATGTAGAACAACTGAATGTCACCCCTCAAGCAATGGTGGCAGGTCTAAACGTCTCATGGGAACCTGATATTTTTGGACAAAAACAAAGTGATTCAGATGCAGCTCAAGCGGCTACTCTTATCTTACAAGAACAGATTTATGGGGCACAATTGCTGGTTTCAAGTGAAATTGCACACTATTACTTGAACGCGCTATACACACAAAAACAGCAAGCTTTATTACGTAAAACACAAACCACGTTAGAACACTTAGAACGCTATGTAAAAGGGCGATTTCAAGCAGGACACACGACTTACTACGAGGTGACAGAAGTCGCCAGTCAATTACAAATGCTTCAAGCAAAAGCGAGCACATTACAAGCGCAATTTGATACTTATCAACGCGCAATTGCAGTCTTGATTAACCACCCCGTACAAACGTTTAAACTCAATGTGGCTCACATGTCACAGGTAGATGTGTTAACCCATTTACCCGCAGCACCACAAGGCACTCAGCCAAGTGATTTATTGACTCAACGCCCCGATATTCGCGCCAAAGCAGCCTCCGTTCAACTTCGTGCAGCCAAATTAGCCAGCGCAAAGGCAGATTTATTACCTCGTTTCACTCTTCAATTTTTATGGCAAACAGGACGTATTGAATTAGACAGTGACCTACCGACTTTACACGCTTGGCAAAACCTCGTCAGTGCGGGTATTCAATTGCCGATTTTTACTGCAGGACGAATTAACGCGAACATTCAAGCTGCTGATGCTCGCCTGCAACAAGCTTTATTAGAATATGATAAGACGCTGTTAAACGCCTTGAAAGAAGTAGAAAACCGTTATCAATCACAATTTGCACTCACACATCAACATCAAATATTAAAACAGACACTGGCACTCAAACAGCAGCAAGCGATTGATAGCCAAACTTTATTTCGATATGGCGAATACACGTTTGATCGCGCGCTAAAAACCCGTTTAGAAAGCTTCAAGATTGAAGAAAGTCTACTCGAAAATCAATTGGCAAAAGCCAATAATTTAATACTATTGTATAACGCGCTCGGTTTTGGCTGGCAAACTGAGAAGTAATCCCCTATCAAATAGGCAAGTAAAATAAGCCAAATTCGACCGCACTTTTGCACCTAATAAAAAAGCCTAGCTAAATGCTAGGCTTTTTCATAATTACAGTCATTACTCTTCTGCTTGCTTAAAGAACTGCTCATTCACTTCAATTTTGGCTTTCGCACGTAATGCTTGCACCAGTTTATTTTGCAGCTCAACTTGGCGTGCTTGCGCAATTTGTTGGGTAAACAATTCACTTTCTGCTGCACTTAATACACCATGCTCAATTGCACGCAACTCAACCACTACGATTTGTCCATTACTTGATTTTGCTGCCATATAACTTGGTTTATCACCATTTAATTGCATAGCAAAAATCACATTATTAAGAACAGCATCACGATTTTCGGCAAATACCCATTTTTCTTCATCTGCAAAGCGCACTCCCGTTGGCAAACTGGCTTTGGCATCTTGGGTTAATGCTTGTGCTGTTTTCGTTGCTTCAGCAAACACAATTTCCTCTGCTTTTTGGCGAGTTAAATAAGCCACGATGTCCGCTTTCGCTTCTTCTAAGGTTTTTGTACCTGCGGCTTTGTGTTCAATCACACGTACGACAACAGCATGCTGCTCACCTACACTCATCGGTTCCGAATTCGCGCCACCTTGTGAAATATCAGAATGGAAAACAGCAGAAACTACATTGGGATAATTTAACTCAGCGGGAACATCATTTGCTGAAAAATAATCGGTTTCTTGAATTTTCAACCCAGCCACTTCAGCCGCTTTTTCTAAACTTTCTGGATGCTCAAATGCTTTTTCAGCAATTTGTTTTTCCACGGAGAAATATTGATTATTCACTAAATTTTGACGAATCTGATCCGCAATTTGTGTTTTCACAACATCTAATGGTAAAGCTGAGGCGTCTTTACGTTCTGTCACTAAAATAATGTGATAGTGATTATCGACTTTGACAGGCTGGCTATATTGTCCGACGGCAAGAGCATTAGCGGCTTCTTCAAAGGCTTTCGGGAATGTCCCAGCATTTGTCCAACTTAAATCCCCGCCATTTTGGGCAGAAATTTTATCTAAAGAACGTGCACTCGCAATACCTGCGAAATTCGCACCATCTTGCAATTCCTTATAAATCGCTCGCGCTTCTTCTTCAGTTGCCACTTGAATGTGCGATAAACGTTGTTGACCTTGTGATACATACAGTGCTTTATTATCTTGATAATACTGCGCAATTTCGACATCAGAAACTTGAATATTTTTCTCAACATCTGCGCGCGTTAAACTGATATATTGCACTTTTGCTAATTCAGGTACTAAAAACGCGCTTTTATTGGTTTCATAATATGCTTTGATTTCTTCTTCAGACACCTGCTGTTTCGCCATCACATCATCTATTGCAAAAGGTGCTAAACGAATCTTACGAGCTTGGAAAAATAAATCGGTTAATTGCGCTTGCTGGGCTGGCACAATAAACTCACTTTCTGCTAAACCTGTTTGTAACTGCTCTAAACGTAAGGCTTCACGAACAATATTGGCATACGCATCGGGCGTTAAGCCATTTAATTGCAACATACGTTGATATAAACTATTATCAAATTTTCCGTCAGTTTGGAAAATTGAACTGGTTACAATTTGTTGCTTAATACGTTCATCGCTGACGCCGATTTTTAACTCATCAGCATATTGACGTAATAAAGTTTGGTTGATCAAATTATTCAACACACTTTGTCTGAGTCCTGTGATAAATTCAGGCAAACCCGATAACGCGGCAAATTGTGCACCGAGTTGCTGTCTTAAACGTTCAGATTCAGATTCATATTGTTGATAAAAAGTTTGTTGTGAAACTTCTTCACCATTCACTTTAACGGCTGACGTATCAACACGCGTAAAAACATAGCCTGTAATACCACTTAATACGAAAGCAACGGCAATTAAACCTAACAGGAATTTTGATACCCAGCTGCTTGTCATACTGTGAAGCTTTTCAATTAACATTGTTGTTATCCTATAAATATTTTAATCAACATAAATGCGTACGATTATAATAGAAAGTCCCTCTATTCGCACGAGCAAAATAAAAATAAGCCAAATCATAACAATTTGGCTTTATTTATCAAAGTATTAATTAATTGACTGCACTTTTACGTGTACTGACACGGCTTTTACGTACAGTTTTGGCGTGAGTGATCGGGGAAAGCTTAACAAACTCCACTCCTGTTGGCGGATTCTCCAATGCAATCGTCAATACTTCATCAATGGTTTCAACGGCATGAATGATCAAGTTATCCTTTGCATTGTCTGGAATTTCCTCAAGATCTTTCACATTCTCTTTTGGAATAATCACTGTTTTGATTCCGCCACGATGTGCGGCTAAAAGTTTTTCTTTCAAACCACCAATCGGCAACACTTTACCACGTAAGGTAATCTCACCCGTCATAGCAACATCCGCTTTTACTGGGTTACCCGTTAAGCAAGACACCAATGCGGTACACATTGCGATACCTGCACTCGGACCATCTTTCGGTGTTGCCCCTTCAGGTACGTGAATGTGAATGTCTCGTTTTTCGTGGAAGTCAGAAGCAATACCTAATTTTTCCGCTCTTGCACGCACCACTGTCATTGCCGCTTGGATCGATTCCTTCATCACATCACCCAATGAACCCGTGTAAGTGAGTTTGCCTTTACCTAATACTGACGCTGTTTCAATAGTGAGCAAATCGCCACCTACTTCTGTCCACGCAAGGCCCGTTACTTCACCTACACGGTTTTGGGTATCTGCACGACCGAACTCAAAACGTTTCACACCTAAAAATTCTTGTAAATTCGCCGCATTGACTTTGATCGATTTTAATTTTTTATCAAGTAATAAGTTTTTCACGGCTTTACGGCAAATTTTTGAGATTTCACGCTCAAGGCTACGCACACCCGCTTCACGCGTGTAGTAACGAATAATGTCTAAAATAGCACTTTCTTCAATGACTAATTCGCCCGCTTTCAAACCGTTGCGCTCCATTTGTTTCGCTAATAAATGGCGAGTCGCAATATTGAGTTTTTCATCTTCGGTATAACCAGAAAGACGAATCACTTCCATACGATCTAATAATGGCGCAGGAATACGCATTGAGTTTGAGGTTGCCACGAACATGACATCCGATAAATCGTAATCCACTTCTAAATAATGGTCGTTGAATGTGGTATTTTGTTCAGGATCAAGCACTTCCAATAACGCCGATGCTGGATCACCACGCATATCCGAACTCATTTTGTCGATTTCATCGAGCAAGAATAATGGGTTTTTCACGCCCACTTTTGCCATTTTTTGAATCAATTTACCTGGCAACGCACCAATGTAGGTTTTGCGGTGACCACGAATTTCCGCTTCATCACGCACGCCACCTAGTGCCATACGCACATATTTACGCCCTGTTGCTTGTGCAATAGATTGACCAAGTGAGGTTTTTCCGACCCCTGGCGGTCCGACTAAACATAAAATTGGACCTTTAATTTGATTCAAACGCGTTTGCACGGCTAAATATTCTAAGATGCGTTCTTTCACGCGCTCTAAGCCGTAATGATCCGCATCCAATACTTGCTGTGCTTTCGCCAAATCTTTTTTCACTTTCGTCCGTTTATTCCAAGGCACTTGTACCATCCAATCGATATAACTACGAACGACAGTGGCTTCTGCAGACATCGGTGACATCATTTTCAATTTTTGCAATTCTGCTTCCGCTTTTTCTTTTGCTTCTGCAGGCATCTTCGCCTCTTCAATTTTTTGACGAAGCTGTTCTATTTCATCAACGCTATCTGTCTCACCCAGTTCTTTTTGAATCGCTTTAATTTGCTCATTCAAATAATAGTCGCGCTGAGTTTTCTCCATTTGTTCTTTTACACGACCACGGATACGTTTCTCGACTTGTAATAAATCCGTTTCAGATTCCATTAAGCCAAGCAGATACTCAAAACGCGCAACTACATTTGGAATTTCCAATACTTTTTGTTTGTGTTTCACTGCAACAGGCATATGCGCGGCTAAGGTGTCACTTAGACGATCAAATTCCTCAATGCGTTCTAAAGCAGAATGCACATCGGGTTGTACTTTTTTATTCAACTTTGCATATTTTTCAAATTCAGCCAATGTTGCTTGCTTCACTACAGCTAATTCTTTGTCATCCCCAAATTCTGTTTCAATGGGTGTCACGTCAGCAACAAAAAACTCGCCATTATCTTCTAAATGATTAATCGTCGCGCGTTGTTGACCTTCCACTAATACTTTAACTGTACCATCTGGTAATTTGAGCAATTGAATGATATTCGCGACAGTGCCAACGCCGTACACGTCATCAACTGTCGGTTCTTCTAAATCGGCTTGCTTTTGCGAAACTAACAATAATTGTTTTCCCGTCTCCATCGCTTCATCAAGGCTACGAATGGATTTTGATCGACCAACAAATAATGGCATCACCATATAAGGAAAGACGACCACATCACGCAATGGTAACACTGGAATGGTTTGTTTCTGTTTTTTTGCGCTCATTCCGAACTCTCTTAGTTAAAATTAGGATAGTTTGCCTAATATGAGGGTAATTTTTAATAAATCAAGCTTAAAAACAAAAGTGCGGTAAAATTCACCGCACTTGCATTCTTTTATTGATTACTTTTGATATTCTAATGTTGGCGGTTGTTTCTCGGTTATCGCCCTTTCTTCTACAATCACTTTACGCAGATTTTCTAAAGAAGGAAGATCATACATTGTATCCAGCAAGGTTGCTTCAACAATTGAGCGTAATCCCCTTGCGCCTGTTTTACGTTCTAGTGCTTTTTTCGCCATCGCCGTTAATGCTTCAGGCGTAAACTCAAGCTCAACATCTTCTAAACCAAATAAAGCCTGATATTGTTTAATTAACGCATTTTTAGGTTCAGTCAGAATTTTCACTAACGCGGCTTCATCTAATTCTGCAAGGGGTGCAACAACGGGTAAACGCCCGATAAACTCGGGGATTAAACCAAATTTCATTAAGTCATCTGGCTCAACTTGCTCGAATAATTGGCTTAAAGTTGCTTTGTCTTGTTTACTCTTTACTTCTGCACTGAAACCAATGCCTGAACCGACGTGAACACGTTTTTCAATCACTTTATCTAAGCCTGCAAACGCACCACCACAAATAAAGAGGATTTTTGACGTATCCACACGTAACATTTCTTGTTGTGGATGCTTGCGCCCCCCTTGCGGAGGAATTGATGCCACAGTGCCTTCAATTAATTTTAATAACGCTTGTTGCACCCCTTCACCAGATACATCACGTGTAATAGAAGGATTTTCAGATTTACGTGTAATTTTATCAATCTCATCAATATAAATGATACCTTGTTCTGCACGTGCCACATCATAATCACAATTCTGAACCAGTTTTTGCAACACATTTTCGACATCCTCCCCAACATAACCTGCTTCAGTTAATGTTGTGGCATCTGCCATCGCAAAAGGAACGTTCAGCATACGCGCCATAGTTTCTGCCAGTAAGGTTTTACCACTTCCAGTCGGACCAATTAATAAGATATTACTTTTTCCTAATTCTACATCCGTAATCTGCTTATCTGAACGCAAGCGTTTATAATGGTTATACACTGCAACAGATAACACTTTCTTAGCATAATCTTGCCCAATAACATAATCGTCTAAATGTGCACGAATTTCATGCGGGGTGGGCAATTTTTGCTCCTCTTGCGGCTCAACCTCTGTCGTTTCTGGCTCATCATCAGATAACAGCATGTGATGACACATTTCGATACATTCATTACAAATATACCCTGACGTCCCTGCAATGAGTTTACTGACCTTTTTTTGTTCTTTACCACAAAAAGAGCAATGTAATTCTGTGTCTTTTTCCATTTTATATCCCAAATTCTTTATCGTTTTTCTAACACTTGGTCCACCAGACCGTATACTCTTGCTTCTTCTGCTGACATGAAGTTATCACGATCCGTATCACGCTCAATACGCTCAATCGTTTGACCCGTATGAAATGCTAAACGTTCATTTAAAGTTTGTTTGATTTTTAAAATCTCTTGTGCATGAATTTGAATATCGGATGCTTGTCCACGAAATCCTCCTAAAGGCTGATGAATCATCACGCGCGCATTCGGCAACGCAATGCGTTTTCCTGCGGTACCACCTGCCAATAAAAAGGCCCCCATGGAACAAGCCTGTCCAACGCAAAGTGTACGAATATCTGGCTTAACAAACTGCATCGTATCATAAATCGCCATCCCCGCGGTGACAGAACCACCTGGAGAATTAATATAAATATTAATGTCTTTTTCTGAATCTTCTGATTCTAAAAATAACAACTGAGCCACAATCAAATTCGCCATACGGTCTTCTACTTCGCCACTCAAGAAAATCACGCGCTCTTTTAATAAACGTGAATAAATATCATAAGAACGCTCACCTCTTGAGGTTTGCTCAACAACCATAGGAATTACACTCATATCTACCTCTGTCAATCCAATTTAATAAAATGAAAGCATTCGGTTATTCTACCTGAAAATTCACATTTTTCTAACTTGAATATTCCTTACAACAATAAAAAAGTGCGGTCAAAATGCTTAACATTCTGACCGCACTAAAAGTAAACCAACGCGTTAAAACAATAATGAATTACGCTTGTGGATTCATGATTTCATCAAAAGACGCCGCTTTTTCTGTCACTTGCGCTTTCGCAAGAATCGCATCAACAGCTTGTTCTTCCAACACAACATTACGAATATTATTCATCAACTCTTTGTTTTTGCTGTAATATTCAATCACTTCTGCAGGTTGTTCATAAGCCGATGCAATTTCTTCGATCATGGTTTTTGCACGTGCATCATCTGCTTTTAGTTCATTAGATGCAATGACTTCTGCTAATAATAAACCAACTTGAACACGGCGTTTCGCTTGTTCTTCAAATAACTCACGTGGCAATTGTGCTGCTTGCTGAGTGTTACCACCGAAACGTTGAGCCGCTTGACCACGTAATACTTCGATTTCTTGTTCTACTGCTGATGCGGGTACGTCAATTTCATTTTGCGCTAATAAACCATCAATGACTTGACCTTTTACTTTTGCAGTTAACGCATTTTTCAATTCACGTTGCATGTTTTTACGAATTTCGTTACGTAAATCCTCTACTGTTTTAGTATTTGGACCAAATTTAGCAACAAACTCATCTGTTAATTCTGGTAACACCATGACTTCAACTTTTTTCAAGTTGATTGCAAATTTCGCTGCTTTACCTTTTAAGTTTTCAGCGTGATAGTCTTCTGGGAAAGTCACGTTGATATCAAATTGTTCGCCTGCTTTGTGACCCACGATACCGTCTTCGAAACCAGGGATCATGCGACCTTGACCCATAAATAATGTGAAGTCTTCTGCTTTACCACCTTCAAATTCTTCACCATCAACAGAACCAACAAAGTCGATCACAACACGATCTTCCGATTTTGCCGCTTCGGTGCTTTCAGCCCAAGTCGCTTGTTGTTTACGTAATACTTCGATCATTTTTTCGATGTCAGCATCTGTGATTTCAACAACAGGTTTCTCAACTTTGATTTGATCTAAACCTTTTAATTCCACTTCTGGATAGACTTCAAACGTTGCAGTGAAAACTAAATCTTTACCTGCTTCAAATTGTTCAACTGCGAAAGATGGACGACCTGCAAGATTAACTTTTTGCTCAATCATCACGTTGAAGAAATGGCTTTGTAATAATTCGCCTAATA
Source organism: Pasteurella sp. P03HT (assembly GCF_054052285.1). NCBI lineage: Bacteria > Pseudomonadati > Pseudomonadota > Gammaproteobacteria > Pasteurellales > Pasteurellaceae > Pasteurella > Pasteurella sp. P03HT. The sequence continues at coordinate 116,062 of NZ_JBSIUM010000003.1, forward strand.
CATCGTGACGAACTGATGGTCCAAAACGTTTTTCAATAATGTGCGGTGGCACTTTACCTTTGCGGAAACCGTCAACGCGTGCTGTTTTCGCAACACGTTTTAATTCTTCACGTACTGCACCTTCAACAGTGTCAGATGGAACGGTGATTTGAACACGACGCTCAAGACCTTGAGTTGTTTCAATAGTAAATGACATTATATTACCTCAAAATGAATTTGCACTCGGCGAACGCACACACCGAACACGTTAGTAAAAATTAAAGTTAAAAATAACCGACGAATTATAACGAGATAAAAGACATCAGTCGAGGAAATGCAAAATAAAAACGCATATTTGTGCATTTTTTAACCTAAAAGAACAAAAAAGGAAAACCCAATTTCTTGAGTTTTCCTTTTTTTCAACGAATACGGTTCAATTACAGCACTTTTGGTAAACGAATTTTCTGTCCTGGGAAAATTTTATCCGCATCTTTGATCACTTCTTTATTCGCCGCGACGATAGCCGTATATTTTGTCCCATTACCATAGGTTTTTTCAGCGATTTTCCAAAGTGTGTCGCCTTTTTGAATTACATAGAACTCATCATCGCCAGCCAAACTTTCACCATTTTTGATCACGACTTTATCTACGTTTACAGAAGTGATACCTTCAACGTTACCCACCATTAACACCGCTTTTTCTAAGGCGCTGGCTGATTCTGCTATCCCTTCAATAAAAGCGACACCATCTTCTACTTTCACGACTACATTTTCAAGACCTGGATTGTCTTCGTGAATGTGTTTGGTTACGGCTTCTGCTGCATCTTCTGCTTTAGAAAAAAGTTTACGACCAATTTCACTGACAAAATCAAATAATCCCATAGTAAGTTCCTTTTGTTATTAAAAAATCTTTTTCACCTTAACCAAATCTCCGCACGAAGTCTATTAATAAGATGAATATTTACACTACTTGAAAATTCTTTCTTAAATTTGACCGCACTTTAAGCAACTTACGTTAGAATGTGTTTTTCAAACAAAGTAATCAAGGGTGTAAAGATGCGTTGGCGTGGTCGTAGAGAAAGTACAAATGTTGAGGATCGTCGTTCAGATGGCAGTAACGTGAGAGGCGGTAAAAAAACAGGTATTTTAGGGCTGATTATTTTGTTAATTGGAGCTTATTATGGTGTCGATTTATCTGGCTTAGTCGGCACGCCCGATTTTAGTGCCCAGCAATCTCGAACGCTCAATTCACAAGAAGAAGATGAGCTAAATCGTTTATCACGCGTAGTATTAGCAGATACAGAAACCGTATGGGGAAATTATTTTTTTCGCCACAATCGGCATTACCAAGCACCTGTTATGGTGTTATACCAAGGCGCGACACATACTGCTTGTGGAACGGGACAATCTGCAATGGGGCCTTTTTATTGTCCAAATGACAACAAAGTTTATCTTGATTTATCGTTCTACCACGATATGAAAACGCAATTAGGCGCAGGGGGCGAAGCCGCATTTGCTTACGTCATTGCACATGAAGTAGGGCACCACATTCAAAACCAGCTCGGTATCCTTTCTCAAGTCAATCGCTTACGTCAACAAAGTCATAAAACAGAAGCAAATCATTTATCGGTAAAATTAGAATTACAAGCCGATTGTTTTGCTGGTGTTTGGGCACACCAAGCCTCAAAAACAGGTCTTTTTGAAGCAGGTGATATAGAACGTGCCTTTCGTGCAGCAGAAGCTGTCGGCGATGATCGCTTACAAAAGCGTAGTCAAGGCTATGTCGTGCCTGATAGCTTTACTCATGGTACTTCGGCTCAACGTTTGCAATGGTTTAAAATCGGGTTAAATACAGGTGATCCTAACCAATGCCATACCTTTCAATAAGCTCGTCTATTTGCGGCTATGTGCGTACAAGAAGATTCGATCTTGTGCGCATGCCAAAAAGATGACGTTTTTCGCAAAGAAATATTTTATCTTTAATCCACCATAAAATAGATGTAAAAAACATCAATTCATCGGCTGACTCAGAATAAAAAAACAATAATTTAAACAAATTCAACATTTATAACTTTAAAATAGATAAAAACAACACAGATAAAAAGATTAAACACTAAAATTTTATTTGACAGCTTATTTTTTATCAGTAAGATGAAAAACATCTCATTTTAAATAACGATGTCATTTTATGTTTAATATTGTTTCTTTATCACTCAACTTATGCCTCTCACACTCGCTGTGCGGTTAAGTTGTGGATAAAAAAAGAGTAAAAAAATCCAGTTAATTTAACCCGCACTCACTAGGCGGGTTTTTTTATACCAATTTTTTAAAAATACATTGCACTTTAGTCAAAAAATAAAAGCAAGGACAACACTATGGCAAACAACAACATCATCATTTTTGACACCACATTGCGTGACGGCGAGCAAGCTTTAAAAGCCAGTTTGACGGTGAAAGAAAAATTACAAATTGCCTTGGCTTTAGAACGTTTAGGCGTTGATGTCATGGAAGTGGGTTTCCCCGTTTCTTCTGCGGGGGATTTTGAATCAGTGCAAACCATCGCTCGCCATGTCAAAAACAGCCGAGTGTGTGCATTATCTCGTGCAGTAGATAAAGACATTGATGCCGCTGCCGAAGCCTTGAAAGTGGCTGACGCCTTCCGCATTCATACTTTTATTGCCACTTCAGCCTTACATGTCGAAGCAAAATTACGCCGCACTTTTGATGATGTGGTTGAGATGGCGATCCACGCTGTGAAGCGTGCGAGAAATTATACTGATGACGTGGAATTTTCTTGCGAAGATGCGGGGCGCACAGGCATTGATAATATTTGTCGCATTGTGGAAGCAGCAATCAATGCGGGGGCGACCACGATCAACATTCCAGACACGGTAGGCTACACTTTACCCACCCAATTTGGCGACATTATCCATAACGTGATGCATCGTGTGCCAAACATCGATAAAGCCGTCATTTCTGTGCACTGCCACAATGATTTAGGTATGGCGACCGCCAACTCATTAACCGCAGTGCAATATGGTGCAAGACAAATTGAATGTACCATCAACGGTATCGGTGAACGTGCAGGCAATACAGCGTTAGAAGAAGTGGTGATGGCAATCAAAACACGCCAAGATATGTTTAAAGGTTTAGACACTCGCATTAACACACAAGAAATCCATCGTGTCAGCCAAATGGTCAGCCAATTATGCAATATGCCAATCCAGCCAAACAAAGCGATTGTGGGTTCTAATGCATTCGCCCACTCGTCTGGTATCCACCAAGACGGTATGGTGAAACATAAAAACACGTACGAAATTATGTCACCAGAAACCATTGGTTTGAAAAAAGAAAAATTAAATTTAACCGCACGTTCTGGCAGAGCGGCTGTACGAAATCATATGCAAGAAATGGGCTACCAAGATCACGATTATGATTTAGATAAATTATATGATGCGTTTTTGAAATTAGCGGATAAGAAAGGTCAAGTCTTTGATTATGACTTAGAAGCGCTTGCCTTTATTGATATGCAGCAAGGTGATGAAGATCGCTTAACTTTAGACGTGATCACTTCACAATGTATCAGCCATTTGCCAGCATCCGCTTTTGTGCAAGTGGAATTAGACGGCAAGAAAGTGAGCCAAGTTTCAAGTGGCGGTAACGGTCCTGTCGATGCGGTTTACAACGCGATTTTAGCCATTACAGGTTTAAATGTGAAAATGTTGCACTATAACTTAACCGCTAAAGGCGAAGGCGCAGAAGCGTTAGGGCAAGTGGATATCGTCGTCGAACACGACGGCAGACGCTTCCACGGCGTAGGTTTAGCCACCGATATTGTGGAATCCTCCGCCAGAGCGTTAATCCACGCCATCAATGCAATCTACCGTTCACAAAAAGTCGCAGACTTAAAATTACATAAAATTGCAGGTGTATAAAACTTTTCCAAAATGCACCGCACTTTTCAGCTTACAAATAGGCAGTTTATCCCCGTGTAAACTGCCCGAATGCAAAAGAAATTTTTAGAAAAATAAGGTTGCATAGCAAAGCGAAGACAACTTATTTTGCGTAAAGAAAATTTCTTTGGCATGAGGAAATGCAGTTTAGTCGGGGGGTATTTTTTGCTACTTTTTTGTACAAGCAAAAAAGTAGAAAGAGATGGCGACGCAAAGAAAAGTAACAGGAATAGTGAAAAATTAAATTAATTACCTACATCCAATACAAATTCATTAAAAGATAAAAGGAAACACCAAATGCAAACATTCAACATAGCAGTATTAAGTGGCGACGGCATCGGCCCTGAAATTATGGCAGAAGCCATCAAAGTGTTAGATGTCGTCCAACAAAAATACAACTTCAAATTAAACTACCGCACTTTTGATGTGGGCGGTATCGCAATTGATAACCACGGCACGCCATTACCTGCAGACACCTTAAAAGGTTGTGAAGAAAGTGATGCGATTTTATTTGGTTCAGTGGGCGGTCCAAAATGGGAAAACTTACCACCAGCACAACAACCTGAACGTGGCGCATTATTACCGTTACGCAAACACTTTGCTTTATTCTGCAATTTACGCCCCGCCACCCTTTACAAAGGCTTAGAAAAATTTTGTCCATTACGAGCGGATATTGCTGCCAAAGGCTTTGATATGGTAACCGTGCGTGAATTAACGGGTGGGATTTACTTTGGACAACCGAAAGGACGTGAGGGCGAAGGCGCCAATGAAAAAGCCTTTGATACAGAAGTGTATCACCGCTATGAGATTGAACGCATCGCACGCGTTGCGTTTAAAACCGCAATGAAACGCACTAAACACGTTACTTCTGTTGATAAAGCCAATGTGTTAATCAGCTCGGTGTTATGGCGTGAAGTGGTGTGCGAAGTGGCAAAAGATTATCCAGAAGTGACGTTGGATCATATCTATATCGACAACGCCACAATGCAATTAATCAAACAACCTGAATTTTTTGATGTATTGCTTTGCTCCAATATCTTCGGTGACATCATTTCCGATGAGTGTGCAATGATCACAGGTTCAATGGGAATGTTGCCTTCCGCCAGTTTAAACGAACAAGGTTTCGGCTTATACGAACCTGCTGGCGGTTCTGCCCCAGACATTGCTGGCAAAGGCATCGCCAACCCAATCGCTCAAATTCTATCGGCAGCGATGATGTTACGCCACAGCTTCAACTTAAACGAAGCGGCGACAGCAATTGAAAATGCAGTAAAAGAAGTGCTAGCAAACGGACACCGCACCGCAGACTTAGCTGACGAAAGCCAACCTGTTTCAACCAAAGAAATGGGAGACTTAATTGCACAAGCAGTGAAATAAAATTTTTAGAAAAACCACCGCACTTTTTAATAAAAAATAGAAATTTTATCCCCGTGTAAACTGCCCGAGAGCAGTGGGGATTTTTAGGAAAATAAAGTTGCGTAGCAAAGCGAAGACAACTTATTTTGCGTAAAGAAAATCCACACGGAAAGAGGACAAGCAGTTTAGTCGGGGTGTGTTTTTTGCTCCTTTTTTGCACAAGCAAAAAAGGAGGGAGTAAACGCAAAAAAATCGATAAAAATAATTCAAAGCTAAATTGATTAGGAAAACACAATGTCCAAGACCCTATACGAAAAACTCTTCGACGCTCACGTCGTCCACGAAGCCAAAGGCGAAACCCCTTTAATTTATATCAACCGTCATTTAGTGCACGAAGTGACGTCCCCGCAAGCCTTTGACGGCTTACGTGCAATGGGGCGTACGGTTCGCCAACCAAGTAAAACGGTGGCAACAATGGATCATAACGTGCCAACCGATAGCCGCGATTTAGGTGGCTCGGGTGAAATGGGACGTGTGCAAATGGTAGAACTTGCCAAAAATACCGACCAATTTGGGATCACGCTTTACGACATCAACCATATTAACCAAGGGATTGTGCACGTAATGGGGCCTGAACAGGGCTTAACATTGCCAGGAATGACCATCGTATGTGGCGACTCGCACACCGCTACTCACGGTGCATTTGGTGCCTTGGCTTTCGGCATTGGCACATCCGAAGTCGAACACGTGCTTGCCACACAAACCATCAAACAAGCGCGTGCGAAAAAAATGAAAATTGAAGTGCGTGGTAAGGTACAAGAAGGCATTACAGCTAAAGATATTGTATTGGCAATCATCGGTAAAACCACTATGGGTGGTGGCACTGGGCACGTTGTGGAATTTTGTGGCGAAGCAATCCGCGATCTTTCCATGGAAGGTCGTATGACCGTTTGCAATATGGCGATCGAATTAGGGGCAAAATCAGGCATTATCGCCCCAGATGACACCACGTTTGCCTACTTAAAAGACAAACCTTATGCACCAAAAGGCAAAGATTGGGAAGATGCCGTCGCTTATTGGAAAACCTTACACACAGATGAAGGGGCGGAATTTGATACCGTGGTGACATTAGAAGCCAGTGAAATTCAACCACAAGTCACTTGGGGAACTAACCCTGGACAAGTGATTGGTATCGACCAAGCAATCCCAAACCCAGCAAATATGCAAGATCCAATTGAACGCCAGTCGGCAGAAAAAGCCTTAGCCTATATGGATTTACCACACAGCATTAAATTAACAGATGTGAACATCGATAAAGTGTTTATTGGCTCTTGCACTAATTCTCGCATTGAAGATTTACGTGCGGCAGCCGCAGTGGCAAAAGGCCGAAAAGTTGCAGAAGGCGTACAAGCACTCGTCGTTCCAGGTTCAGGCTTAGTGCGTGAACAAGCGGAAAAAGAAGGTTTGGACAAAATCTTTATTGAGGCTGGTTTTGAGTGGCGTTTGCCCGGTTGCTCAATGTGCTTAGCCATGAACAATGACCGTTTAGAACCCGGTGAGCGTTGTGCTTCGACCAGCAACCGCAACTTTGAGGGGCGCCAAGGGCGTGGTGGTCGCACCCACTTAGTCAGTCCAGCAATGGCAGCCGCAGCCGCAGTGTTCGGCAAGTTTGTGGATATTAGAAATGTTGAATTGAATTAATTTCCCTAGCCCTATTTACCTAATAGAAGGAAAACTTTTTAAAATCAACCGCACTTTTTCACAGATACCAATAATATCCCCGTGTAAACTGCCCGAGAGCAGTGAGGATTTTTAGGAAAATAAGGTTGCGTAGCAAAGCGAAGACAACTTATTTTTCGTGAAAAAATCCACACGGAAAGAGGACAAGCAGTTTAGTCGGGGGGTGTTTCTTTACTCCTTTTTTGCACAAACAAAAAAGGAGAGAAGAAATACTAAGAAAAGTGATGACAATGGTAGCGGTAACAAAAAATTAATTAAGAGAGAAAACCTATGCCTAACGAATTTAAACAACACACTGGCATTGCTGTTCCACTTGATGCCTCAAATGTGGATACGGATGCCATTATTCCAAAGCAATTTTTACAAAAAGTCACACGTGTCGGCTTTGGTGCTCATTTATTCCACGAATGGCGCTTTTTAGATGATGACGGAAAACAGCCCAACCCTGATTTCGTGCTCAACTACCCTCGCTATCAAGGCGCTAGCATTTTATTAGCACGTGAAAATTTTGGGTGTGGCTCTTCACGTGAACACGCGCCTTGGGCGTTAGATGATTATGGTATCCGTGTAATTATTGCACCAAGCTTTGCGGATATTTTCTATGGCAATAGCTTGAATAACCAAATGCTACCGATTCGTTTAACTGAACACGAAGTCGATGAATTATTCAAATATGTGGTGGCAAATGAAGGGGCAACGATTTCTGTGGATTTAGAGGCGCAAACTGTTGCAGCCAATAACAAAGTTTATCATTTTGAAATCGACAGTTTCCGTCGTCATTGCTTGCTTAACGGTTTAGACAATATTGGATTAACCTTACAGCATGAAGATAAAATTGCAGCCTATGAGAGACAGATCCCAGCCTTTCTACGCTAAATAAGAAAACGCAAGAACATATCTATCGTACATTCTTACCCTGTTCACCTCATTTTTTCTAATATGAGGTGAACAAAGAGATTTATCTCGTGACATACTGTTCTGTGTTATTTACGCCTGAATCTCAACGAGATCAGAATAGGAGACTAATCAAATATAGATTTGGTCACAGATAATGAGAACACAACATGCAAAAACGCGTCGCTGACTTTATTAAGAAACAGTATTTATTTACGCTAGCCTGCGTAGACAACAATATGCCTTGGGCAAATGCCCTTTACTATGTCTTTGATGAACACTTGAAGCGTTTGATCTATGTCACGGGAGAACAAACACAGCATGCACAGATCATGAGCAAAAATCCTCAAGTTGCGGGGACTATCTTTGTACCGACCCGATTTGTTCCTTCTTTACAGGGTGTACAATTTACAGGCAAAGCGAAACAATTGTTTGGTGAAGAAGCGGAATTAGCCCGATTATACTATGAAGCCAGCTATTCACATCAGCTGATTAGGCAATTATCTATTTGGGCCGTTGACTTAGACTACGTCCGTTTAGTCGATAATTCACTTGGACTATTCAGTGCAATAGAATGGAGAAAAGGACAAGTCGCAGAAGAGGAAGAAAAAAGTATTTTTCTCAAATAACGCCAAATACCTAAATAAAAAACGCACACAAGTAAACGTGCGTTTTTTTGATTCATGACATTAACGCAATTGCAATTGACGCCGAATACGGCGTAATAACAAGAAAACCCAAGGCCATAACAGACCACTGGCGAGGGCACCATAAATTTCTTGCCAATTAAATGATGCACTGTGTAAAAATAACTCAATCAGGAAAATACCAATTCGAATACAGAAGATAAATGCAACGACTAATAAGCTTTGCATCCACAACGATAAATTACGCAAGATAAGATGATTGACCGCAACTAAATAGATAAATACAGACAACACTAAGGCATGAACCCCTAATATTGATCCTAATACTAAATCCCACGCCACACCTAAAACAAATGCGGAACCGATACTAATTTTTGTAGGAACAGCAAGTGTCCAATATAACAACACGAGCACTAACCAAGCAGGCTTAAAATGCTGGAAATCACTTGGCCAAGGTGAAATCTCCATCACTAAAGCCACAATAAAGGTGCATGCGACAATCACTAACTGTAATAAAAAGTGTTTTTGCATTATTCTTCCTCTTTATGTACAGGTTCTGGAAGAGGCAACGCTTGATTATTTTCTGCAGGATTTTCTAATGTTGTTGCAGGCTCTTCTAGCGCAGCCGCATGAGGTTCTGGCTCATCTTGTACCAATGCTTTTTTTACTCGATTCGCCTCTACTCCCTGATTTTCTAATCGTTGCTGTACTGTTCTACGAATATCTTCTGGTGAAATAGATTGCACGTTTCTCATTTCTTCATTCGTTGGCCATAAGAGTAATACATAGCGCAGACGTTCAATTGAGGCGAGGGGCTTGGCACTCACGGTGGCAAAATAATTTTGCCCATCACGAGAAACCGATTCTACAATCGCAACTGGATAACCTTCTAAAAAACGTCCCCCCAGACCAGATGTAACAAGCAAATCCCCTTTGACAATATCAACAGAACGCGGAACATTGTCTAAGGTTAATTCATCATTACGCCCTGTGCCACTCGCAATCAAACGCACATCATTGCGTAATACTTGTACAGGAATCGAATGCGTCACGTCGGTCAATAACAACACACGACTGGTCTTGTCCCCCACTGAAATAATTTGACCTACGATCCCTTTCTCATCAATGATCGGTTGTCCAACATAAGCCCCATCACGAAAGCCTTGATTAATCACCACTTGATTACGATAAACGTCTGTTTCAGCAGTGAGTACTTCCGCAATTTTTTTATATTCATCTGTACGGAGTGGGGAGTTCAATAATAAGCGAAGACGTTGATTTTCGACTTTGAGTTGATCTAATAAAAGCAAATCGGCATTTTTTTCACGTAATTGCTCACGTAATACTTTGTTTTCAATTTGCAATTTATTGGTATCTACGAGATTATCTGACACCCCATCCAGTACTGTTCGAGGCGTGTTTGCCAAATAATACAGACCTCCGATTGCCGTTTCCATCACACTGCGTGCTTTGATCATCGCATTTGTTTGTCCATCAGAGAGCATTAATGCCAAAGAAGCAATAATGGCTAAAATCAACCGAAGACCGAGAGGAGGCGCCTTACCAAAAATGGGTTTCATATATGAATTAAACTAAGCGTTATCCGTTATAAGAGGTTAGGGAAAAAGTGCGGTAAACTTCACCGCACTTTTCTATCTCATTAGATATCATCACTGAAAATATCGCCACCGTGCATGTCGATCATTTCTAATGCCTCGCCACCACCACGCGCAACACAAGTAAGTGGGTCCTCTGCGATAATCACTGGCACCCCTGTCTCTTTAGAAAGTAGCACATCAATATTACGAATAAGCGCCCCCCCTCCTGTCAAGACCATGCCACGTTCAAAAATATCTGCTGCATGCTCAGGTTGACATTCTTCAAGTGCTGTACGAACAGCCGCCACAATGCCATTAAGGGGTTGTTGAATAGCTTCTAACACATCACGAGATGTCAATTTAAAAGAACGAGGTGCACCTTCTGCTAAATTATGACCATGCACTTCAATCTCACGAATTTCATCACCTTCTTGGATATATGCCGTACCAATTTCTTGTTTAATTCGTTCAGCCGTCGGTTCACCAATAATTGAACCAAATGTTTTACGAACATAAGAAATAATGGCTTCATCAAAACGGTCGCCACCGATACGAACAGAAGAAGAATACACAATGCCATTCAACGAAATCACCGCGACTTCTGTTGTACCACCACCAATATCAATCACCATTGATCCCGTTGCGGTCGACACTGGTAATTTTGCACCGATTGCGGCAGCCATCGGCTCCTCGATTAAATAGACTTCGCGAGCACCCGCTCCAATCGCTGACTCTTTAATTGCTCGACGCTCGACTTGCGTCGCACCAGCAGGGACGCAAACCAACACACGTGGACTTGGGCGCATAAAATTGCCGCTGTGCACTTGCTTGATGAAATATTGCAACATTTTCTCTGTCACAAAAAAATCCGCAATCACACCATCCTTCATTGGACGAATGGCTGCAATACTTTTTGGTGTACGGCCTAGCATTAATTTTGCGTCTTTTCCCACCGCCGCAATGCTTTTTAATGCACCTGAGCGCTCTTGACGAATTGCAACAACAGACGGCTCATCAAGTACAATACCTTGCCCTTTTACATAAATTAACGTATTAGCGGTACCGAGATCGATAGAAAGATCATTTGAAAATAAACCACGAATTTTTTTGAATAACATAAGGATTCCGTTGAACTAAATTGAATGATGAAGACTCGCGTTTGAGTATTAAAAAAATTGTCCTAAATGTACCAAAAAATGTACCTTTATAACAGAAGATTTTCTGTAAATTATCGAAAATTGCCTTGTCTTTCTACTTGAGACAAACTTTAATAGCCTTATACTCAATGAGTTATCTCTCTACAACGTATTCTGCTTGCTTTCACGATCGCGGAGTGTCAAACTGGGTCCAGTTTAGCGAATGTCATTTTTCATTCGAAAAGGAACAATTATGTCAAAAAGTAAGAAAACACCGTTGCTGCAAGATCCCAATTATCACGAAGAACTTGCCAAATATGAAAACCCTATTCCTAGTCGAGAATTTATTCTCGATATCATTCGACAACATCACGCACCAATTTCTAAAGAAGAACTCTTTCATACTTTATCCATCACGGATGAAGAACAACAAGAATCTATGCGCCGTCGTTTACGGGCAATGGAAAATGATGGACAGTTAGTGTTTACTAAACGTAAACGCTATGCTTTGCCTGAAAAATTAGACCTATTAAAAGGAACCGTACTTGGTCATCGTGATGGCTATGGTTTTTTGCAAGTTGAAGGAAAAGATAGCGATTGGTTTATTCCTAATAATCAAATGCAAAAGGTCATGCACGGTGATTATGTACTCGCGCAACTCAGTGGACAAGATCGCCGTGGACGGCAAGAAGTCCGTATTGTACGTGTGCTACAACAACGTAAAAAACAAATTGTTGGGCGTTTTTTCTTAGAAGATGGCATCGGTTATGTGGTGCCTGATGATAGCCGTATCAATCGAGATATTTTAATCCCGAATGAACATCGCCAAGGTGCTCGAATGGGACAAGTTGTAGTGGTTGAATTAAAACCTCGCACTGCAACCTTTAGCCAACCTGTTGGTGTAATCACTGAAATTTTGGGTGAAAACATGGCGAAAGGCATGGAGGTGGAAATTGCGATCCGTAACCACGATATTCCACACGTGTTCCCTGATGCCGTCTTAAAACAGGTTTCAAAACTCAGCGAAGAAGTGCCTGAACAAGCAAAAGAGGGGCGCGTTGATTTACGCCAATTACCATTAGTCACAATTGATGGTGAAGATGCGCGCGATTTTGACGATGCGGTTTTCTGTCAGAAAAAACGTGGGGGCGGTTGGAAATTGTGGGTGGCAATTGCTGATGTGAGCTATTATGTTCGTCAACGCACTGCATTGGATACCGAAGCACACGCACGAGGCAATTCTGTATATTTTCCAAACCGTGTCGTGCCAATGTTGCCAGAAGTGCTTTCTAATGGGCTTTGCTCGTTAAACCCACAAGTTGATCGCTTGTGTATGGTGTGCGAGCTCAATGTTTCAGCAAAAGGCAAAATTACAGGCTATGAGTTCTACGAAGCGGTAATGAATTCTCACGCTCGTTTAACTTATACCAAAGTCGCTCGCATCTTAGAGGGCGATGAAGAGCTTTGCGAACGCTACCATAATTTAGTACCGCACTTGCTTGAATTACACAAAATGTATCAAGCCTTAGTGGATGCCCGTCATCAACGTGGTGCCATTGATTTTGAAACAATCGAAAGCAAGTTTGTCTTTAATGAAATGGGACGGATTGAACGCATTGAACCTGTTATCCGTAATGATGCCCATAAAATCATTGAGGAATGTATGATTCTTGCTAATATTGCTGCGGCAAACTTCGTTGAGAAACACCAAGAACCTGCATTATTCCGCATTCATGCGGGACCAAGCGAAGAAAAAACAACTGCATTTCGTAGTTTCTTGAACGAATGTGGCTTAGGGCTAGGTGGTGGAACAAAACCAACAACAGCAGATTATGCTGAATTATTAGAGCAAGTACGTGAACGACCTGATCACGAATTAATTCAAACCATGCTATTACGTTCTTTAAGTCAGGCGGTCTATTCTCCCGATAATATTGGGCACTTTGGTCTCGCATTAGAAGAATATGCGCACTTTACTTCGCCAATTCGCCGCTATCCCGATCTAACACTCCATCGTGGTATCAAATTTATTTTAGCCAAATTAAAGGGCTCAAAACGGAAAACGACAGAAACGGGGGGCTACCATTATTCTTTCGATGAAATGGATCTATTAGGCGATCATTGTTCCATGACTGAACGTCGCGCCGATGACGCAACACGTGATGTAGCTGATTGGCTAAAATGTGAATATATGCAAGATCACGTGGGCGAAGAATTTAGTGGTGTCATTTCCTCTGTCACGGGCTTCGGTTTATTTGTGCGTTTGGATGATTTATTTATTGATGGACTGGTTCACATTTCCACTTTAGATAATGACTATTACCAATTTGATTTATCAAAACAACGTTTAATCGGCGAAAACAGTGGTATGATCTATCGTATCGGTGATAAGGTTAAAATTCGTGTGGAAGCTGTCAGCCTTGAACAACGCCAAGTAGATTTCTCTTTAGTTTCAAGTGAGCGCAAGCCATTGCGTGAAGGCAAAACATTGAAAGACAAGATGAAGAAAAATCTGCGTTATGCTGAAAGTATCGAAAAACAACGTTCGAAAAGTAAAGGGCATAAAAGTGCGGCAAAAAAATCCAACGTTTCAACCTCTTCCACTGCCAAGAAAAGTAAGAAAAAATCAGAAAAAAAGAGAAAATAGATGAGTGAAAACATTTATGGCATTCATGCAGTGAGTGCCTTTTTGAGTAACGCACCTGAGCGTTTAATTGAAGTATATGCATTAAAAGGGCGTGAAGACAAACGCCTGCAACCCTTGTTAAATGAACTGCATCGCTTAGGCATTTCAGTGCAATTTGTTAACCGTCAAACCTTAGATAAAAAAGCAGATGGCGAAGTACACCAAGGTATTATTGCACGCGTACAACCTGCAAAAGAATTGAATGAGGCAGATTTAGACACTATTTTGCAGCACAAGCAAAATCCTCTTTTATTAGTCCTGGATGGCGTGACTGACCCACATAATTTAGGGGCGTGTTTACGTACTGCAGACGCCGCTGGTGTATGTGCGGTGATTGTGCCAAAAGATAAATCAGCACAGTTAACCTCTATCGCGCGCAAAGTGGCTTGCGGTGCAGCAGAAACGATGCCGTTAATTCGAGTGACTAACTTAGCGCGTACCTTACGTGACTTGCAAAATGACCACAATATTTGGGTCATTGGCACCGCGGGCGAGGCTACTGAGACGTTGTATCAAACTAAACTAACAGGTGGTTTAGCCTTAGTGATGGGCGCGGAAGGTGAGGGTATGCGCCGATTAACACGTGAACATTGTGATCAACTGGTTAGTATTCCGATGGCGGGGTCGGTGTCTTCCTTAAACGTGTCTGTAGCAACAGGCGTATGCTTATTTGAGATTGTGAGACAACGTTTGGGGTAATATTTTCTCTCCATTCACCGCACTTGATGAATAAAAAAGCCCAGTATCGACTACTAGGCTTTTTTATTGCACGGGGTCTAATTATTTAATCACACCACAAGCCATACGTGGACCGCCACCGCCTAATGGTGCAGGATGATCTGAGTGGTTATCGCCACCTTCATGGATCATTAATGAGCGACCTTTCACCTCTTCTAAATGTTTTAAACGTGGTGCTAAAACAGGGTTAGTTGATGTACCGTCTGCGTTTACTGTTAAGGCAGGTAAATCGCCTAAGTGAGCTTCATCAGACCAAGGGTGACCGTGTTTACCCGCATTTTTTGGATCCCAGTGACCACCTGCGGCTAGACCAGCAACTAATTTGCCATCTTTTTCTTTTGCATCACAGCTTGGATTTTGGTGAATATGGAAACCATGTAAACCTGCTGTTAAGCCTTTGAGTTCTGGAGTAAACACTAAACCATAAGCTGATTCAGTAATCACAACTTTACCCACATCTTGATTACCTTTTACAGGGTCAAGCAATTCCACTTTCACTTCTAGCATTTCGCCAGTGTGTTTATGATCAGCTGCATGGTTATGCGCTAATGCGGATACCGCAACACCACATGATAGCATAAGTGCTAATACTGTTTTTTTCATATAAGTCTCCTCGTTGTATAAAAAAATCAGACTAAACAGTCTGATTTATTTTATCCTAAAATCCCAATGGTGTTCAGCCTTTTTGTAAGATTGTTTTTAAGAAACGCGCAGTATGTGACCCATTCACTTCTGCAACTTGCTCAGGCGTACCCGTTGCAATAATTTGTCCACCACCATTGCCTCCTTCTGGTCCTAGATCAACAATCCAATCCGCTGTTTTGATTACATCTAAATTATGCTCAATCACTACAATGGTATTTCCTTGATCACGTAAACGGTGTAAAACAGTCAACAGCTGTTTAATATCCGCAAAATGCAAGCCTGTTGTTGGCTCATCCAATACATACAAAGTTTTTCCTGTATCGCGTTTAGACAATTCTGTTGCCAATTTCACACGTTGGGCTTCTCCACCAGATAACGTTGTCGAAGATTGCCCTAAACGGATATACGATAACCCCACATCCATTAACGTTTGTAGTTTACGCGCAATTTGCGGAATCGCATCAAAAAACTCGCGCGCCTCCTCGACGGTCATATCCAGCACTTGATGAATCGTCTTCCCTTTATAACGAATCTCTAACGTTTCGCGGTTATAACGTTTACCTTTACAATGCTCACAAGGTACATACACATCTGGCAAGAAATGCATTTCAACTTTAATTACACCGTCCCCTTGGCACGCTTCACAGCGTCCCCCCCGCACATTAAAACTAAAACGTCCAGGATTATATCCTCTTGCTCTTGCCTCGGGCACACCTGAAAATAATTCACGAATTGGCGTAAATAATCCCGTATAAGTTGCTGGGTTTGAACGCGGAGTTCGACCAATTGGGCTTTGGTCAATATCAATCACCTTATCAAAAAATTCTAAACCTGAAATGGATTTATACGGCGCATACTGCGTATTCTCAGCACGGTTCAGGGCATTTTGCGCCAATGGGAATAAAGTATCATTAATTAGCGTTGATTTTCCTGAGCCTGACACGCCCGTCACACAAGTAAATAGCCCGACGGGGATCTCTAAATTCACTGATTTTAAATTATTCCCCGTTGCGCCATTAAGCTTCAGTATTTTTTGCTTATCAAGTGCGGTGCGTTTTTTCGGAATTTCGATTTTCTCAACACCAGATAAAAATTTACCTGTAATTGAGTTTTCATTCGCCATAATCGCTTTTGCAGTGCCTTCTGCGACAACTTGCCCACCATGCACACCCGCACCTGGCCCAATATCAATAATATGGTCTGCTGCCATAATCGCATCTTCATCGTGTTCAACAACGATTACTGTATTCCCCAAATTACGCAAATGGATTAACGTATTTAACAAACGCTCGTTATCACGTTGGTGTAATCCAATTGACGGTTCATCCAGCACATACATCACACCCACTAAGCCAGCGCCAATTTGACTGGCTAATCGAATACGTTGTGCTTCTCCCCCTGATAATGTTTCAGCCGAACGAGAAAGCGACAAATAATCTAGACCAACATTGACTAAAAATTGTAGACGTTCCTTAATTTCTTTCAGAATCTTGTCCGCAATGTGTGCACGTTGCCCGACGAGATTCAACTCACTAAAAAACTGTAACGTTTCCCCAATACTTTTTTCCGCAATATTAGGCAAATTTGTTGTTCCAATATAAACATGGCGTGCTTCTTGACGCAAACGCGAACCTTGGCAATCCTGACATGGGCAAGTGCTAATGTTTTTCGCCAATTCCTCACGCACTGACATTGACTCGGTTTCTTTGTAACGGCGAGCCATATTATTCAGAATGCCTTCAAAAGTATGATGACGCACAACAACATCGCCACGATCATTCATATATTGAAATTCAATTTCCTCTTTGCCAGAACCATTTAGAATAATCTGTTGGATTTTCTTCGGTAATGCTTCAAAAGGTTGTTCAATATCGAAATCATAATGTTTAGCAAGCGATGTTAACATCTGATAATAATAAAAGTTGCGGCGATCCCATCCTTTGATTGCCCCACTTGCTAACGAAATACTTGGATTTTGTACAATACGTTTTTCATCAAAATATTGTTGCACCCCTAATCCATCACAAGTTGGGCACGCTCCTGCAGGGTTATTGAAAGAAAACAAACGAGGCTCTAATTCTGGTATCGCATACCCACAATGTGGACACGCAAAATTCGCTGAAAAGACTAACTCTTCTGCACCCGTCTCCTCCATTGACGCAACGACTGCTGTTCCCCCTGATAATTCCAATGCAGTCTCAAATGACTCCGCTAATCTTGTGGCTAAATCTGACCGCACTTTAAAGCGATCCACCACGACTTCAATCGTATGTTTTTTGTGTAACTCTAGTTTTGGTGCATCAGATAAATCGTAAATTTCGCCATCAATACGAGCGCGAATATACCCTTGAGCCGCAATTTGTTCTAGCAGCTTAACATGTTCCCCTTTACGCTCTTTGACAACAGGTGCTAACAACATCATTTTGCTGTCTTCAGGCAAATTCAACACATTATCGACCATTTGACTGATCGTTTGTGCAGTAAGAGGGACATCATGCTGCGGACAACGAGGCTCCCCTACACGCGCAAACAGAAGACGTAAATAATCGTGAATTTCAGTGACTGTCCCCACCGTAGAACGTGGGTTATGAGAGGTGGATTTTTGTTCAATGGAAATCGCAGGCGACAATCCTTCAATATGATCGACATCAGGCTTTTCCATCAGTGATAAAAATTGACGTGCATAAGCAGAAAGCGACTCTACATAACGACGTTGCCCTTCTGCATACAACGTATCAAATGCTAAAGAGGACTTCCCTGATCCTGACAACCCAGTAATCACAATTAATTTATCACGAGGAATTGTTAAATTAATATTTTTTAGATTATGGGTCCGCGCCCCACGTACTTCAATATTATCCATAAATACCAAAAACCATTAAAAAGTGTTCAAATTGCGATCATTATCGCACATTCTGAAATAACTGTGCAAATATCCAGTTAAGATACATTTTTATCATAGATTTTTTTTCGATTTTGAGGCAAAATAATAAGAATTATCACCCAATCTAAAAGAGAGAAAGAGGATTATATGGCTGGAGTAAATAAAGTTATCATCGTAGGGAATTTAGGTAACGATCCAGAAATTCGTACCATGCCAAACGGTGAGGCAGTTGCCAATATCAGTGTTGCCACCAGTGAAAGTTGGCTTGATAAGAACACCAACGAACGCCGTGAAGTCACCGAATGGCACCGTATCGTATTCTACCGCCGTCAAGCAGAAGTTGCGGGAGAATATTTACGCAAAGGTTCAAAAGTTTATGTGGAAGGTCGCTTAAGAACACGTAAATGGCAAGATCAAAATGGTCAAGAGCGCTATACCACTGAAATCCAAGGCGATGTTTTACAAATGCTGGACAGCCGTAACGACCGTCAACAAGCTGGTGGCTATGCACCACAAGCACCTGCATCGCAATACGGTTCATCTTACTCAGCACCGAGCAACAATTTTGGTTCACAACCCGCTCGTCCAGCGACAAAACCTGCTCCACAAAACGAACCCCCAATGGATATGGGCTTTGAGGAAGATAATATTCCATTCTAATAGCACAACCAGATATAAAAAACGCAAGTTGCTCACTTGCGTTTTTTTATTACCTCACTAAAGTGCGGTGATTTTTCTACGTTATTAGACATCAAAAGATATCTGCATCCATTTGTGCTTCATACTCTGCTTTTTCTGCAATAAAGAAATAATATTTACGGCAAACGTTATAACCATGCTGATACAATTTATCAAACTCCTCAGGCGTTAATTTTTTCAAACTGGTTGAAAAAGTCATCGCAAATTGATCATCACCATTTGCATGAGGAATCTGAGTTTTAATCGGTAAATACACACCTTTATTTTGTTTTAAATAGTTGAGTAAGTTTCGGATACGTAACGAACGATTTTGGTTATAAATAATATCAATAATATGTATAAAGCGAGTAGCAATCTTATACAAACTCGGTACTTTTTCATCCAATGGAGAACTCGCATCCGATACAATTAACACCGTCTTATCAGATAATTTTGCTTTACGCGAATTGGTTGCAATATCAAAGAAAGCTTCTAGCCCTAAGTTATCATACACCCCACCATCATAAAGA
The DNA here is from genome assembly GCF_054052285.1 of Pasteurella sp. P03HT. NCBI lineage: Bacteria > Pseudomonadati > Pseudomonadota > Gammaproteobacteria > Pasteurellales > Pasteurellaceae > Pasteurella > Pasteurella sp. P03HT. The sequence continues at coordinate 135,525 of NZ_JBSIUM010000003.1, forward strand.
TGTAACGTCTCTTGTTTAGGCAGATAAACTTTTTCTGCTTCAGGTGGTTGGTTCCATTTTCGTTTATACCAAGTGTACGCTTTAGTCTCCAAAGAAAGCGGACCAATCCCCACAGGAAAAGCAGCAGAGACCGCCATGGCATCAGCTAATGAGAAATCCTTTTCCGTGCTTTTCACATAGCCAGACTCATAATCACCAAAATTCTGTTTTTTAAAACGAAAGCGCTTCCCTGTTTCCCCAACCGTACCATTAATGCTCCAATAAGGTAAATCGGGTAAATCCGTTAATTTTGCGTGGATTTGCCATTCTGCTGCCAATGCTTTTGAAACAACATTTGCACGGGAAAAAAGATATTTTAAATTAAGAGGGTTAATAAATTGTTTTAATGTGCCAGAAATGAGACTTTTAGTACATAAAATCTGCTTAACTCGTGGTGCAACACGTTGAAGAAAGATTTCAGAAGTTGGCCACTGCATCCCTGCTTCTTGAAAAATCAACCCGACAATCAAGCTTCCACCTGACACCGAGGAAATATGTGTAATTTGCTCCAAACGTTTCTGTTCAGCTAGGTAAGTTAAGACACCAAGGTGAAATACCATCGCGCGAATCCCACCGCCAGACAAAGCAATCGCAATCTCTTTACGATCTACTTGAGTTGAATTCATTTTCATCCCCTCATTATTTGTTTGCTTTTCAAACAAATGTAAAATAAGAGGATGAAAAAAGCAACATGATTATGAGGGGTATTTTTCCTAAAAACCGCCCAGATCTATGTGCTATTTTTGATGCATTTCGTATGCAGCAAGTGTGTTAAACATTAGCATAGCAACCGTCATAGGACCCACCCCACCTGGAACTGGGGTAATATAACTGGCTTTTTGGGCAGCAACGTGATATTCCACATCCCCGACTAATTTACCTTCAAGGCGGTTAATTCCGACATCAATCACTATCGCGCCTTCTTTAATCCAATCGCCTGGAATAAATTGAGGCTTACCCACTGCAACAACCAAAATATCCGCTTGCCGAACATGTTGTTGAAGATCTTTAGTAAAACGATGTGTCACTGTGACAGTACAACCTGCGAGTAACAGCTCAAGCGCCATCGGGCGCCCAACAATATTGGATGCGCCGACAATCACTGCATGTTGACCATGTAAATCCACACCTGTTGTTTCGAGCAGTTTCATTACACCATAAGGCGTACATGCACGTAAGGTAGGGATACGTTGACATAAACGCCCAACATTATAAGGGTGAAAACCATCCACATCTTTTTCTGGCGCAATGCGTTCAATCACTTTTGTGCTGTCAATATGTTTTGGTAACGGTAATTGCACTAAAATTCCATCAACTTGCTCATCACGATTGAGTTGATCAATTAAGGTCAACAACGCCAATTCTGAGGTCGTTTCAGGTAAATCATAAGATTGTGATTGAATACCAATTTCTGCACAACTCTTACGTTTGCTACCAACATAAACCTGAGAAGCGGGATCCGCGCCAACTAAAATCACAGCTAAACCAGGAGCACGTTTATTTTGTTGTAAATATTGTCCAATTTTTTGTGCTACATCTGATTTAATTTTTTTTGACAGTTCCGTCCCAGAAATCACTTGTGCCGTCATTGATTTGCCCTTTATTTTAGTGAAAGAAAACGTTTGCTATTTTGTCAGAAAAAGAGACTAAATGTAAGTAAAATTGAGATAAATTTAACCGATTGATTGAAAAATAGAAAAAATTAATTGACTGCAATTAAAAGAAAACTATAATGCTACACATTCGTCGGCGAGTAGCGCAGCTTGGTAGCGCAACTGGTTTGGGACCAGTGGGTCGTAGGTTCAAATCCTATCTCGCCGACCACTTCCTAAGTTTAGATATCCATTTGAAATGCGCCCTTAGCTCAGCTGGATAGAGCAACGGCCTTCTAAGCCGTAGGTCATTGGTTCGAATCCAATAGGGCGTGCCATTAACACTGCAATATTTCACTACTAAAACAAATATCCTGTAAGACAAATTGGTTTTACTCGTCTAATTTGTTGCTGTTTTTATCTAGCAGAATAAAAAGGGAAATACAATGCAGATGTGGCGACAAAAATTTCAACAATCTGATATTGATATAGTAATACTTCGCCTCATGGTGATTATACTATTCTTTGTCTTCGGTAATACTAAATGGTTTGAGTTTGAAGTAGAAGGATTAAAACCCATTATTTCAAACAGCTGGTTACATTTTCTTTATGATACCTTAGGCTTTCATAAAACAAGTTATTTGTTAGGTGTTGTTGAAACCCTTGCTTATATCAGTTTGGCAATAGGATTCAGTAGACCGAAAGTTGCACTTATAGGCAGTTTTTTAGTCTTTGTCACTGCAATAGTCACAGTAAGTTTGCTGTTTCAACTTGGCTTTAATGGGTTTATTTTTAAAGATATTCTGCTAATCGGCATGGCGATTGTGCTATTTAAGCATGACTTAAATCGCGCTTATCCTATTTCATAATTTTTGCACTTCACGACCTACAAAAATGGAAAGTATAACAACTTTCCATTTTTTGTTTGTCTAGAGTGATTATTTCACGATTTCACCTTTGGCTTGTAGATCTGCATGATAAGACGAACGAACAAACGGTCCACAAGCTGCATGTTCAAATCCCATTGCCTGCGCTTTATCACGAAATTCATCAAACTCTGCAGGTGGTACATAACGTGCAACAGGTAAATGATGGCGACTTGGCTGTAAATATTGTCCTAAAGTCAGCATAGTTACGCCATGATCGCGAAGATCTTGCATTACCTGCAGAATCTCTTCGTTCGTTTCACCTAAGCCAACCATTAACCCAGACTTTGTTGGAATATGTGGAAACATGGCTTTGAAATCTTTCAAGAGTTTTAATGACCACTCATAATCTGCCCCAGGACGAATTTCACGATATAAACGGGGTACATTCTCTAAATTGTGATTAAATACATCAGGTGGGTTATCTTTCAATTTATCTAATGCTTGGTCAATTCGTCCACGAAAATCTGGCACCAAAATTTCAATTTTGATTTCAGGATTCAGCTTACGAATTTCCTTTACACATTCTGCAAAATGCCCAGCACCACGATCAGGCAAATCATCTCGGTCTACAGAAGTAATCACCACATACCGTAGTTTCATATCCTGAATAGTTTCGGCTAATTTACGCGGTTCTTCTGGATCAGGCGGAAGGGGTTTACCATGTGCCACATCACAGAAAGGGCAACGACGGGTACAAATTGCCCCTAAGATCATGAAAGTCGCCGTACCATGATTAAAACACTCATGCAAATTAGGACAAGATGCCTCTTCACACACGGAATGTAATCCATGGCGACGCATACCATTTTTGATACTATCAATTTTTGCAGAGTTCGCGGGTAACTTGATTTTCATCCAATCAGGCTTTTTCAATAGCTCTTGATTAGGATCGATATTTTTCACTGGGATAATGGACGTTTTTGCAGCATCACGATATTTTACGCCACGTTCCATTTTAAAAGGTGTGCCCATTTTACTTCCTTCCTCGAATCAGGCAATCTGAAAAGTGCGGTCTTGTTTCATGACTTTTCAAATTTCGTTGATATGTTAAAATTTTGTTGCATTATATCCTAATAATTGGGCAAAGTGTGTAACTAATTTAGGGGCAACTTTTTCGCAAGTAGCTTCCGAGCGTTCAATAAAATCCGCTAATTGACACATTTCTAGTCCCGCATAGCCGCAAGGATTAATAAAATGGAAAGGCGATAAATCCATATTAATATTGAAGGCAAGCCCATGGAATGAACAGCCTTTACGAATTCTCAATCCCAAAGAACAAATTTTCTTTTCGTTAATGTATACACCTGGTGCATCTGGTTTTGGATAAGCTTGAATGTCATAATCCGCCAGTGTATTGACGACTGCCTGTTCAAGAGCCGTCACTAAATCACGCACCGTCAAATCACGCCCAAGCGCTTTTTGGCGTTTAATATCAATAAGGACATACATCACTTGCTGACCTGGTCCATGATAAGTGATTTGCCCGCCTCGATCTGACTGAACAACAGGAATCTCCGTCTGCTGTAATAAGTGCTCCGCTTTCCCCGCCTGCCCTTGTGTGAATACTGCAGGATGTTGCACTAACCAAATTTCATCTTGCGTATCCACACCACGTTCATCGGTAAACGTTTGCATCTGATGCCACACAGTCTGGTAATCTTGTACACCTAATTGGCGTACCACAAGGGTCATTGGTTCACTCATTTTTACTATAACACCATTCTTACGCCATCAATTTTCGCTAACTCAACATAAAGCACTTCAACTTGCTCAATATGCTCTGCAATAATATCAATAGATACAGAATTATACGTTCCCTTACTGCTCAATTGTTGACGCGGGTTATAATCGCCTTTTGCATGTTTTTGTACTACCACAACCACATCATCAATCAAATCAATGCGATTGGCGCCCACGACTTTAAACGTGAAAGCACAAGGGAACTCTAAAAGATCTTTCAATTTAGCTTGTGGAAGATCGTTAAGTTGTACTGTTTTATTTGTCATGTTTTTATCCCAAAAATAATCAAATCTTCATCGCACTGAAACCATGTCAGTACGAAAATCACCGAGTAACGTTGTGGTTTCAATATGGGGATGATTTTCAATTAATCAAATAAACTTTTTACGGTTAATACTAACCAATCCCACACTTTGCCAAAAATACTCCCTTCTGGTACATCTTGCATCACTTGTAAATCCACTTTCGCGACATCTTTACCATCAAGTTGATAGACCACTTGACCAACCACTTGTCCTTTTACTAAAGGCGCTTTTAAATATTTTGTTTGCAATTCATAACGGGCTTTGAGATCCGTCTGTTTCCCTTTCGGTACTGTAATAAAACTGTCTTTTAATACACCCAAAGCTACATTGCTGCTATTTCCATAGTATACCGCTTGTTCAGAAACCGCTTTTCCTGCTTCTAATGTTTTAAAAGTATCAAAGTTAGCAAAACCCCATTGTAATAATTTTTTGGTTTCAACCTCTCTACCTTTAATTGTTGGGACCCCCATAACCACCGAAATTAAACGCATACTATTGCCATTTACGGCAGAAGAAACGAGGTTATAACCTGCTTTGTCCGTATGACCTGTTTTAATCCCATCGACTTGTAAGGTTTTATCCCACAATAAACCATTGCGGTTATTCTGTTTAATTTTATTAAAAGTAAAATCTTTTTCTGCATAAATACGATATTCATCAGGCAAATCATGAATTAAACGTGCACCGATAATTGCCATATCACGTGCGGAAGAATATTGGTTTTCATCATCTAATCCATGTACCGTGGTAAAATTCGTATTCTTTAATCCAAACTGTGCTGCATATTTATTCATCGCATTGACAAACGCAGGCACAGAGCCTGCAACATGCTCTGCAATTGCCACAGAGGCATCATTTCCAGAGACAATAATCACACCACGATTTAAGTCTGAAACTGAAACTTGTTGGTTTAGATTTAAAAACATTTTGGAAGAGCCAGGGAAATTTTTACCCCAAGCACTCTCACCAATTGTCACCATATCGTTATGATGAATTCGCCCTTGCTTCAAGGCATCGCCAACTACATAGCTCGTCATCATTTTTGTGAGTGAGGCTGGGTATTGACGCTGATCTGGATTAAGTGACGCAAGTACGGCACCAGAATGATAGTCCATTAAAATAAATGTTTGTGCATTCAACTGCGGCGCGGCAATGCCATAGTCTGTTTCCTGTGCTAATGTGGCTGGTGCAATAAATAAACTTGCTGCCAAAATAATTGGTGTCTTTTTTACAACTTTTTTGAACATACTATCCCTATCCTACATGTAGGTTAATTACTAAATGTATACACAATTAATGGTTTTGAATAATTAAGTTTTCTTAATTGTGCTTTTAATTCTTCCACTTGAGACTTTTCAATCAAAGGTCCAAAATGAAGCTCAAATCGGTTTCCATTTTCTTTCAGCTCAACATGAATATCGTCTCGCCCAAGTCGTCTAATTAACGCCAAGGCTGAGTTCTTAGTTTCAAAATTGAGCAAGTGAATTTTATATGTTGTGATATTTTCTGGCTTTTTATTTTTCTCACGTCCGCCATTGATATGACGGTTTTCATTATCCACAACCACTGGCGGTTCTAATTGATTCAATACGTCTTGATTTTTCGCCAGTTTTGCTAATGTTTGAGTGGCTGGACCTGAAATTTTCCCGTGTTGATCGACTGAAAATACTTCAACTCGGACTTTACTGACGCCACTTCCTATAAGACCAATTTCTCTTGCTGCAGCACGAGATAAATCAATAATTCTATTCTTAATGAAAGGTCCTCTATCATTAATACGCACAACCACTTTACGATTATTCCGTAAATTCGTGACCAATACATAAGCATTCATTGGTAAACTTCTATGTGCGGCAGTATAAAGGTTTTCGTTATACATTTCTCCATTTGATGTTCTTTTTCCATGAAACTTACGATGATAAAAACTCGCAAAACCTTCATCGGAATAGTTTCTTGCCTCATAGGTTGTCTGAGTACGATGGCGAACGCCTCTCACCACATAGGTATGTGATTTTATTTCGGGTTGTTGGTGCAGAAGACTAGGGCCTTGTAGCCCAAATAACTTCTTTGTGGTTTCAGCTTGCGCCCCTACTGCAAACAAGGCAACTAAAAGTGCGGTAAAAATTCGAAAAGTTTTTTGTTTAATCATAAATCAGCTCTGTTATTTTTTAATCATAATCTAAGATGATTAAAATACTAATTAGTTCCCTTAAGAAAATGTTCTTTATGAGTATGAATGGACATAATGAGGCCAAAACCTGCCATGAGTGTCACAAATGATGTTCCGCCATAACTAAAGAGCGGCAAAGGAACCCCTACAACAGGCAAAATACCACTCACCATCCCAATATTAACAAACACATAAATAAAGAAAATTAATGTAATGGCACCAACAAGAATGCGCCCAAATGCAGTCTGTGCATTTAAACCAATAATCAATCCTCTTCCGACAATAAACAAATACATTGCCATTAAGATAAGGAAACCGATCATGCCATATTCTTCACTCAACACGGCAAAAATAAAATCCGTATGAGGCTCTGGTAAAAATTCCAGTTGTGATTGTGTCCCCTCCATCCAACCTTTTCCACTTAACCCTCCCGAGCCAATCGCAATTTTAGATTGCAGAATGTGGAAGCCCGCGCCTAACGGGTCTTTTTCAGGATCAAATAACGTTAATACTCGAGTACGTTGGTAATCATGCATGAGATAAAACCACATAATGGGAATAAAACCCGCTAGACCGATCAGCGCAATAAGAATGAGCCACCAACTCATCCCCGCCAGGAAAACGACAAATAACCCCGATGCACTCACCAAAATAGCCGTACCTAAATCTGGTTGAATGGCGACTAATAACGTTGGGACTAAAATTAAAATTAAAGCGATAAACGTATGACTGAGTTTAGGAGGTAAAGGGCGTTTTCCTAAATACACCGCGACCATAAGCGGCACGGCTAATTTTACAATTTCAGATGGTTGAAAACGAAACAATCCTAAATCTAGCCAACGTTGCGCCCCTTTACTCGTTGTACCAATCGCATCGACCAAAATAAGTAACACAATCCCTACGCCAAATAATACAGGGGCTATACGTTGATAAAATTTTGGCGGAAGCTGTGCCATTACAAACATTACTGTAAAGCCAAGCGCTACTTGAACCAAACGTGTTTTAAACATCGTTTCATTTCCACCAGATGCACTATACAGTACTAATAAGCCATAACCTGAAATGGCAATGAGACCGAATAACAGCCATAAATCAATATGTAACTTACGCCATAATGAGCGCCATACATTTTTCTCGTGCATTAGTCTGTGACCTCTGATGTCATAGTTTGCTCACTCGATAGCTGATTGACTTGTGGTAAACGCTGATTCAAATAATAATCCATGATTTGTCTCACTACGGGCGCAGCCACACTCGATCCTCCCCCCGCATTTTCTAAAATAATAGAAATCACAACTTGGGGTTCGTCATAGGGAGCATAAGCCGTAAACCACGCATGGTCATGTAACTCTTTTTTCAGTCCACTGGCATCATAAGTTTGATTTTCTTTTAAACTAAAAACTTGTGCTGTTCCTGATTTTCCCGCAACACGATAATTTGTTCCAACAAAGGCTTTACGTCCTGTACCATTCGCTGAATTGATCACATTATACATACCTCGTTTTGCCGCGTCCCAATAAGCTTGTTTCGGTTCCGTAATATCATCATATAACAGCGGATCTTGATACAATTCAACCGCACTGCCTTCGATACTTTTCATTAAGTGTGGCGTATGGACTTTACCATTATTCACTAACACACTGGTCGCTTTTGCAACTTGTAGCGGCGTGGCAATCCAATACCCTTGACCAATTCCCACAGAGATCGTATCACCTTGTACCCAAGGTCGTTTATGCCGTTTTTGTTTCCATTCTCGACTCGGCATAATCCCCGCTGTTTCTTCTTGAATATCTATCCCCGTTGGTACTCCGAAACCAAAGCGTTTCATCCAATCTGACAGACGATCGATACCCATGTTATAAGCCGTCTGATAAAAATACGTATCAGACGATTCAACAATCGCTTTATTCAAATCAGTTTGTCCATGACCTGTTTTTTTCCAATCTCGAAATCGCTTAGTCGTATTTGGTAAAACCCAATATCCAGGGTCAAAAATGGTCATATTCTGTGTAATGACGTCCTCCTCAAGAGCGGCAACACTAATAAATGGCTTAACAGTTGAAGCTGGAGGATAGGCACCTTGGGTCACTCGGCTATAAAGCGGACGACTCGGATCATTTAATAAACGTTTATAGTCCGTACTAGAAATCCCACCCACAAACAAATTGTTATCATAACTTGGCGTAGAAACCATCGCTAAAATACTATTATCTTTCGGATCCAACACGACAACGGCACCTTTTTGATTGCCCAATAAATCCGTAATGTAACGTTGTAATTCTAAATCAATGGTTAAATGAATACTTTTACCAGCAATAGCAGGTTGCTCACGTAATTTACGAATCACTTTACCGCGGTTATTCACTTCAACCTCTTCAAATCCTGTTGTACCATGAAGTTGTGATTCGTAATATCGTTCAATACCAAGCTTTCCGATATCATGAGTGCCTGCGTAATTGGCATACTTCCCTTCTTGTTTCAAACGTTCTACATCTTTGTCATTAATTTTAGCCACATAACCTAAAATATGCGTTAGCGGCTCGCCGTATAAATAATGACGTTTAAAATAAGGTTTCACTTCTAAACTGGTAAAACGATACTGATTCACAGAGAAACGCGCAATTTGTTCTTCCGTTAAATCTGACTTTAATAAAATTGGGGTATAGCGCGACGAGCGACGACGCTCTTTTTTAAATGCCTCAATATCCTCATCCGTTAAACCAACAAGCGTCCTAAGCTCATCAAAAGTGCGGTCTAAGTTTTCTACTTTTTCAGGCACAATATACAAACCAAAAAAGGTCAAATTTTCTGCTAATAATTTACCATGTCGATCGTAAATTAAACCGCGAGTGGGCGGCAAAGGAAGGAGTTTAATCCGATTACCATTTGAGCGTGTTTGGTAACTTTCATAATTCACGATTTGCAAATGATATAAATTGGTTGCCAAAATAGCAGACAAAATTAATACGAAAATAAAGGAGACTAAGGCACGACGAGCAAATAAATTACGCTCCGATTTTTTATCTCGAATTAATTCTTGTTGTGGTTGTGACAACAATTTTTTTAATTTCATAAACGAATCTGTCTGTTATTCACGATGGTAAGGATGATTAGTCGTCAGTGACCATGCTCGATACAAACTCTCAGCAACCACAACACGAACTAAAGGGTGCGGTAAAGTAAGAGGCGATAAAGACCAACTCTGTTCTGCTGCTGCTTTACATTCAGGAGATAACCCTTCAGGTCCACCAATCAGCAAGCATACATCACGACCATCTTGTTTCCAGGCTTCTAATTGACACGCCAATTGTTCCGTTGTCCAAGGCTTACCTGGAATATCAAGTGTCACAATGCGATTTCTACCACAAGCAGCCAACATCGACTTACCTTCTTGATCTAAAATGCGTTTAATATCTGCATTTTTACCCCGTTTCCCTGCGGCAATTTCAATTAATTCGAAAGGCATATCTTTAGGGAAACGTCGTTGGTATTCTTCAAAACCCGTGCTGACCCAGCCTGGCATTTTTGTCCCGACAGCAATCAATTGGATCTTCACAAATTAGCTCCACAATTTTTCTAACTGATACAACTCACGGCTTTCTGCCTGCATAATATGCACGATTGCTTGACCTAAATCGACCACTACCCAATCCGCAGTGTCCATTCCTTCATCACCAAATGTTTCAAAACCTGCTAACTTACATTCTGTAATCAAATTTTGTGCTAATGAAGCAACATGACGACTGGATGTCCCAGTACAAATCACCATATCATCTGTAATAGGCGATTTACCACGAACATCAAGATGTCGAATATCTGTTGCTTTTAGAGTATCTAATTTGTCAATTAAAAAATCAGTTAAGGTTTTCAAGTGCTTGTCCTTTTGTGCTTTAAAAACTGCGTTTAACATGGCGTTTATTCGGCAATGTGCGGTTAGAATGTGAATGATTTTTTGCCATTGAAGTATGGCGTTTTACACGATAAGGCTTTGGCAGTGTTAATAGTGCATGAACATCATACTGACTCACTGGAATACTGTGCCCGATATACTCTTCAATAGCGGGTAAATTCATCGCGTATTCTTCACAAGCAAAACTAATCGACACCCCGCTTTCGCCTGCGCGTCCCGTACGACCTATCCGATGAACATAGTCCTCTCGATCATCAGGTAAATCATAATTAAATACATGCGTCACATCCGCGATGTGTAAACCACGTGCTGCCACATCAGTTGCCACTAAAATATCCAATTGTCCTTCTGTAAATTGTTTCAATAATGAAAGACGTTTTTTCTGAGCTACATCGCCAGTCAACAAACCAACACGATGACCATCTGCCGCCAAATACCCCCAAATATCTTCACAACGGTGTTTAGTGTTTGCAAACACGATACAACGCTCTGGCCACTCTTCTTCTAATAATGTCAGCAATAGCGCCATTTTGTCTTGATTTGAAGGATAAAAAAGCTCTTCTTTAATCCGATGACCTGTCTTTTGTAAAGGCTCAATTTCTACATATTCAGGATTATTCATGTCTTCAAACGCTAATTCTCTTACTTTGTAAGACAACGTTGCAGAAAAAAGCATCGTTAAACGCTGTTGTGGTGCGGGGCATTTCCGTAATAGATAACGAATATCTTTGATAAATCCTAAATCAAACATACGATCCGCTTCATCTAATACAACAACTTGAATATGATCTAGACGCACAATCCCTTGCTTCACATAATCAATCACACGACCCGTCGTCCCAATGAGAATATCCACGCCCTCTTCAATCGCTTTTAACTGCTTATCATAACCATCCCCCCCATACGCAAGTCCCGTTTTTAATCCTGTCGCTTTGACTAACAATTCGGCATCATTGCTAATTTGGACAGCCAACTCACGAGTTGGGGCTAAAATTAAGGCGCGTGGTGGTAAACAGGTAGTAGATACTTTTTCTCGTTTCTCTAATAAATGATGAAACGTAGCTGTTAAAAATGCCATGGTTTTACCTGTTCCTGTTTGCGCTTGTCCTGCCACATCTTTTCCCATTAAACTTATTGGCAAAGACAACGCCTGAATAGGCGTGCAATAATCAAACCCTTTCGCTTGAAGTGCTTGTAAGACATTGCTATTTAAAGGTAAATCCGCAAAACGACATGGTGTTAAATAATTCTCTTGCATAAAAAATGATAAATCTCTGAAAAAAATTGTGCTAAGAATAGCACGAAGTACAAAAATCCCCAAAAAATGCACGTACTTTTCCAATTTTTTCATAAAAGTCGGCGCTAAAACTAGACAGTAACGGGTTTTAGTGATAATTTACGCCTATTCAAAAACATCACATATTCATTCATTTATTCTTTTATATCAAATCAATAACAACCCTCAAATATTATGCATCTTACAGAACTAAAAAATAGACCAGTTTCTGAACTTGTGGAACTTGGTGAAGGTCAAATGGGCTTAGAAAACTTAGCTCGTTTACGTAAACAAGACATCGTTTTTGCGATCCTAAAACAACACGCTAAAAGTGGCGAAGATATTTTCGGCGGTGGTGTACTTGAAATTTTACCAGATGGTTTCGGTTTCTTACGTTCCGCCGACAGCTCTTATCTTGCTGGTCCAGACGATATCTATGTCTCACCGAGCCAAATTCGTCGTTTTAACTTACAAACAGGTGACAAAATTGAAGGCAAAATTCGCCCACCTAAAGAAGGTGAACGCTATTTTGCATTACTCAAAGTTGACCAAGTCAACGACGATAGACCCGAAGTTTCACGTAGTAAAATCCTATTTGAAAACTTAACCCCACTTCACGCTAACTCACGTTTAAGAATGGAACGGGGTAATGGTTCAACGGAAGATTTAACTGCGCGTATTCTTGACTTAGCCTCGCCAATTGGTAAAGGTCAACGTGGTCTAATCGTTGCACCACCTAAAGCGGGTAAAACGATGTTGTTACAAAATATTGCACAAAGCATTACCCACAACTATCCAGAATGTGAGTTAATCGTTTTACTTATCGATGAACGTCCTGAAGAAGTCACTGAAATGCAGCGCTCAGTAAAAGGGGAAGTGATTGCTTCAACCTTTGACGAACCAGCAACTCGTCACGTTCAAGTTGCTGAAATGGTAATCGAAAAAGCAAAACGCTCTGTTGAACACAAAAAAGACGTGGTCATTTTACTTGATTCTATTACACGTCTAGCTCGTGCTTACAACACTGTGACGCCAGCCTCAGGTAAAATCTTATCTGGTGGTGTGGATGCCAACGCATTACATCGTCCAAAACGCTTCTTTGGTGCCGCACGTAATGTAGAAGAAGGTGGTAGCTTAACCATCATCGCGACAGCCTTAGTCGACACTGGCTCAAAAATGGATGAAGTGATCTTTGAAGAGTTCAAAGGAACAGGGAACATGGAGTTACATCTTTCACGTAAAATCGCAGAAAAACGCGTTTTCCCTGCTATCGATTTCAACCGTTCTGGTACACGTAAAGAAGACTTACTCACAACACCTGATGAACTACAAAAAATGTGGATTCTGCGTAAAATCCTTAACCCAATGGGTGAAGTGGAAGCAATGGAATTCCTTATTGATAAACTCATGGTAGCAAAAACCAATGATGAGTTTTTTGAAATTATGAAGCGTTCATAATGCGTCAATGATAATCACAAGAAAAGCCGCAAGTAATGCGGCTTTTTTATTACAATGATTCGCTGAATATCATGAATAAAAAAGTGCGGTCAATTTTCGCAAAATTTGACCGCACATCTCAACATATTCAAGTTAGCTCTAAACTTTATGCAATCACAATGTTTGCAATCGCCACCCCCACTAAACAAGCTGTTGTCACCCCAATGAGACCTGGCATCATAAAGCTATGGTTAAAATAATATTTACCAATTTTCGTCGTACCTGTTACGTCAAAGTTTACTGTTGCAATATCCGATGGGTAATTAGGGATAAAGAAGTAAGCATAAGTAGCTGGCATTAAGCCCACTAATAATGGCGCAGGCAAGCCTAATTCCAGACCAACAGGTAACATCATAACGGCTGTCGCAGCTTGGCTGTTAATCACTACTGACACAGCAAAGAGCGCAAGCGCAAAGGTCCAAGGGTAATGTCTTACCATTGAGGTAATCCCTTCTCTAAATTCAGGCATTGCAAATTTGAAGTACGTATCACTCATCCATGCAATACCAAAAATCGCAATTGCAGCCACCATACCAGATTTAAACACTACGCCATTTGGTACGATTTGTGGGTTAGTTTTAGTGACTAATAAAATAATACCACCAAAGCAGAGCATCATCATTTGAATGATTAATGACATAGAAATCGGTTTAATTTTCTCGCCTACCCCGATCGTACGGATTTCTGGCAACATCGCCACAATCACAATCACTACTAATGACAATAAGAATAAGTAAACTGATTGTTTTGCCGCAGGCGGTAATGCTTCATTCAATGTGGTACTTGTGGTACTTAAAATACGATCGCGCCAAATTGGATCTTGTAAACGACGTTGATATTCTGGATCATCCTCTAATTCTTTACCACGACGCATACTATAAAGCGCGAGTGCCATTGTTCCCGCGAATGTTGCAGGTACGGTGACACAAATAATATCGAGTAATGAAATATGTTCAAAGCCTGGTAATTCAACAATTTTGCCTAAATAGAATACTACAGCCGCGGAAAGTGGGCTTGAGGTAATCGCTAATTGAGACGCCACAGAAGATGCCGCCATTGGACGCTCTGGACGAATTTTATTTTTTAACGCCACATCACCAATGATTGGCATGATGGAATAAACAGAGTGACCTGTACCAAGCATAAAAGTCATTAAGTAGGTCACGATTGGTCCAAGTAAAGTAATACGCTTAGGATTGCTACGTAAAATACGTTCTGCAATTTGTAGCATAAATTTCAAACCGCCTGCAGCCTCTAAAATTGACGCACAAGTGACAACAGATAAGATAATTAACATCACATCCACTGGTGCTTTTCCGACTGGCATACGGAAAATAAAGACTTCAATGACTAAGCCAATACCCGATACGACCCCTAATCCGATACCACCAAAACGACTGCCTACATACAGCATAAATAGTAGGAATAAAAACTCTAAATACAGCATAATACTACCTCTAAAATGTTACAAAAAATGATGTAGCTATCATACTTGATTTATATTTGTACACAATCATTTTGCTCATCTTTTGTGTGCTTTTCGTAAAAAATCAAACAATTGTTTGGTTTAAATCAAAAAATAAAATACGTATAAAAATAAGGGATTTTTGAGGGAGAGAAGAAAAGAAAAATGGAAATAAGGCAAGAAAAAATTTAGGCGGTTTAATCACCGCCTAAATAAGAATTATTGATTGTTTTGAACGTAATCAATCGCAGATTGAACTGTTGTGATTTTTTCAGCTTCTTCATCTGGAATTTCGATATCAAATTCTTCTTCTAAAGCCATGACTAATTCAACAGTGTCTAAAGAATCCGCACCTAAATCTTCAACGAAAGACGCTTCAGATTTTACTTCGTCTTCTTTAACGCCTAATTGTTCAACGATGATTTTTTTTACGCGTTCTTCAATGCTCATTTGTTTCTTCCTATAGTTTAGTTTTTCGCTCACTGCGACGAGTTAATTAGTGTATGTATTTTTTCCTAACTTACAACGCTTTTTATTGGTGGTCAAACCTCAAAAGCCTATTTTCAAAAATACATACCGTTAAAAAATACAGTTACGTTACTTCATTTACGCTTAAAGTGGCGTAACCAAGTTACATTGCGATTCGGATTTTAACATTAACCTCAACCTTTGGCTATGCTTTTATCCCTTAAAATCTGTAATTGATTTATACACCCTAATTGGTGAACATTCCACCATTTACATGCAATGTAGTCCCCGTAATATAGCTCGCGTCATCAGACGCCAAAAATGAAACTGCTTTTGCAATATCTTTAGGATCGCCTAAACGACCTGCAGGTACTTGTGATAAAATGCCTGCTTTTTGATCTTCTGTCAAAACATCAGTCATATCCGTTGCAATAAAGCCTGGCGCAACCACGTTAACGGTGATGCCACGAGATGCCACTTCTTTTGCAAGTGCTTTGCTAAAGCCAATCACACCCGCTTTTGCCGCACAGTAGTTAGCTTGTCCTGGATTACCCATTGAGCCAACCACAGAACCAATAGTGATGATACGACCAAAACGTTTTTTCATCATTGAACGTAACATCGCTTTTGATAAGTGATATACCGACGTTAAATTAGTTTGCATAATATCAAACCACTCTTCATCTTTCATACGCATTAACAGGTTGTCACGAGTGATCCCTGCATTGTTAACTAAAATATCAATATCACCAAAGTCTGCTTTAATTTTATCTAATGTTGCTTCGATTGAAGTAAGATCTGTGACATTTAGTACAAGGCCTTTCCCTTTTTCACCCAAATATGCAGAAATACTTTCAGCACCTTTTTCTGATGTCGCCGTACCAATCACAAATGCACCTTTTGCACTTAATTCTTCTGCAATCGCACGACCAATACCACGCGTTGCCCCTGTTACTAACGCAATTTTACCTTGCATTGACTATCCCCTTTTTGAATCTTAATAAGTTATGCTAATACTGCTTCAACTGCATTTAATGACGCCAGATCATTTACTGCTGTTGCTTGTAAATCTGCCACAATACGTTTCGTTAAACCAGTCAACACTTTATTTGGACCGATTTCCACTAATACTTCCACCCCATCTTTCGCCATAGCTTCTACAGTTTCAGTCCAACGTACTGGGCTATAAAGCTGACGTACCAGTGCAGTACGAATTTCTGTACTTTCTGTTTCAGTTCTAACATCCACGTTATTAATCACTGCGGTACTTGGCACTTTCACCGCGATATTGTCTAACGAAACCGCTAACTGATCTGCCGCGGGTTTCATTAATGCACAATGTGAAGGCACACTCACTGCTAATGGTAATGCACGTTTTGCCCCTGCTTCTTTACAGGCTGCTGCTGCACGTTCAACCGCCGCTTTCGCACCAGCAATCACCACTTGACCTGGTGAATTAAAATTCACTGCTGAAACCACTTCACCTTGTGCTGAATCAGCACAAGCTTTGATAATTGACTCGTTATCTAAACCAATAATTGCATACATTGCACCAGTGCCTTCTGGCACAGCTTGTTGCATTAATTTACCGCGTAATTCCACTAATTTAATCGCATCTTGGAAATCAAGCACATCAGCACAGACTAATGCAGAATACTCACCTAAACTGTGTCCCGCCATTACTGTAGGTTTTAATTGTGGGTATTTTTGTTGCCATACACGATAAATTGCCACAGAAGCCGCTAAAAGTGCAGGCTGAGTTTGCCACGTTTTATTTAATTCTTCCGCTGGGCCTTGTTGTACAAGTTGCCACAAATCATATCCTAATGCCTCAGAAGCTTGTTGGAAAGTTTCTTCTACAACTGCATATTCTGTTGCTAATTCTGCTAGCATACCAACCGCTTGTGACCCCTGACCTGGAAAAACCATTGCGAATTTTTTCATCTTATTTTCCTTATTCTTTTAAAACGTTGTAAAAATCGACCGCACTTTTTATGATTAACTCATGCTATTAAAACCGAATTAGCGCAGATCCCCAAGTCAGACCACCACCAAACGCTTCTAACAATAACATTTGACCACGTTGAATACGCCCGTCGCGCACTGCTTCATCTAATGCACTCGGAATACTTCCTGCGGATGTATTACCATGACGATCTAACGTCACCACCACTTGTGACATATCCATATCTAATTTCTTCGCCGTTGCAGCAATAATCCGTAAATTCGCTTGGTGAGGAACTAACCAATCAATATCTTTCTTATCTAACTGATTCGCTTCTAGGGTTTCTTCAACCACATTGGCTAATTCGCGTACAGCAATCTTAAATGTCGCATTGCCTTGCATTTCAAGATAAGCAGGATCCGTTTCAATGCCACGTGCTTGATTTGCAAGGGTCAATACTTCCGCACTTTCACCCGTTGCATGTAAATGGGTCGAAATAATGCCAGGTTCAGTCGAGCTTTCTAACATCACCGCACCAGCACCGTCACCAAATAAAATAATGGTGCCACGATCTTCTGGGTTTAATGCGCGAGAAAAAAGGTCAGCCCCAATAACCAAAGCTTTTTTTACTTTGCCAGTACGAATAAATTGATCCGCAACAGTTAAAGCATAAACGAAGCCCGAACAAGCTGCAGCAACATCAAAAGCAATCGCATCTTTAATCTCAAGCATTTTTTGAATTTGGCACGCTGTACTTGGAAACGCATGCGGAGAACTTGTTGTTGCCACGATAATTAAGTCAATTTCATTGACATCAAATGGTGACATGTCTAGACATTTTTTGGCTGCTTCAAACCCCATTGTTGCAACCGTTTCATGTGTATCAGCAATACGACGTTCTTTAATACCCGTACGTTCGGAAATCCATTCATCAGAGGTTTCCACCATTTTTTCTAAATCCGCATTCGTACGAATATTTTTCGGTAAATAACTACCCGTTGATAAGATTTTACTGTACATAATAAATCTCGTTAAAAATGATAGCGAACTTGCCATCGTCAATTAATGATTACGTTTATTCTTATATACTGAGGTTACTCGTATTTTTCGAGACCAGCCAAAATTTTTGAGGGAATTTGTTGACGCACTTGGAATGCGGCATCTGCAATTGCATAAGAAAATGCCTCAACATTTGCACCACCATGGCTTTTTACGACAACAGATGTCAATCCAATCAAAGATGCGCCATTATATTCATCTGGATTAATTTGTTTTAAACGCTGATAATTTTCTTTAAATAAATGACGCAATAACCAAGAAAATACGGGTTTCAATACACTATTTTTTGATTTACCTTTTAACAAGGTAATCACATTTTTTGCTGCACCCTCAAGAGTTTTCAGCGCCACATTGCCTGCAAAACCGTCACTTACAATGACATCAGCCTTGCCATTTAATAAGAAGTTACCCTCAATAAAACCAATATAATTTAGCGCACTATCTTTCTCTAACAGTGCTGCTGCATCGCGAATAGACTTATGACCTTTAATATCTTCACTGCCAATATTCAGTAACGCGATTCTAGGATAGACTAAATTCAACGTGTTTTCAGCAAAAATACTGCCCATTAATGCAAATTGATATAAATTTTCTGCATCACAGTCAATATTCGCACCAAGATCAAGCATCACACTTTTTTTACCATCAACAGTTGGTATAACAGAAATTAACGCGGGTCGTTGAATCCGTTTCAGTGGCTGTAGTAAAATTTTTGAAAGTCCCATAAGTGCTGCAGTATTGCCTGCGCTGACACATCCTTGCGCTTCACCTTTCTGCACTGCTTCGATCGCTAAACGCATCGATGTGCCTTTGCTATGTCTTAAAGCATAAGAAATACCATGCTCATTATCGATCGTTCGTGAGCAATGACAAACCGTAACACGCTGTTGAATTGAGACAGGAAGAGTTTCAAGTAAAGGAATAATTTGTTGGCTATCGCCAAACAATAATAAAGAGAGCATTGGATCTTTTTCCAACGCAATCATGGATGCGGGGATAGTAATACGGGGACCTATGTCCCCGCCCATCACATCTAACGCAAGGGTTAGACGACTCAAGTGATTACCTTTTTCTAAATAATATAGAAATTATTTGTTAATCACTTTACGACCACGATAGTAACCATCAGCAGTTACATGGTGACGTAAATGCGTTTCACCACTTGCTTTATCAACTGATACTGCTGCAGTGGTTAAGGCATCGTGTGAACGACGCATATCACGACGTGAACGAGATTTTTTGTTTTGTTGAACAGCCATTGGCTATACTCCTAAATTTACTTTTGCTTTAAACTAGCTAATACAGCGAACGGGTTCGGTTTTTTTGCCAGCTCTTCGGGCAATTCGCCAAAAACCTGTTCAGCCACGGACACTTCACAGTGTTCAGATGAATGCATTGGTACAATCGGTAGACTTAAAATTAATTCATCTTCAATCGCACCAAGTAAATCTATTTCACCAAACTCATTAAATTCGATTGGCTCATAAATTTCGGGCAATACATCGGCTTGATCCAAATTAGCCACAGGACTGTAACAAAATGTACAATCAACAGTTTGCACAAAAGGCGTCTCACAACGTTGACAGATAAGTTCTACTTCAACGGTTGCCTGCCCTTTCATGACCACTAATTTTTGTGGATCAATAAAAAACGATAATCTAACCTGTGCATCGCTGAGCACTTTACTTACTGACTCAGAAAGACGCTGTAACTGATTGATAGCATAATAGCCATCGTAATCTAATCGACGTTGCGCATCTTTGACTGGGTCAACAGTTAGGGGTAATTTTACCTTTTGCATAGGGCGTGAATATTACCTTTTGAGAACAAAATAGTCAAAGGAAATTATTATTTTTTGGCACAACATCACGATAAATGTTAACAAAATGCGTTTTCTCATTCTGTTCAAATCGTTTTCCCTCTCCCGAGATGAATAAAAGAGAATCTGTAGAAAAACTCCAAAACTTAAGATTAAACGAATAATCTAAATCAAATTATTAGAATATAGTTCACAAATAATACGCTCAAGGCTTTACAGTCCCCCATTTTTCCTTTATTAATAGAAACTCTTTTACTCACAAAAAAAGGTAAAATTATGGCAAACACAATGAAAAAAACATTTCTTAACATTGCGTTAACAAGCGCATTGGGTCTCTTTGCAGCACACGCTACTCTTGCCGCGACTGTCCCTGCGGGTACAGAGCTCGCAGCAAAACAAGAACTACGTTGGAATATTGGTTCAAATCCAGCATCATTAGATCCTCATAAAATCGAAGGAACCCCAGAGGGTTTTGCCTCTCGTCAATTATTTGAAACCCTTGTGATTTCAGATGCAGAAGGTCACATCATTCCTGGTGCTGCGATCAAATGGGAACACAGTCCTGACTTTAAAAAATGGACGTTCTATCTTCGTCCCGATGCAAAATGGTCAAATGGCGACCCCGTTACCGCTGAAGACTTTGTCTTTTCTTTCCAACGTTTAGCTGATCCGAAAACCGCATCACCTTATTCAAGCTATTTAAACTACCTGAAATTACTCAACGCTGAAGACGTAGTTGCAGGTAAAAAACCTGTGACAGAGCTAGGTGTGAAAGCATTGGATGATCACACATTAGAATTAACCTTATCAGCAAGTGTCCCTTATGCAGATAAACTCAGCGAACACTATGTATTAGCGCCAGTAAATAAAAAATTAGTTGAGCAATTTGGTGATAAATGGACTGATGTGAAAAACATCGTGGGTAACGGCGCATTTAAAGTTGCCAGCTGGACGATCAACGAAAAATTAGAATTAGTTCCGAACCCACATTACTGGGATCATGCTAAAACGGTCTTAACGAATGTCACACTCTATCCAATCGAATCAGAAAATACTGACGTAGCACGCTACCGTGCAGGTGATCTCGATATCACGAACCATGCGTTGCCAGTGGAATTATTCACTAAACTGAAAAAAGAATATCCGAATGAAGTGTATACGCCGTCTTCATTATGTACTTATTTATATGAAATCAATCACAAGAAAGCACCATTTGACGATGTACGTGTAAGAAAAGCGCTTGCTATGGCAATGGATCGCAATATCATCACTGAAAAAGTGACGGCTCAAGGTCAAGTTCCTGCTTATAGTTTTACGCCTCCATATATTAATGGTGGTGAGAAAATTGCCAAACCAGACTGGGCAGAATTATCTCAAGCGGATCGTAACAAAAAAGCGATTGAATTGTTAAAAGAAGCTGGTTTCGATAAGAGCAATCCATTGAATTTCACGTTGTTATACAACACCTCTGAAAACCATAAGAAAATTGCACTTGCTGCAAGCTCTTTATGGCAGAAAAACTTAGGTGGTGCGGTGAAAGTGTCGTTAGAAAACCAAGAATGGAAAACTTACTTAGATACGCGTCACCAAGGTAACTACCAAGTGACACGCGCGGGTTGGTGTGCTGACTATAACGAAGCAAGTACGTTCTTGAACTACTTCTTATCAACCAGTAGTAACAACACTGCATTCTATAATAGTGCCGAATTTGATAAGTTACTGTCAGACACTTATTTAGCAGAGACTGATGAACAACGTGCTGAAATTTATGCGAAGTTGGAAGCACAATTAGCCAATGATGCAGCGTTGATCCCAATGTATTACTATGTTGATCCACGTATGGTTAAACCTTATGTAAAAGGTTTCCCAATCAACCATCCTGGTAAAAACTTCTACTTGAAAGATGTTTACCTAGTTAAACATTAATTTTTATTATTTTTAATTTAGTGCGGTCAATCTTGCTTTAAACCCGACCGCACTTTTCTTCTTTTTCGCACATTGCGATGTTTGGATTGGATTATCTTGTATGTTTAAATTAATTCTTCGTCGTCTTTTACAGGCAATTCCAACACTGTTTATATTAATTACTATTTCTTTTTTCATGATGCGTTTGGCACCAGGCAGCCCATTTACTAGTGAAAAAAATTACCCGCCAGAAGTCATCGCTAATATTGAAGCCAAATATCACTTAAATGAACCGCTCTATAAGCAATATTTTATTTATTTGAAAGACCTTTCGCATGGTGATTTTGGGCCTTCTTTTAAATATAAAGATTATACTGTTAATCAGCTCGTGTCTGCCGCTTTCCCCGTTTCCTTTAAATTAGGCTTTTCCGCTTTTTTGATTGCGCTCACGCTCGGCGTCACCGCAGGAACGATTGCAGCTTTAAAACAAAATAAATGGATTGATTATCTGATTATGACATTTGCAATGACGGGGGTGGTCATTCCAAGTTTCGTTGTTGCTCCGCTACTTGTTCTGATTTTTTCTATTTCATTACAGTGGTTGCCCTCAGGTGGCTGGGAAGGGGGCGCATTTAAGTTTATGCTCATGCCAATGATTGCACTTTGCTTATCTTACATCGCAAGTATTGCCCGTATTACTCGTGGCTCAATGATTGAAGTACTTCATTCCAACTTTATTCGTACTGCAAAAGCCAAGGGCTTACCAATGCGCCGTATTTTATTGAAACACGCATTACGTCCCGCATTATTGCCTGTTATTTCTTATATGGGTCCTGCATTCGTGGGGATTATCACAGGTTCAATGGTGATTGAAAGTATTTTTGGTATTCCTGGTATTGGTCAACTTTTCGTTAACGGAGCATTAAATCGTGACTACTCCTTAGTGTTAAGTTTAACAATTTTAGTCGGTGCGTTAACGATTGCATTTAATGCCATCGTAGACATTTTATACGCCATTATTGATCCAAAAATCCGTTATTAATTTTGCTGTGATGACAGGAAGACAAGTATGTTAAAAAATCAAAAAGATTCCGTACTACTCGAAAACGTGGCAGAAAAACTGGATACCGTGGAAGGTCGCAGTTTATGGCAAGATGCCCGCCGTCGTTTTTTTCATAATAAAGCTGCCTTAACCAGTTTATTTGTTTTATTTTGTATTAGCCTTTTCGTGATCTTTGCGCCAATGTTAATACCTTATCCTTATGACGAATTAGATTTCACGGCGATTTCGATGCCACCAGAATGGGAAAGTATGCACTACTTTGGTACAGATGCTTCGGGACGTGATTTATTAGTTCGCGTAGCAATTGGCGGACGTATTTCATTATTAGTCGGTATTGCGGGGGCCCTCATTGCTGTATTAGTTGGTACTTTATACGGTG
Source organism: Pasteurella sp. P03HT (assembly GCF_054052285.1). NCBI lineage: Bacteria > Pseudomonadati > Pseudomonadota > Gammaproteobacteria > Pasteurellales > Pasteurellaceae > Pasteurella > Pasteurella sp. P03HT. The sequence continues at coordinate 159,086 of NZ_JBSIUM010000003.1, forward strand.
CAACTTCAGGTTATTTAGGGGGAAAAATCGATACGTTTATGATGCGTTTCCTTGAAATTCTGAATTCTTTCCCTTTCATGTTTTTTGTCATTTTGTTAGTGACGTTCTTCGGTCGCAATATTTTCCTCATTTTTGTAGCGATTGGGATGGTGTCTTGGCTTGATATGGCAAGGATTGTGCGCGGTCAAACATTAAGCTTAAAACAAAAAGAATTTATTGAAGCGGCTATCGTATGTGGTGTGTCGTCACGCCAAATTGTATGGCGTCATATCGTGCCGAATGTGCTTGGTGTTGTGGTGGTTTATGCTTCATTACTTGTACCAGGCATGATCTTATTTGAATCTTTCTTAAGTTTCTTAGGATTAGGGACACAAGAGCCGCTAAGTAGCTGGGGTGGATTATTAAATGACGGTGCAAAATCCATGGAAGCTGCGCCTTGGTTGTTGGTTTTCCCAGCCCTATTCTTAGTAATTACGCTATTTTGTTTTAACTTTATCGGTGATGGCCTGCGTGATGCGCTAGACCCGAAAGATCGCTAATACACGTTCTTGGAGAGAAAAATGACAACAAATGACTTACTACTCGATGTGCAAGACTTACGTGTTACGTTTAAAACCCCTGACGGTGATGTAACTGCGGTCAATAATTTAACATTTTCATTAAAAGCTGGTGAAACCTTAGGGATCGTGGGTGAATCAGGCTCAGGCAAATCACAAACTGCATTTGCCTTAATGGGCTTACTGGCAGATAACGGTCGCATTGCAGGATCTGCAAAATTCAATGGTCAAGAAATCTTGAATTTGCCTGAAGCACAACTTAACCGCTTGCGTGCAGAACAAATTGCAATGATCTTCCAAGATCCCATGACCTCACTCAACCCTTATATGAAAATTGGTGAACAGTTAATGGAAGTACTGATTTTGCATAAAGGAATGGATCGTAAAACCGCATTTGAAGAATCTGTACGTATGCTTGATGCAGTGAAAATGCCAGAATCACGCAAACGTATGAATATGTACCCGCACGAATTTTCAGGCGGTATGCGCCAACGTGTAATGATTGCAATGGCATTGCTTTGTCGCCCGAAATTATTAATTGCGGACGAACCAACCACTGCGTTAGACGTAACCGTACAAGCGCAAATTATGACCTTATTGAATGAACTAAAGCGCGAGTTTAATACTGCGATTATTATGATTACCCACGACCTTGGTGTCGTGGCTGGAATTTGCGATAACGTGTTAGTGATGTACGCGGGTCGCACAATGGAATATGGCACAGCAGAGCAAATTTTCTATACGCCAAGCCACCCATATTCAATGGGTTTAATTGGTGCGGTACCACGTGTTGACGGACAAGAAGAAGAGTTGATCACTATTCCTGGTAACCCACCAAACTTGTTACATTTACCAAGTGGCTGTCCATTCCAACCACGTTGTGTTCACGCCACTGAACGCTGCTTAAAAGCGCCAAGTTTAGATTTATTAGCGGATCAACGTTTACGCGCTTGTTTTGTCCCTGCGGAGCAATTAATAAGAGGTAACGCATCATGAACGCAGAAAAAAAAGTGATTCTCCAAGTCAGAGATTTAAGCGTCCATTTTAAAATTAAAGATACAAAATCGTTGCTGTTTAGCAAACACCAAACCTTAAAAGCCGTAAACCACGTTTCTTTTGATTTGTATGAAGGCGAAACCTTAGGTGTGGTGGGTGAGTCTGGTTGCGGTAAATCGACGCTTGCACGTGCGATTACTGGTTTAGTAAGTAGTTCTGGTGGCAACATTTTATGGTTGGGCAAAGACTTAACGAAGCAAAATGCAAAAGCATGGAAAAATGTGCGCAGTGATATTCAAATGATCTTCCAAGATCCCCTTGCGTCACTGAACCCACGTATGACCATTGGTAGTATTATTGCTGAGCCACTGAAAATTTATCAACCGCACTTAACCAATGAAGAAGTGAAAGAAAAAGTGCGTGCGATGATGATGAAAGTGGGCTTATTGCCGAACTTAATCAACCGTTATCCGCACGAATTTTCTGGTGGTCAATGTCAACGTATCGGTATTGCTCGTGCCTTAATCGTTGAACCGAAATTGATTATTTGTGATGAACCTGTTTCTGCGTTAGACGTGTCGATTCAAGCCCAAGTCGTGAACTTGCTAAAATCATTACAACGTGAAATGGGCTTATCATTGATTTTCATTGCCCACGATCTTGCTGTGGTTAAACATATTTCCGATCGTGTGTTGGTGATGTATTTAGGCAATGCGGTTGAATTAGGCGATTACGATCAGGTCTATCATGATACGAAACATCCTTATACCAAAGCGTTAATGTCTGCCGTACCGATTCCTGATCCAAGATTAGAGCGAAACAAACAGATCCAATTGCTTGAAGGGGATCTCCCTTCACCAATCAATCCGCCTTCTGGCTGTGTGTTTAGAACACGTTGTCCACTTGCCGATCAACACTGCATTGCAGATAAACCCATTTTGAAGGGACAAAACCATCACTTTGTGGCATGTTTCAAATCTAATTAAATCACACAACCGCACCATTTGTGCGGTTGTTTATTTTTCACGACCTGCACCTCACTCTTTCTTGTGGCGGACAAGAAATCAGTATACGCATTTCAATCAATAGATGGATAAATCCGCTTCTTTTCTGTTTTCGACATGTTGCTATAAATACACACAAATACTTACATAAATGGAATAACTTGTTATAATCGCCGAGCATTTGGCTTTTAACGCCTATTATTTTCACTTTAAAGATGATTTATCGGTATGAATGTATTAAAAAAACCACAACTTAGTTATTGGCAACGTATCAAAATTGCATTCCAATATGTGATGCCACAGCTTTACTTAACCCAACTGGCAGGTTGGTTTGCTAAACAACAATGGGGCGCAGTCACACATCTTGTGATTAAATTATTTGCCAAAAAATATCAAGTCAATATGAGTGAGGCCGCTCGACCTGCATTTAGTGACTACGCTAGCTTCAACGAATTTTTTATTCGTCCATTAGCAGAAAATGCTCGACCAATTAACCAAAATCCAACCGCACTTTGTTTACCCGCAGATGGTCGAATTAGCCAAATAGGTCATATTGACAACGATCTCTTACTGCAAGCGAAAGGTCATCATTTCAGTTTGCATGACTTACTTGCGGGTAACCAAGAGCTAGTAGAACAATTTCAAGATGGTGAATTTGCGACAATTTATCTTTCACCACGTGATTACCACCGTGTTCATATGCCATGCGATGCAACATTGCGCCAAATGATTTACGTGCCTGGTGATTTATTTTCAGTCAATCCTTTCTTAGCCGAACACGTACCGAATCTTTTTGCGCGTAATGAACGCCTGATTTGTGCCTTTGATACGGAATTTGGCAAGATGATCCAAATTCTCGTTGGTGCAACAATTACAGCGAGCATGAGTACAGTCTGGGCGGGTGTCATTAATCCCCCGCGCCCAAATCAAGTCACTACTTGGACTTATGAAAGTGAAAAAGCGATCAAATTGATGAAAGGTCAAGAAATGGGTGCCTTCCAATTAGGTTCAACGGTAATCAATTTATTTGCAAAAGATCGGGTACAACTTGCCGATCATTTACAAGTAGACAGCCCTGTTCGTATGGGTGAAATTCTTGCACACCAAAAGTAATATTTAACCACTTTTAACTACATAGGAAAAACAATGAGCCAACAATTTTTCGATAACGTATCATTAGAAAGTCTGTCTGCAAAAGGTAGCTATGGTATCGGTTTACAAATCGGTCAACAATTATTAGAAAGTCAGATTGATGTCAGCGCAGAAGCCGTAGCCAAAGGGATCTTTGATGTTCTTAATCAACAACCACCTGCGCTTGAATTAAATGAAGTCAGCCAAGCGTTACACGCGTTACAACAACAAGCTGTTGAAGCACAACAGGCACAATTCAAAGAAATTGAAATTGCAGGTCAACAATTCTTAGCCGAAAATGCACAAAAAGCAGGCGTAAACACCACCGAATCGGGTTTGCAATATGAAGTGCTAGTCGAAGGCAACGGCAAGGTTCCTGCTCGTGAAGACAAGGTTCGTGTACATTACACTGGCACACTAATCGATGGCACGGTATTTGATAGCTCGGTCAAACGTGGTCAACCAGCTGAATTTCCAGTAAATGGCGTTATTGCTGGCTGGATTGAGGCATTATCTATGATGCCTGTGGGTTCAAAATGGCGTTTAACTATTCCTCACAACCTTGCTTACGGTGAACGTGGTGCGGGTGCTTCAATTCCCCCATTCAGTACATTAGTCTTTGAAGTCGAATTATTAGCTATTCTTTAAATAAAAAAGCGGTGAGATTCACCGCTTTTCTTTTTGTCAGCCCTCACTTTATTCCTTGCTGATAGCCTTTCTGCCAGGCTTTCAACAACCCCGTTGAAATAGGCTGTTTGGTTTGTTTCTCACAATAAACTGTGCGTTGCTTTAACAGCTTTTGTTGGTAAGTACGAAAAGATTTACCCACACGATATCCATCTAAATACCAGTCATCCTTATCGTGACAAACCATCGTATTAATGCGCTTTTCACTTGCAGTAACAGCAAAAGGCTGATGTGCCTCGATGAGTGGTTCAATAGGCTGAAGTGGAGTACAGCGTATTCCCCCCAAGATCATTATGCCGACTAATAATCCATTCTTATTGCTCATTTTGCATGCCTCACAATACGATCATATCATCACGATGTACCGCCACTGGACCATATTCATATCCCAATACGTGTTCAATATCTTGGGATTTTTTTCCTTTCAGTAACATTAGCGCGTCACTATTGTAGCGCGGCATGCCCAGAGCAATATCTTTGCCTTTTGCAGTACGAATACGCACCACTTCACCGCGAGAAAAACGGCCTTCTACTTGAATGATCCCCGCGGGTAATAATGATTTATGCTGAATGAGTACCGCACTTTCCGCTCCTTCATCAATAGTGACAATACCTGCAGAAGGTGCGGCATAAAGCCATTGCTTACGGCTTTCCAAACGATCTGCTTGTGCGTTAAATTTCGTCCCAATCGCCTCACCATAGGCTAAATCTATCATCACATTAGCACGATTTCCTGGTGCAATAATGGTTTCAATGCCAGAACGTGTTGCTACATCCGCTGCCATGATTTTTGTAGACATCCCACCTGTCCCCAACGCTGTACCACTTCCTCCTGCAATCGCACGAATCTGATCAGTAATTTTATCCACCTCTGCGATCAAGGTCGCGTCTGGATTTTTACGTGGATCACAATCAAATAAACCTTGTTGATCAGTTAATAAATAAAGTTGCTCTGCTTGAACCAAAATCGCAACTAACGCAGATAAATTATCATTATCCCCCACTTTAATTTCCGATGTAGCAACAGCATCATTTTCATTAATGACGGGGACAATGTGGTTATCAAGTAACGCATGTAATGTATCTCGTGCATTCAAAAAACGCTCACGATCTTCTATATCTGCACGGGTTAACAAAATCTGCCCAATATGAATATCATAAATCGCAAATAATCTTTCCCAAGTTTGAATCAGCTGACTTTGTCCCACCGCTGCTAATAATTGTTTTGATGCAATCGTAGGGGGCAATTGTGGTTGATTCAAATAATGACGCCCTGCTGCAATCGCGCCTGAAGTGACAATCACTAAACGAAACCCCGCTTGATGAAGCTGCGCTAATTGGCGCACAATCTCCATCATATGAGGTAAGTTTAATTTGGCAGAACCTTGAGTTAAGGTACTGGTACCAAATTTCACTACAATAGTTTTCTCTGTTCTCATACCGTTTATTATCTTATGTTTTTTGTTCAAAATTGGTGGCTAACTTATCATTAATCGGTAAAAAAAGCACCCGTTTTATCATTCTAAAAACAAGGAGATAAGTGCTTTTCTCAAATAAAAGTTATGCTATAGTAATCTTATTGATTCCAACATTCTAGGACGCATCTATGACGTTAAGCCTCATTGTTGCCATGACCAAAAATTCCGTGATTGGCAAAGATAACCAAATGCCTTGGCACTTACCTGCTGACTTAGCTTGGTTTAAACAAAACACAACGGGTAAGCCTGTCATCATGGGGCGTAAAACTTTCGAAAGTATTGGGCGCCCACTGCCAAAAAGAACGAATATTGTACTGTCACGCCAGCCCTATACACACCCTGGTGTGATTTGGAAAGAGAGTCTTGAAAGTGCGATAGATTACGTAAAAAATTCCAGTGAGGTGATGCTGATTGGGGGAGGTGAACTGTTTAAACAATATTTACCTCAAGCGGATAAACTCTATCTGACGGAAATCCAAACAGAGTTAGAAGGCGATACCTATTTCCCTGCAATCAATTGGGATACCTGGCACATCGAATATGAAGCGTGGCGCTCAGCGGATGAGAACAATCCTTATGATCTGCGCTTTCTCATCCTTGTGGCAAAGAAAACAGACTAAGCTACGCTCATCAAAAGCCGAGCATATTAGCAATATACTCGGCGTTTATCTTTTTGGGGATATGCTAGCGTTCAAGTTTTAATGACTTTAAGCGCAGCGCATTCATCAAGACAGAAACAGAGCTCATTGCCATGGCAGCCCCTGCAATAATCGGACTCAGTAAACCAAAGGCGGCAAGTGGAATACCGAGAATATTATAAATGAAAGCAAAAAAGAGATTCTGTTTAATATTCTTTAATGTCGCCTGTGAAACACATAATGCGTCAACCAGTTGATTAACAGAATGTTGCATTAAGGTAGCAGAAGCAGTATGTTCTGCTACATCTGCGCCATCTTTCATCGCAAAACTCACATTCGCAGTGGCTAACGCAGGCGCATCATTAATACCATCCCCAACCATCGCTACGACTTTTCCTTGTTGACGAAGTTGCTGAATCTTCGCAGCTTTATCACGTGGCGATAAATTGCCATACGCCTCTTGAATACCAAGCTGTTGTGCAATATAGTCGACCGCACTTTGTTGATCACCACTCATAATATAAACATCAATATGTTGTTTTTTCAAACGTTCAATTGCTATCACTGAGTCAGTTTTCAATTGATCTGCAATGGCAAAGGCACCAATAGGACGATCATTGACAGAAACAGCGACAACACTTGCGATCTGCCAAATTTTGTCACGCATTGCAGGGAGCGAAAGCGCACAATATTCTGCCTTCCCCACTTTAACCGTACCGATATTGTCGACTTCTGCTTGAATGCCTGCTCCCAGTGCGGTCTGAATATGTGTCGCTTGCAAGAAGGAAAGTTGTCGTTCTGTTGCTTGCTTCACAATCGCTTTCGCCAAAGGATGAGTCGCATTCTGTTCAACTGAAGCAGCAAGTTGTAATAGTTCATTTTCTGAATACTCACAATGTTGTGCTAACCAATAGGCAACAACCTGTGGTTTTCCTTCCGTTAAGGTTCCTGTTTTATCCAACACCACAGCATTAACTCGAGCACTTTCTTCCATTGCAGCAGCATCTTTAAACCAGATTCCCCGTGTCACTGCATTTCCCATTCCCACCATAATCGCAGCGGGCGTAGCGAGCCCTAATGCACAAGGACAAGCGATAACTAACACTGCCACTGCATGAATCAAAGCCGTCACCGCCTCTTGCTTTATCCAATACGTTAACACGAACGTGATGAAAGCAAGAGCAATCACAGTAGGGACAAATACCGCGGCAACTTTATCAGCAAAGCGCGCAATTGGAGCCTTACTGCCTTGTGCTTCTGATAAGGCATTCATCATGTCACCTAACAAAGTATGACTCCCTAGTTGTTCCGCCCGATACACTAATGCCCCTTCACTCAGCACAGCGCCAGCCAATACTTTGCTTCCAGCTTGTTTAATTTCTGGTTTTGCTTCTCCTGTTAAATGACTTTCATCTGCCCAGCCACTTCCATTTTCCACGATCCCATCTGCTGCAATCCGTTCTCCCTGATTAACACGTAATATTTCACCGACTTGTACCTGATCTAACGGAATCCTTTGCCACTGCTGGTCTCGTAACACATTCACTTGTTTTGGGGTCAATTTCAGGAGTAATCCTAAACTATTTAAACTGTGTTTTTTTGTCCGTTCTTCTAAATATTTGCCTAAGCTTACAAAACCTAACACCATCACACCAGCTTCAAAATACACGGGTGGCATGACATCTGTTGACAAGTCAGCATAGTAGAACAACATAAAAAGAGAATAAAAATAGATGCTTAGTGTACCTAAACTGACTAATACATCCATATTGGCTAGCCCACCTTTAATACTGCCCCATGCACTTTTATAGAATGGCACAGCTAACCAAAATTGAACAATTGTCGCTAAGGCTGCTTGCCATGGCGCTGGCAACATCCAATGATGGTAACCTAACATCATCCCAAACATACCGATCACGAATGGAATATTAATCAATAATAAGATCCATAAACGCCAAGGTGGTGCCATTTTTTCATTTAGCGTAAATTGCTTGTCTTGCTTAATTTTTCCCGAAAAACCCGTATTCTGAATAATTTGTAAAATATCATCTATCGATTTTTCCGCGTCATCAAAGGTGACTTGTGCCTGCTCACTTGCAAAATTTACTACCGCTTGTTGTACAAATGGTTTTTTATTTAATACTTTCTCTATCCGGCTTGCACAAGCCTGACACGTCATGCCTTCAACTTGAATCGTGATTTTCTGTTGCATTTACTATCCTATCCACGCCTGATTTATTTTCATAAAAAAATAGACTGAGCAATCAGTCTATTCTTGTCATGCACGCCTACGCTTGTTGTGCATCAAATCCTGCATTTTCAATGGCGTCAATCAGCTCTCCAATACTCACTTTACTTTGATCAAAAGTCACCTCTGCACTCGCGGTATCTAAACTGACTTCTGCAAGGGCAACTCCTTCAAATTCTTGTAAAAGACGAGTGACACTTTTAGTACAACCGCCACAATGCATACCTTCAATTTTTAATGTTACTTTTTGCATAATTAACTCCGTCTCCACCTCAACATGAGGTACTTAGTATAACCAAAATTTGCTGAAAATCGACCGCACGTTTCATCTTATATCAATTGAACAGCTTCATTAGCTTATCACCAAAAAAGAAAGTCACAAGTCCTACCCCGACAATCCCCAGTCCAATCAGTTTGAACACATTCACTTCTCGCACTGGCATATGAATTAATCCATAGTGGTCGATAATCATTGCGGTAATCAATTGTCCGACGATAATAAAAAACAGCATATTCGTAATCCCCATTTTGGGCGATAACAAAATCGTCGTAAACACCACTATTACGCCTAGTGTTCCACCAATAAACTTCCACCACGAATGTTGTGTCACAGTAGAAAGATGAGTCACTAAATCTGTTTTAATAGCTGTAATCACTAGTAAAAGCAACGCCCCTGTCCCAAATGAGATGAATGTTGCAATTAATGGTTCATCTCCCATTGCTTTCGCCAATTGTGAATTAATCGCCGCTTGAGAAGCCAGAGCAACGCCCGCAGCAAGTGCTATTAGAGTATAAAGAATAAACATAATTGTCCTAACTTATTAACATTTAACTTATTGTAGCGAGATTCCCTTGCCCTGCAAATGTTTAATCAACAAAGCTGCTTGCATTCTGAACGAAAATCCGTATGATCTGCCCCTCGCATATTGCGAAAGAGAAGTTAGTATTCACATTTGGGTTCCCTCACCCCAATTCACAATCAAAAAGGTACAACATGAAACATACATTTTCGATCTTTACAGATCAACAAACTCGTCGTGCACTCATGATATTGAGTTTCTTTCATATTTTTATTATTGCGGCGAGTAACTACTTAGTCCAACTTCCCTTTGAAATCACACTTCCTCTGACTCAACTGGGTGCCAGAACCGATTTCAGCTTTCATAGCACTTGGGGAACCCTGACTTTTCCTTTTATCTTTTTAGCCACTGACTTAACGGTGCGGATTTTTGGTGCAAAAGAAGCAAGATGGATTATCTTTGTTGTCATGATTCCAGCGTTGTTTATCAGTTATGTGATTTCAACATTATTTTCAGATACGCAGTATCAAGGCTTAGCCGCTTTAACCACATTTAATTTATTTGTCTTCCGTATTGCGATTGCGAGTTTCTTTGCTTACGTCTTCGGTCAATTATTAGATGTTTTAGTATTCAATCGTTTACGTCAATTAAAAACCTGGTGGGTTGCTCCAACAAGCTCAATGGTATTTGGCTCAATGGCAGATACCTTCTTGTTTTTCGCGATTGCATTCTACGCCAGTAGCGATCCATTCATGGCGGAACATTGGATGGAACTCGGTTTCGTTGATTATTTATTTAAGCTCGCCGTAGGGATCTTATTATTTGTGCCCGCTTATGGTGTCGTACTCAATCTTATTTTACGCAAGATTCAAGCACTGACGGTTAAAGCACAGTTCGTATCTTAACAAAACAAAACGCCACAATCGCTTGTGGCATTTTTTATTACATCTTTTTTGACTAATTATTAATCCAAAGAGGAATACGTAAATTAATACATAAGCCACCCAAATGGCTCGCACTTGCCCAAACAGCACCGTGATGTTCTTTTACAACATTTGCCACAATCGCTAAACCAAGTCCCGTCCCACCCGTTTCTCTCGTTCGCGTTTCATCTACACGATAGAATGGTTGAAAAATTTTGTCATATTCAGAGGCATCTAGCCCTTTTCCATTATCATCAATTACAATCATAACCTCTTGTTTTTTCAAGAAAATTGATACTTTAATCTCACTTTGCGTATATTTGAGTGCATTCCGAATGACATTTTCCACTGCACTGACTAATAAGCTTTTATTACCATTGATATAATATTTACTCGGCTGAACAACATTTAACCTAACGACAAAATCCAGCTTACGTTGCTCTGCCTCAAACATCGCATCTTCTAACACTTCATCCCACAGCTCATTAATTGGAAAAATTTCTCGCACGACATGGCTATTGAGTTGCTGCCGAGATAAAAGCAACAAATCATTGATCATGTTATCTAAACGTTTTGCTTCAATTTCAATACGCTGGATTTCTGTATTTTCTTCACCAAAGCGACGACGTAATAATGCTAATGCAAGCTGTAAACGAGTAAGCGGGGTACGCAATTCATGCGAAATGGAAGAAAGCAATACTTGTTGACTAGACAATAATTCTTCTAACGATTCGGTCATCTGATTGAAACTTTGCCCAACTTGTCGCAACTCCAATGAACCTTTAGTTTCTAAGTCTTTATTTACTTTAAAATCCCCCAAAGCGACGGCTTTAGCCGACATTTGTAAATTCTTGATGGGTTTACCAATACTGCGAGCCAACCACCAAAGCAAAGGCGTAGAAACCAAAATCAATAAGGCAACAAGTACCACTGGATTCGCAAACACAAAGCTCATTATTTCTTTTTGAGCATTAACACGATCAATAAAATAAAGCGTATAAGATTTGTTTTCTTCACCACCGAGATGAATGGAAAAAGGCCCCACAATACGCACATCACCAAAGACTTTTTTCAGTGGTTTAGCGGGATTCGATGAGGAATACATAAATTGTGACAACAATACAGATTCAGCGGCAGTTGCCCCTAAAATATTATGATCATCTGTTTCATCGACTAAAATAGGACGAATTGCATCAAAACGATCTGCATGTGATAGGGGAACACCCGCTAAAATACGAGCAATTTGATTATGACGAATTGAGGTAATGATTTCTTGTTGATAGGAAGAAAGCTCTTTATCACTTAATTCTGAATAAATTCTTGAGTCAAAATAAGGAATAGAAAAAATAAGAATTGATAACAACGAAAATGTTAGCCAGAAAAATGCAAAAATACGGAATGAAATCGTATTAAAAAAACTTTCGTTAGCAAACGGCATACAACCCTCAAATTAAGGCAAAAAACTATGCCTTGTTATCTTACTTTTCTGATACCAATAAATAACCGCGTCCTCTTAGTGTTTTAAACCAAGGTGACCCGTCTTTACGTGGTGGAAGTTTCTTACGTAAATTTGACATGTGCATATCAATCGCACGATCAAATGGTGTCAGTTGCTTACCTAAAATTTCAATACTTAACGACTCTCTTGAAAGAATTTGTCCTGGATTTAAAACAAGTTTTTGTAATAACGCAAATTCAGTGCCCGTTAACTCTAAGTCTTGATCATTACAAAATGCTTGTTGACGTCCTGGATAAAGCGTAATGCCACAGAAAACGAACTCATTTCGACTATCTTTGGGCTCAATCGCTAAAGCAGATGGTTGCTGAGTTCGACGTAAAATCGCCTTAATTCTCGCAACAAGCTCTCGATCATTAAATGGTTTTGGAATATAGTCATCTGCACCAAGTTCTAAACCAAGAATACGATCAATATCATCACCACGAGCCGTGAGCATAATAACAGGCACACTGAATTCCTGACGAATTTTTTTCAATGTTTCAACGCCATTTAAAACAGGCATCATGATATCTAATAAGACCAAATCATAACTGAGATCTAATTTTTTTAACGCCTCTAAACCGTTATTTGCCATATCAATCTCAAAGCCTTCTAACGTTAATAACTCAGCAAGCAATTCAATTAATTCAACATCATCATCAACTAATAAAATCTTAGGCATAGACTATCCTCAATGTTGGCTCATCAAGAAAAAGCACGTTATTCTGATAACGTGCTACATATGTGTGATTACTTCCAGAACTGCCACCAGTATTTTGGTGCCATATTTTCTGCCTGAATAATGGCATTATTTACATCAGGTTTACTCTCATCGGGTAAAGGTTTATCCAAATCAAAGCTGGTCACCATACCACGCTGATCAAAATTCACCACTAACGTATATTGTTCTGGTGTTTGATAAGCTTTCTGTTGTAAAAAGACGTAGTACCACTTACCACTATTAAAAGGCTCAATTAATACTGGGGTTCCCAACAAATATTGAACTTGCTGTGCGGTCATGCCAACTTGTAATTGTTTTACCGTGGCCGCTTCTAAATAATTGCCTTGTGGCACATCAATACGATAAACGATTTTATCGATACTTGAGCACGCGGTAACACTGAGTGCAAGTACGATAACACTGATAACTGATTTAAATTGCATAGTTTTTACCTTTTTATACCCTGCAAATGATGAAATGATAATACCGAAACTTTATTCGATTGCCAAATCAATTCTACTCCTTCAATTGTCGTTGTAATTGATCACGTAAATTAGGTGGCAAGCCTTTAATAGTTAAAGTGTCTGTCGTTTCATCCCAAAAAATACGCTGATTAATCAGTGCCGCATCAAAGCTAATCGTTACGCCTTTTCCAGCACCTGAAAACGTTGTCAATGCTCTTAACGCAGAACGAACTGGTGGAATATGACTTTCTAATCCATAATCTTGTTCTGCAGTAAAGTCAGCAAATGCTCGCTCATTTAGAGTCGGCATAGTGGCAGAAAGTTCCATTAATTCAATATCTTCCCCAGAATGAATCTGCCCTTTGCAATAATCAAACACTTGTTTTTTGACTGTCTGAACTTGTTCAGCATTTAATTCGCCTTGCTCACAATAATCACTCACTGCCTGTAATAAGCATTGGTTCTGAACGCGTGGGTTTAATCCTTCTTCTGCACCTAAAAAATCCATGAAGAAATCCCCAACTTTACGTCCTACACGCCCTTTCACAAAAGTCAAATAACGATTTGATGTTGCATCTAGCGTCAATTCCGTAAGATTAATTCGCGCAGCAATATCAAATTGGCTAATCTCTAAATATTCAGTACGATGAATCTCTAAGTTTTCATCCACCAGCATACTGGCACGACTATCTAATAAGGCAATAAACAAATAATCTGTCGCTAAAAAGTTATATTTGCACAACACTAAAGTTCCGTTATCCGCAAAGGAATACTTACTTAACTCGGTTGCTAAAAGTGCGGTGGATTTTTGAGTAAACTCAAGAAAAGTACACTCATTTTCCAACAAGCGATTTAAGTCTTGTGCGAATAACGATGCCTCTTGGAATACTCCATATGCTTTGCTTTTACTCTGGTATGCTTGATGCAATTGCAACATCATTTGTTCCACTTCTGGCGTAATCGCAAGGACTTGATCACGTAACAACGTGTTTAATTTCAAGGCATCGCCCTCACCTGTTTTAATCACTTGGTGAAGAACAATTTCGTTCACATTTATACTCATAGTGAATCCATTATTTACATGATAAAAATCGCCATATTATAACCGCACTTTTTTAACTATAAATACGAAAAAATGCTGGGATATAGAAAATAATCGGTTATGATATAGCACAAACTTCATTTTTAAATGTTCTGAAAGCATGGCAAAAAACTCAAAATATCAAGATAAACAAGTAGATGCGATTTTAAATGATATGATCGCCGTTTTAGAAAAACATCATGCACCTGTGGACTTATCACTCGTTGTACTTGGCAATATGGTGACCAATTTGTTAATGAGTAGTGTTGGGACTGCACAACGCACCGCTTTAGCAAACGCCTTTTCGGATGCACTACTCAATTCAATTAACGACAAAAAATCGTAAACAGAATGTGGATTAAAACAAGCAAACAATACCGAGAAGAAACATCACGTAAAATTTCGTGGGGGCATTGGTTTGCTTTTTTCAATATTTTATGGGCAATTGCCATTGGCACACGCTACGCGTTTGTGATGGATTGGCCAGATACGCTATTTGGCAAATTATATTTTTTCATCAGTTTATTCGGACACTTTAGTTTTGTTGTGTTCGCGCTGTACTTACTGATTATTTTTCCACTCAGTTTTATCATCAAAAATCAACGCACTTTTCGTGGTATTACAGTCATTTTAACAACGATTGGCGCCACATTATTACTAGTTGATACAGAGGTGTTCTCACGATTTAATTTGCACTTATCCACTGTCGTCTGGAACCTTCTAGTCAATCCAGAAAACGGCGAATTATCTCGCACTTGGCAAATTTTCTTTGCCCCGATGCCAATCATTTTATTAGTACAAATGGTTTTCTCTCGTTGGGCATGGCAAAAATTACGCAGTTTAGAGCGTCAAAAATGGTTAAAAGCCGTTGGTGTATTCTTTGTATGCACTTTCATCGCTACACATCTGATTTATGCGTGGTCAGATGCGTTCATTTATCGTCCGATTACAATGCAACGTTCGAATTTTCCGTTGTCTTATCCAATGACCGCACGCTCGTTTTTGGAAAAACAGGGTTTTTTAAATAAAGCAGAATATGACCAGATCATTGAACAAGAAGGACGTTTAGACGCGTTAAAAGTGAATTACCCAAAACATGCGTTACAATTTTCTGAAGGTTTAACACCTAATCTTGTTCTCATCACCGTTTCAGGTTTACGCCATGATGCGATTACTGAGCAACACATGCCTCATTTAGCCCAGTTTGCTAAACAATCTACCCAATTTATGAATCACTATAGTAGTGGAAATACTAATAACACAGGATTAACGGGCTTATTTTATGGCTTAAGTGCTAATTATGTAGACAGTTTATTGAGCAATAAAACAGGCTCCGTGCTCGTAGAAAAATTGAAACAAGAGCAATATGCGCTTGGATTATTTTCGAGTACGCAATTTAACTCAACGCTTTTCCACCAAGCGCTTTTCCCAACGCTCAGTCGTACTGCGCGACAAACTAACAACCAATCTGAAGTAGCCCGCTTTAACACGTGGTTACACACAGCCAAAAGCAACTCCAAACCTTTTGCCGCTTATTTAAGCTTAGATATTCGACCAAATCTATCCATGGAAAACTATGCGTTAGAATTAGCTGAAATTGATCGACTCTTGGAGGAGGTCTTGGCGACAATGGATTTAAACAACACATTTGTTGTCATCACGGCAGAACATGGCTATCAATTCGCGAATTTAACCCCCAAAGCACGCCATCATTATTTTGCTCGCGATGAAATTCAAGTGCCTATGATTATTCATTGGAAAACATTACCTATCCAAACAATCCATAAACTCACGAGCCATGTTGATCTACTGCCTGCTGTAATGAAGCATATTTTTAATGCACAAAATCCTATTTCAGATTATTCGCAAGGGCGGGATCTCTTTAACTTAACGCAAGATTCTCCTTGGGTTTTAGTCTCTAATTATCGTTGGAATGTGATTGTGACGCCTGATGGCACTCAGTATCATATCGATAAGCAAGGAAATTATCAGAAATTTAATCGTGATTACCAAAAAGAATCGTCTCAACGGCCTCCATTGGGCCTATTCCTTGAGGTATTTAACCAAGAGCGCTCGTTTATTGAAAAATAAGTTTCGTTTTATGCGAGACCAATAGTCAAAACCGATTATATTTTTCACGTTTAACACTTTATACTAGCGAGCAATTTTTTAGGACATAGACATAATGTTATTAATTAAAAATCAGAGAATTTTTCATAACATTGCGACCACTTATATCAATCACGTTCGTGTATTGCTTTCATTTCTATTTTTAATTAATAAGAAATCCTCATTTATTGGGGATTTTTTTATATCTACGACACCTAACCAATCCCTAATTTTCACGCCTTCACGGAGTTATTATGAAAAACCATGTTCGTAGTTTTAAAACATACATTAGAGATGAAATCATTAAAAAGGGCGGATGGGTCAATGCACATGCGCATGCAGACCGTGCCTTTACCATGACACCAGAAAAAATTGGCATCTACCACAGCAGTAACTTACAACAAAAATGGGATTTAGTTGATGAAGTAAAACGCAACTCCAGTGTGGATGATTACTATGCGCGTTTTTGCCAATCTATTGAATTAATGATTTCACAAGGAGTCACTGCTTTTGGAACTTTTGTGGATATTGATCCCATTTGTGAAGATCGTGCCATTATTGCCGCACATAAAGCCCGCGAAGTGTATAAACATGATATTACATTAAAATTTGCTAACCAGACATTAAAAGGCGTCATAGAGCCAACTGCACGAAAATGGTTTGATATTGGTGCTGAAATGGTGGATATGATCGGCGGTTTACCGTACCGAGATGAATTAGATTACGGTCGTGGGCTAGAAGCCATGGATATTTTATTAGATACGGCTAAGTCTCGCGGTATCATGTGTCATGTCCACGTGGATCAATTTAACTCACCCAAAGAAAAAGAAACAGAGCAACTTTGTGATAAAACAATTGAACATGGTATGCAAGGACGGGTGGTTGCTATTCATGGTATCTCCATTGGCGCTCATTCTAAAGATTACCGTTATCGTCTATATGAAAAAATGCGCCAAGCACAAATGATGATGATTGCTTGCCCAATGGCTTG
Organism: Pasteurella sp. P03HT; assembly: GCF_054052285.1. Classification (NCBI taxonomy): domain Bacteria; kingdom Pseudomonadati; phylum Pseudomonadota; class Gammaproteobacteria; order Pasteurellales; family Pasteurellaceae; genus Pasteurella; species Pasteurella sp. P03HT. The sequence goes on from NZ_JBSIUM010000003.1 coordinate 176,412, forward strand.
GATCGACAGTAACCGAAAAGAAGATCTAATGCCTTTCCACAATGCCTTAACTCCCGCAGATGAAATGATTCCTGAAGGGATTACTGTCGCGATTGGAACAGATAATATTTGTGACTATATGGTACCGCTATGTGAAGGAGATATGTGGCAAGAGCTTAGCCTCCTTGCCGCAGGTTGCCGCTTCCCAGATTTAGACGCAATGGTCAATATTGCCAGTATCAATGGGCGTAAAGTACTCGGGTTAGATCTCTAATAAACAAAAAGGGCAAATTTACCATTTGCCCTTTTTTTCTACAAAACGAACCGCACTTTACGGCTGTACAATATCCAATAACTCATCAAAACGCCCAATACTGTAGGTTGGGATGATATGACTTGTATTCTCACGATTATAATGCAGCCAACAGGTATCAATTTGTGCATTATGCCCACCTAGAATATCGGAGTCTAAATTATCTCCCACCATCAACACGTGACGTCTATCTTTCACTTTTGCGATATCCAAACTATGCTCAAAAATACGTGGATCGGGTTTTGCCATTCCCACTTCCTCTGAAATTGTGACAAATTGGAACCAATCTGCCAGTCCTGTTTTTTCTAAACGTAAACGTTGTAATGTCGTAAATCCATTAGTAATAATTCCAAGATGGGCATGTTCTTTTAACACAGAAAGCGTCTCAACTACTTGTTCGAGTGGCTTACAAATATCCGCCATAACCAGTAAATAATGTTCATTAAGCTCAACAGGTTGTTTATTTAAACGTGTTGCCCAATAGGAAAAACGTGTTACTTGTAATTGCTCTGCCGTAATTTCTCCATTCTGGTATTGCACCCAAAGTGGTTTATTCACCCGTTGGAACTCATCAAAATCGGCTTGCTGAAAATCGACGCCATATTCAGAAAAGAGCATTTGTAAACCTGCAAACGCATCAAAAGAAAATAAGGTTTCGTCTGCATCGAAAAAAAGCCACTCATATTTCATTGTATTATTACTCCATCTATTTTTGCTCTCAAAGCCTGTCCATCATGGCAGGTCTTAATGCATTCAAATAATGCATTTGCTTGAGGATATTCTTTTTTTAAATAACCTAGCCATTGCTTAATGCGTGCAACATGATAAAACCCCGTATCAAACTGATTTTCAGTGTGTGCATACTTCTGTAATATCTGTTGCACTTGACTCCAAGCCATTTTTGCTTGGTTGTGTTTAACAACATAGCTCAAATTAGGCACATTCAATGCACCACGTCCAATCATCAAATCTTGACAGCCTGTAACAGCGAGACAATTTTGTCCATCCTGCCAAGACCAGATTTCCCCATTTGCAATAACTGGAATATGCAATGTTTGGCGTACTTCATTAATTTTTTCCCAATTAATCCGTTCGGCACGATAACCATCCACTTTAGTTCGACCATGAATCGTGATTTCTGTCGCACCACCTTGCTGTACTGCATCGGCAATTTCAAAGGCTTGGTTGACATCATCCCAACCTAAACGCACTTTTACACTCACGGGTAATGATTGCGGCACAGCCTCTCGCAATGCTTTTGTCGCGGAATAGATCAACTCAGGCTGTTTTAACAGCGATGCGCCGCCATGGCTACCATTTACTGTTTTTGAAGGACAGCCGCAATTGAGATCAATACCATGCGAACCTAACTCCACGGCTCGTACCGCATTCTCGGCTAACCATTGTGGATGTTGTCCTAATACCTGCACTCGAACAGGAGTACCTGAAGCTGTGAAGCCTTGTTGATACAGTTCTGGACAAAGACGATAAAAAACTTTGGTTGGTAATAATTGATCAACAACACGTACGAACTCTGAAATACATAAGTCATAGTGATTTACGTCCGTCAATAACTCACGTACAAATGGATCCAGTACACCTTGCATAGGGGCTAAAATCACGCGCATGGCTTATCTGTTCTCACAATATAAAACAAGAATAACGCAGTAAGGGCACCTAATGTATCCGCAAGTATGTCTTTTTGCGCATCCCAAGGATCACCTTGAGATCCTAAAAATGCATTTCCTGCTTCCCCACCCGCAATCACAGCATATTGCCATTCAATCAATTCATAGCTGGCAGCTAAACTCATAATAAAAAATAAAGCGAAGCATCCTGCCAAGATAGGACCACATAAATGACGTCGTAATAACCACTCAGCCATCGGAAAACTATAAAAACCAATGATATAATGTGCAATTCGGTCAAAGTGGTTACGTTCCTCACCTAACCACCCTAAGTATTGGTTTGCCCAATCAAATGGCACATGCTCAAAAGTATAATGTGCGCCAATCAAATGTAACATCATCCATAGACTCATTAAGAAATAAGCCAAATGGCTAAATTGAAACACACGATAAGTTACCACTAATAAACAGAATACGAGGCAGACAGGCAACACTTCCGCATACCACACTGCTCTTGAAAAAGGATCGATACCTGACCAGATTGCAAGAGAGACAATGATAACCGCAAGCGTAAACGGAAAGCGATCCGAAGCCCGTATTCCCATTACTTCCAACCTTTCGTTTTACAAATTAAATCGTAAGCGGCTTGAATTTGTTGCGTTTTTTCTTTTGCCATCTCTAACATTTCTTTTGGTAACCCTTTTGCCACTAACTTGTCAGGATGGTTTTCATTCATCAAGCGGCGATAAGCGCGCTTAACCGTTTGTTGGTCATCACTCGCTGATACACCAAGCACTTGATAAGCATCCTCAACCGTTGGACCAGAATGCGTTTGATACCCACCATAATGTTGCTGATTGTGCTGTTGATAATGGTAATTATCTTGATACCCTTGTTGATATCCACCACGAGTAAATTGACGTGCGGCAAACTCCATTGCTAACATTTGTTCGAATTGGAAACGGGATAAGCCTAGCTCTTCTGCCACGACATACAGCACCTCTTTTTCTCGAGGTTCTAACTGTGCATCCGCAAATGCCGCTTGCACTTGCACATGTAAGAACATTCTTAACAAATCTGCACGTTGACCACAGCCTAATCGAAACTCACGAATCACCTGACGAAGTGGAAAATCTGCGGCTTTACCACGTGTAAAGGCATCTTGTGCTAAACGACGATTCACTTCATCCAATTGCATCTGTTGCATAAGATGATTTGCGAGCTGAATGTCATCCTCTGTCACTCGACCTTTCGCTTTGCTTAAATGCCCTAATACTGCAAAAGTGGTCTGCATAAACAAAGATTGGCGAGTGATCTTGCTTTTAAAAAAGCTTGAATTCACTGTACCGAGCTCATACAACTTTTTGTCTCCAAGATGCCCGAGAATCACCCCACAAATTGCACCAAAAAAGCCACCTAACTTCCAGCCAATAATCAATCCTAAAAATTTACCAATAAAACTCATTCTCTCTCCCCAACACCATCAAAATACGGTTGACTTTTTTACGTTATCGAACAAAGCTTAATATTTCCTTAACGTCACCCGCACTTTTCCTTTATTTCACGCCATACTGTTCTCGATACGCTCGCATTGCTGGCAAATACTGCTGATATGATGGTTCTTGCTCAATAAAGGTCATCAAATCATCGAAATCAATAATCGCCAGAACATGACATTGGTAATCTCGTTCAACTTCTTGAATCGCCGATAAATCCCCTTTACCCTTTTCTTTGCGATTTAATGCAATCATCACCGCACTTAACTTTGCTTGATTTGCAGCAATTAATTCCATCGACTCACGAATCGCTGTTCCAGCAGTAATCACATCATCGACCAATAGAATATTGCCTTTTAATCCTGCCCCAATTAACTGACCACCTTCGCCATGGTCTTTCGCTTCTTTGCGATTAAAACATACGGGCTTATCAAGATGAAAATGATTAAATAGCGCAACAGACACCGTCGTTGCAATCGGGATTCCTTTATATGCGGGTCCAAAAATGACATCATAATCGACATGACTCGCCTGAATCGCTTTTGCATAAAACTCCCCTAAACGAGCCAGATCAGCGCCAGTGTTAAATAACCCTGCATTAAAAAAATACGGGCTAATACGACCTGATTTGAGAGTAAACTCCCCAAATTTTAAGACTTGGCGACTTAACGCAAACTGGATAAAGTCAAATTTATAGGCTTCCATTCATGTACTCCTTATTTTGCTAATGCCTGACGTTGCGCATTAAAAATCACTTCACAACCTTGTTTTGCTAGAGATAATAACGTAAGGAGTTCATCATGACTGAATGGTTCACCTTCTGCAGTTCCTTGTACTTCAATCATTCTGCCATCTTCCATCATCACGACATTCATATCCGTTTCTGCAGCCGAATCTTCAACATATTCTAAGTCACAGACGGCTTCCCCATCGACGATTCCCACTGAAATCGCCGCAACTAATCCTTTAATCGGATTGGTTTTCAACGTACCATTTTCAATGAGCGTATGAATCGCATCACATAATGCCACACATGCTCCAGTAATCGACGCTGTACGGGTTCCACCATCCGCTTGGATCACATCACAATCCAGAGTAATGGAACGTTCACCCAATGCCTCTAAATCCACCATCGCACGTAACGAACGCGCAATGAGACGCTGAATTTCCATTGTGCGTCCGCTCTGTTTTCCTTTTGCCGCTTCACGTTGCATACGGCTATGCGTTGAACGCGGTAACATACCGTATTCCGCGGTGACCCAACCTTGATTTTGACCTTTTAAAAAGCGAGGCACGGATTCTTCTACCGTAGCGGTACATAATACTTTTGTGTCTCCAAATTCAACTAATACCGCCCCTTCAGCATGTTTTGTGTAATGACGCGTAATGTGAATTGGACGAGGCTGATGATTGGCACGATCATTTGGACGCATAAAATTATTCCTTATTTATTCACGATTCTGATAAAAAATTCGTGCTATTTTAGCATGCAAACTGACAGAAACGAAATTTACCAGTACAATAGCTGAGTTTAACCGTTCATCTTTTCGTAACACTAAGGAATCCACATGATTTATAGTATGACTGCCTTCGCACGCATTGAAATTAAACAAGAATGGGGCGATGCTGTATGGGAAATTCGTTCAGTCAATCAACGCTATCTCGAGACATTTTTCCGATTACCTGAACAATTTCGTGGTTTAGAAAATACATTACGTGAAAAACTACGCCACCATCTTACTCGTGGCAAAATTGAATGTAGCTTACGAATCGATAATAAAAAACAAACTGTAACAGAATTAAATTTAAACAAGGCTCTCGCACAGCAGGTTATTCAATCATTACAATGGATTAAGCAACAAGCTGGTGAAGGTGAGATTAGCCTAAATGAGATATTACGTTATCCTGGCGTGATAGAAACACCAGAGCAGGACCTAGACCAAATCAGTCAACAATTATTAAATGCTTTTGATACGTTGTTAGTAGATTTTATCGCTATGCGTGCAAGAGAAGGGGAGAAATTAGAAGCGTTAATCCAGCAGCGCTTAGATGCCATTTCTATCGAAGCGGAAAACGTGCGTGCAATGATGCCAGAAATTTTACAATGGCAACGTGACCGCTTACTCCAACGCTTCGAGGAAATTAATTTACAAGCCGACTCGCAACGTCTTGAACAAGAAATGGTTCTGATGGCACAACGTGTGGATGTCGCTGAAGAGTTAGATCGTCTACAACTGCATGTCAAAGAAACGCAATCTATTTTGAAAAAAGGGGGAGCAGTTGGTCGTAAATTAGACTTTATGATGCAAGAATTAAATCGCGAATCGAATACCCTTGCATCAAAATCAATTAATGCTGAGGTCACCAATTCTGCGGTTGAATTAAAAGTATTAATTGAACAAATGCGTGAACAAATTCAAAACTTAGAGTAAGGAAAAAGGATATGACTTATTCATTATTAACTTCTACGCAAAAAATCATTGCGTGCAATTTACAACAATATACCCTCATCGAAATTAAAGGCGATGACGCTGAAAAATTTCTACAAGGTCAATTAACATGTGATGTAAGCCTGCTTGCTGAAGGGGAATCGACACTGGCTGCACATTGTGATCCGAAAGGGAAAATGACTGCGTTATTTCGCTTAATTCGTACTGAAACACAGTGTTTCTATCTTCTTGTGAAAAAATCACTGATGCCTACCGCTTTAGCACAATTAAAAAAATATGCCGTTTTTTCAAAAGTCACCTTTACAGAACTTGATTGGCAAATTATTGGTTTGGCTGGCGAACAAATGCTCAAAGCCAGTGATGAAATCGCGGCTAAAATCCGCATTAACATCGGAAGTCAGCAACCACGTGTCATTTTAATCCATCCAACGACATTGGATATTTCTACGAATGCTGCCCATGTTGTATGGGACTTATTGGATATTCAAGATGGGATCCCGTTATTAAGTGCTGAAACACAAGGTGAATTTATTCCTCAAGCATTGAATCTGCAATGTTTAGAAAAGGCAATTTCTTTCCAAAAAGGATGCTATATCGGTCAGGAAATTGTTGCTCGTGCAAAATACCGAGGCGCCAATAAACGCGCGATGTTTACTTTTGTTGCAGCAAGCCAAACACACCCTATGGTGAACAGTGAAATTGAAATGCAGTTAGAAACAAACTGGCGTAAAACAGGCACGATTATTAGTACGGTCAATTTAGACAATGTTTTATGGTTACAAGTTGTTTTAACGAATCCAATTGAAAATGGCACACCATTTAGATTAGCCGATAACACTGAACTGACTTTGCACCCATTACCTTATGCATTAGTTTAAACTTCGTGTCATCCGATCCCATAAAAAAAGCAGACTAACCAGTCTGCCTTTTTTATGATGTTAAAAAACTACTTCGTTGCTACGTTATCAAGCGTTTTGTTTGGTATTAATTTTGCAATAATCAATCCCACCACACAGCCTAAAATCGCAAACGGTAACCACTCCATTGAATAAGCTTTAAGTGGTAAAGTCGCCACTAATTCAGCGCCCATTACAGAAAGGATAGAAATTACAGTTACCAGTACAATTGACATCCCTTTTGCTAATCTTGGTAACGGCATCACTAAATTAACTAACAACAATAACATCGCTGTCATTGAAATTGGATACAAGACTAAAAGTACTGGAACAGACTTACTGATCACCGCATTTAGACCTTGGTTGGCTAAACCAAATCCAATTAAGGTAAATAAAATGGCGTAATTACGATAAGAAATCGCAGGGAAAATGCTGTTGAAGTAAGATGAAGTTGCGACAACTAGACCAATTGCAGTTGTCAAACACGCAAGCGTAACAATTAAACCGAGTAAACTACGACCTAACTCACCAAAGGATTGTGCCGTGGCTTCATTTAAAATAAATACGCCTAAGTTCTGACCTTTCGCACTGACATCTGCAAGCGTTTCTACCGTTAACGGCATATTGTTTCCAATCCAACCAATTGCAATATAAATGAAAGCTAAGGCGACCGCCGCTACAATGCTGGCTAATGTTGCCTGTTTAATAAAACTACTGTTTTTATCACTTTTCGCACGAATCGCATTCATCACAACGACAGAAAACGCAAAAGATGCCAAAACATCCATCGTTTGATAACCCTCAATAAAACCCGTGATCAATGGGTTTTGCATCGTATCTAAGGTGTTCACATTTTCATCACCTAATAAGATACTTGCCATGCGAACAACCAATGCAATGATAGCGACTAGCAGTACTGGCGTTAAAATCGCGCCAATACGATCAACCATTTTTGTTGGATTTAAACTGACCCATAGCGTGATACCAAAATAAACCAGAGTGAATAAAAAGAGTGCTATCGTATCCGCTCCACCAATAAAAGGAATCACTGCCATATCAAATGCGGTTGCTGCCGTACGTGGAATAGCAAAGAAAGGACCAATGGTCAAATAAATTGCACCAAGTAATAAAACAGAAATCCACGGATGAATATCTTCTAATGCTTTTTTATATCCGCCTTCATAACGCGTTGCCACTAAAATACCCAATAACGGTAATCCTACTCCAGTTGCAACAAAGCCAATAATCGCAGACCAAAAGCCAATACCGCTTTCAAAGCCCAACTTAGGTGGAAAAATTAAGTTTCCAGCCCCAAAAAAGATGGCGAATAACATAAAGCCAACGACAAATGTGTTTTTGTTCATATGAACCCTCAAACAAAAATAAAATAGATTCTTTAATATACGTAAAATATAAAAGGCGCCATTCTACTATAAAAATGGCATATCACCTACACAAACAATCCAAAAAACAAACAATTATTCCGTTTAATTTTATCTATCTAGAAAAATATTTACTCAAAATAGGGTTATTTTATATAAGATTCAATCTTTCTCGTAAGAGAAAAGCATGGACAGTGATTGAGTTAATGTTTCCTTTGCTGTAAACTACTCTCCCGTCTCGATGATTTATTCTATCCAATAACCTTTTTTCATATCAATCAATAGTTAGGTTTCATATGGCTACAAATTATATTTTTGTAACGGGTGGTGTTGTATCTTCCCTAGGTAAAGGTATTGCCGCGGCATCATTAGCAGCAATCTTAGAAGCTCGTGGTTTAAATGTAACCATGCTAAAGCTGGATCCCTATATTAACGTCGATCCAGGCACAATGAGTCCAACACAACACGGTGAAGTATTTGTTACTCAAGACGGGGCTGAAACCGACTTAGACTTAGGTCATTACGAACGTTTTATTCGCACAAAAATGACAAAACGTAATAACTTCACTACAGGTAAAATTTACTCTGAAGTGCTACGTAAAGAGCGTCGTGGCGACTATTTAGGAGCAACGATTCAAGTTATTCCGCATATTACAAATGAAATCAAATCACGTGTTATTGACGGTGCCGCAGGACATGATGTTGCTATCGTTGAAGTAGGGGGAACGGTTGGCGATATCGAATCATTACCGTTTTTAGAAGCCTTACGCCAATTAGCTGCGCAAGTTGGTCGTGAACGCACAATTTTCATGCATTTAACGTTAGTGCCTTATATCCCGACTGCTGGAGAAGTGAAAACCAAACCTACTCAACACTCGGTCAAAGAATTATTATCTATTGGTATTCAACCCGATGTATTAATTTGCCGTTCAGATCGGATGATCCCGCCGAATGAGCGTGCCAAAATTGCGTTATTCTGTAATGTGCCAGAAAGAGCGGTCATTTCATTAAAAGATGTCAGTTCAATTTACCAAATTCCAGCGCTATTAAAATCACAAGGCTTAGATGAGTTCATTTGTCAGCGTTTCCACTTAGACTGCCCAGAAGCGGATCTCTCAGAATGGGAACAGGTGTTATACCAAGAAGCCAATCCAACAGGTGATGTTACTATTGGTATGGTGGGTAAATATACCGAGTTACCTGATGCGTATAAGTCAGTCAACGAAGCCTTAAAACATGCTGGTTTGAAAAACCGTTTAAATGTGCATATCAAATATATTGATTCACAAGACGTCGAAACAAAAGGTACTGAAATTTTACAAGGCGTAGACGGTATTCTAGTTCCTGGTGGTTTTGGTAACCGTGGTGTAGAAGGCAAAATCTTAACCGCACAATATGCTCGCGAAAACAATGTGCCATACTTGGGCATCTGTTTAGGCATGCAGGTTGCCTACATCGAATATGCACGTAATGTGGCAGGTTTAAAAAATGCAAACTCCACAGAATTTGACCGCACTTGTGAATATCCTGTTGTTGGCTTAATCACCGAATGGCAAGATGCAGAAGGTAACATTGAAACCCGTTCTGATGAGTCTGATTTAGGTGGCACTATGCGTTTAGGGGCGCAGCAATGTCACTTAATCGAAGGTAGTAAGGCCCGTGAATTATATGGTGCAGAAACCATTGAAGAACGTCACCGCCATCGCTATGAAGTAAACAATGTATTACGTCCACAAATCGAAAAAGCAGGCCTAAAAATCACAGGTTTATCTGCAGATAAAAAACTGGTAGAAATTATTGAAGTACCAAACCACCCTTGGTTTGTAGCTTGTCAATTCCACCCAGAATTTACATCTACACCACGTGATGGTCATCCTCTCTTCGCTGGGTTTGTCAAAGCCGCTAAAGCGAATCAGAAAAAATAAATATTCTCCCCGCACATTGCGGGGATTTTTTTATTTTCATTCCTCAAAATCGCTATTCAAAAAACAGTCAAGTGCAGTCAATTTTTCCAACATTTTTTATGTCGGAAAAACTAGATGTAAATCAATTAATCCGCATTTTTCAGAAGACAAATGACATGAATTATTTTAAGATACTTCCCATTCGTTTTAGTTTAATTTTCATTTTAAAGAGGAAAACAAAATGGCAAAAATCGTTAAAGTGATCGGTCGTGAAATCATCGATTCTCGTGGTAACCCAACTGTTGAAGCTGAAGTACATTTAGAAGGTGGTTTTGTTGGTTTAGCCGCTGCTCCATCAGGTGCATCAACAGGTTCACGTGAAGCGTTAGAACTACGTGATGGCGACAAAGCACGTTTCTTAGGTAAAGGTGTATTAAAAGCTGTTTCAGCGGTTAACAACGAAATCGCACAAGCTATCCTAGGTAAAGATGCCTCAAACCAAGCTGAAATCGACCAAATCATGATCGACTTAGATGGCACAGATAACAAATCTAAATTTGGTGCTAACGCCATTTTAGCGGTTTCTTTAGCAAACGCGAAAGCAGCTGCTGCGGCGAAAGGTATGCCATTATTTGCTTGGATTGCTGAACTTAACGGTACTCCAGGTCAATATTCTATGCCATTACCAATGATGAACATCATCAACGGTGGTGAGCACGCTGACAACAACGTTGATATCCAAGAATTTATGATCCAACCTGTTGGCGCAAAAACATTAAAAGAAGCATTGCGTATCGGTGCAGAAGTGTTCCACAACCTTGCTAAAGTATTAAAAGGTAAAGGCTTAAGTACTGCTGTTGGTGACGAAGGTGGTTTTGCACCTAACTTAGAATCAAACGCAGCTGCCCTTGCTTGTATCAAAGAAGCAGTGGAAAAAGCTGGTTATGTATTAGGTAAAGATGTCACTTTAGCGATGGACTGTGCATCATCTGAGTTCTATAACAAAGAAAACGGTATGTACGAAATGAAAGGTGAAGGTAAATCATTCACTTCTCAAGAGTTCACTCACTACTTAGAAGGTTTATGCAAAGAATACCCTATCGTGTCTATCGAAGATGGTCAAGATGAGTCAGACTGGGAAGGTTTCGCATACCAAACTAAAGTGTTAGGTGACAAAGTACAATTAGTTGGTGATGACTTATTCGTAACTAACACTAAAATCTTAAAAGAAGGTATCGAAAAAGGTATCGCGAACTCTATCTTAATCAAATTCAACCAAATCGGTTCATTAACTGAAACTTTAGCCGCAATCAAAATGGCTAAAGATGCAGGTTATACTGCAGTAATTTCACACCGTTCTGGTGAAACGGAAGATGCAACAATCGCAGACTTAGCAGTAGGTACCGCTGCAGGTCAAATCAAAACAGGTTCTATGAGCCGTTCTGACCGTATCGCAAAATACAACCAATTAATCCGTATCGAAGAAGCATTAGGTGACAAAGCGCCATTCTTAGGTTTAAAAGCGGTTAAAGGTCAAGCATAATTCGCAGATAAAATTATAAAAAAGAACACCGCACTTTTCAGTGCGGTGTTTTTTTGCCTACTCATACCACATTCCTTGTGTTACTTCATCCAACTTCTTAAATAAAGATAGGCAAAACTTTCTGTATTCCCCTCTCCTGTTTCCTTTACTTTAAAACATCAAAACATCGAGAAAGAAACCAATCTTTTTGGTTATATTGATATCCGCATTTCACGTCTTACTGTTCGCACGAGAAATGCATTAATTTTGTATACTTGATAGACATATTTTGTCTCATTTATGTCTATCTGCACTGTTTCGCTTTATGTTTAAAGGGGCGCAAATTCTATCCTATTATGTAATAAAATCAACCCGAACTATGCTAAAGACATACAAAAATAGGGGAATTAAGAAAAGGTACGATGAGTTGAGATTAAAATAAAATCAATTACAGTTTGCTTTCAAACCAACTTTCTAAAATTAGGCATGCAGAGATGCCATCAACTTTACTTTTATTCAACGCTTTATAACCACCACGTGCAAAAATCTCAGCTCGTGCTTCTGTTGTGGTCAAACGTTCATCTTGTAATTCCACGGTTACACCAAAACGACCATGTAAACGATTTGCGAATTTTCTTGCTCGTTCTGTGAGTGCTTGCGCGGTTCCATCCATATTTAAAGGTAAACCAACCACAACTAAATCAGGTTTCCAATCTAAAAGACATTTCCCTATTGCCTCCCAATTTGGCACGCCATCTTGCGCTTTAAATGCAGGTAGTGCTTGAGCAGTCCCTGTGATGCTCTGCCCAACTGCACATCCAATACTTTTGGTGCCAAAATCAAAGGCTAATACGGTGATACCCATTAACAATGCCCTGCCTGACACGCAAAATTATGATGTTGAATACCAAGTAACAAATTGGCTTCTACCCAACGTTCTTCATACGGCACATCAAATAAAATGCGATTGTTGGCGGGTACAACAAGCCAGTCATTATTTGCAATTTCCTCTTCTAACTGATTAGGCGTCCAGCTCGCACACCCTAACGCGACCAAATACTTTTCTGGCGCATTTTTTGTCCCAAATGTATCAATAATATCTGCTGAAGTCGTCAGCATTAATTGATCTGTCACTTTATAACTGTGCTTGAAATCTTGTGTTGTTTTGGTATGCAAAATGAATCCACGTTCGATATTTACAGGCCCTCCTGCCAACACTAAATCGTCACCATACGTGCGGTCTGTTTTCATCATAAAATTCATTTTTGCACATAACTCTGCAATACTTAAATCTGTCGGTTGATTCAGGACTAACCCCATTGTCCCTTGTGGATTATGTTCACAAATATACACAACAGAATGAGAAAAATAGTCGTCATTCAGTTGTGGCATCGCAATGAGAAAATGATCTTGTAGTTCCATAATACTTCTCCTAACCTAAATCACCAAAACACAGTTGCAACGCAGTAATCGCGGCTAATGCTGCTGTTTCAGTACGTAATACACGCTTTCCTAATAAAATGTCAGTAAATCCTTGTTGTTCTGTCTGGGCAATCTCTTGTGGCGACAACCCCCCTTCAGAACCAATTAATAAACGCACGCCTTCTGATTGAATGGGCGGTAAGGTACGAATAGAATATTGGGCTCGTGGATGCAAATTCAACTTTAATGCCCCATCTTTTTCTGCACACCAGTCTTGTAATTTCATCATTGGGCGAATTTCAGGGACAACATTGCGACCACATTGTTCACAAGCGGCAATTGCAATTTTCTGCCATTGCTGGATCTTCTTATCCATACGCTCCCCTTCCAGTTTCACTCCACAACGCTCTGACCATAAAGGTGTAATCACATTCACCCCCAGTTCAACGGATTTCTGAATAGTAAACTCCATTCGCTCGCCGCGTGAAATGACTTGTCCTAAATGAATTTTCAATGGACTCTCACGATCTAGCCACTGCTGATTTAAAATGTGCACCTCAACGGTTCTTTTGCTGACTTGGGTAATCACTGCGGTATAAATATGATTACTGCCATCAAATAACTCAATTTGCTCTCCGACCTGCATACGCAGTACTCGACCAACATGATTTGCCGCGTCTTCGCTTAATGTACAATGCGTGAGCTGCTGTAAGGATGTAGGGTGATAAATTCTCGGTATTCTCATAATCTTGATTCACAGTTCTTTTAGCCCTATATCATATCAGAAAAGACAGATTTCAGAGAGTAATCCCGCTCGGACCGCCAAGATTATTCACTTCCATTTGAAAATATTTCAATATAAACACAACTTATCCAAAATAAAGAAAAGATATAATGGGTCACAATAACATCGAAAAAGAGAGGACAAGATGAAAAATGTCGCAAAGGTTCACAGTGCACCAGAAAAACATTGGGTGGGTAATGGATTCCATGTCCACTCCATGTTTACTTATCAAGATAAAGATAAAAATATCGATCCATTTTTATTAATGGATTATAACCCCCCTCGTTATTTCGATGGTGGGCGTAGTCAAGATTTTCGTGGCGTAGGTGAACATCCTCACCGCGGTTTTGAAACTGTCACCATTGCTTATCAAGGTGAAGTTCAACATGCCGATTCTGCTGGTGGAGGCGGAATTATTGGAACAGGCGATGTCCAATGGATGACCGCTGGCGCAGGCGTCATGCATGAAGAATTTCATTCAGAAAACTTCTCCCAACAAGGCGGAATATTTGAAATGGTGCAACTATGGGTCAATTTGCCCACAAAAAACAAAATGACACCACCCAACTACCAAGCGATCAAATCAGCCGATATTCCCGTGATCGACCTAGAAAATCATGCGGGCTCTGCCCGTATTATCGCAGGTGAGTTCAATCATACCCGTGGCGCAGCCAATACATTCAGTCCCATTAATATGTGGGATGTGAAAATGAATGCCAACAAAGCGTATACATTTCCAGTGCCTGAAAGCCATAATCTCATTATTCTGGTCTTAGACGGTACATTACAAATCAATAGTCATGATATTGCGCATCGTGGTGAATTAGTCACGTTCGAAAAAGGCGGGAAACATGTGCATATTGAAGCTAATAATGAAGTGAAATTGCTCATTTTGACTGGAGAACCATTAAATGAACCCATTGTAGGTTATGGACCATTCGTGATGAACACACGAGAGCAAATCCTACAAGCAATCCACGATGTACAACATGGTCAATTTGGCAAAATTCACACGATGTAGTCGTTAAAAAGTGCGGTCTCTTCCACCGCACTTTTCTTCCTTGCTCCTATCCCTCCTTCAAAAAATAAATGACAAAGAGTAAAAAGAACACGCAAAAATCTGCTAAAATACACGCGATTTGACTAGCAAAACGAGGCACATTATCGAAAACTGGCAACGGGGTTTTGTCTTACATCGCAAAGCCTATAGTGAAACGAGCTTATTAGTGGACTTATTCACAGAAGAAACGGGGCGTTTAACTGTGCTCGCAAAAGGTGCTCGTGCAAAGCGTTCTGCATTAAAAGGAGTTTTACAACCTTTTACGCCTTTACTATTACGTTGGACGGGCCGAGGAGAGTTAAAAACGCTTACGCGAGCAGAGCCCGCTGCCATTACTTTACCACTCCAACACACCGCCCTCTACAGTGGTTTTTATGTTAATGAGTTAGTGAGTCGTGTACTGGAGCCTGAAACTGCTTATCCCCAGTTGTTTCAAGATTATTTACATTGTTTAACGCGTTTGGCAACGACTCCCGATCAAGTGGAGCCAAGTCTACGTCACTTTGAATTTCAATTATTGCAAACCTTAGGTTACGGCGTCGATTTTTGCCATTGTGCTGGCTCTGGGGAGCCTGTTGATATGAATATGACCTACCGTTATCGCGAAGAAAAAGGCTTTATTGCGTCATTAATTCAAGATAATTTGACATTTTATGGACGAGAACTCTTGGCATTTGAGGCTCGCCAATTTCACGAACCCGCGACCTTACAGGCGGCAAAACGTTTTACTCGGATGGCACTAAAACCTTATTTAGGGAATAAACCATTAAAAAGCCGAGAGTTATTTACTCAATATAAGTTGTATCAAAAATAGATTATGGTATTACGTTATACTCCTCCAAAATCACAGCAAACAAGAAAAAAATTCGTCACCGATATCGTTGATTTAGACTATCAAGGATTAGGGGTAGCCAAAATACAAGGCAAAACGTGGTTTATCGAAAATGCCTTACCCCAAGAAAAAGTGGAAGTTCAGGTTGTCGAAGAAAAACGCCATTATGGTCAAGCTATTGCGACAAAAATTTTACAAGTCAGCCATCAGCGCCAACGCCCTGTTTGTACTGATTATCATTTATGTGGCGGTTGCCAGACCCAACATATTGCCATTGATTTACAACGCCAAACTAAACAAAATGCCTTATTTCAGCGCCTACAAAAACTGCAGCCCCATGTACAAGTGATGCCCATGCTTGAAGGTGATATATGGCACTATCGTCGCAGAATGCGACTCAGCCTGTCTTTCAATTCAAAAACAAAACAGTTAGATATCGGTTTTCGACAAAAACGTTCACAACAGATTGTCAACATTCAACAGTGTCATGTTTTAACGAAACCACTCAATCATCTTTTAAGTAAACTTATTGTCTTGCTGAGAAACTGGTCTACCCCGAAAAACTTAGGACACATAGAACTTGTTCAAGCGGATAATGGTATAGCTATGTTGTTGCGTCACACTGGAAAATTAGCCGAAGAAGACCGCTCTTCGCTCATCTATTTTGCCAAACAAGAACAGTTGATGTTGTTTTTGCAAGATGACCATCATCTCCTTCAAGTCTGTGGCGATTCGCCTTATTACCAACTGGATAATGGCTTACAGCTCCATTTTGATATTCGTGATTTTATTCAAGTAAACAAACAGTTAAATCAAAAAATGATCAGCACGGCATTAGACTGGTTGGAACTGAAATCTACAGATAATGTGTTAGATTTATTTTGCGGAATGGGAAACTTTACTTTACCAATTAGTCGTCATGTCAAACATGTCATTGGTATTGAAGGGGTCTCTGCCATGGTAGCAAAAGCACAGAAAAATGCAGTACAGAACCAATGCACGAACGTTCAGTTTTACCAAGCTGATTTGGATAAACCTTTTGTGCATCACGCGTGGGCAACACAACCATTTAACAAGATTTTATTAGACCCACCTCGTGCTGGTGCAGCCTTTGCACTTCAAGCATTATGTGAACTAAATGCAGAAAAAATCGTCTATGTTTCCTGTAACCCTGCTACATTAGTACGAGATACAGAAATGTTACACACTCTTGGCTACCGCCTACAAAAAGTCGCGATGATTGATATGTTCCCTCATACAGGGCATTTAGAATCCATCAGTTTATTTGAAAAACAATAAGGATAGATTATGGTTGCAGTACGAAGTTCTCATTTACTGAATCCTAAAGATTTTGTGATTGAAACCTGGTGTGGACAGTTAGACTTGCCCGCACCAGTCAGAGATAACCTCATTCGTGCCTGGTACTATTCACAACAAAAAATCACCGCACTGGCTTCTGAGCAAAAAACTTGTTCATTACACGGCGGAGTCGAAATGGTAGAAATTCTGCACAGTTTGAATATGGATGCTGACAGCTTACTGACCGCAATGCTGTATCCTGTCATTAACCATAAACTTGTTGAATTACCACAAGTGAGTGAAGAGTTTGGTAGCAATATTAGTAAGTTAGCAAAAGGCGTGATGGAAATGGACAATATCCGTCAACTCAATGTCAGCCAATCTGCTAGCAGTTCTCAAGTGGACAACGTACGTCGTATGCTATTAGCTATGGTAGATGATTTCCGTTGTGTCATTATTAAACTGGCAGAACGGATCACTTTTCTCCGCGACGCAGAACAAGATTGCTCGGAAGAAGATAAAGTATTAGCGGCTAAAGAGTGCGCTAACATTTATGCTCCTCTCGCCAACCGCCTCGGTATCGGACAATTGAAATGGGAATTAGAAGATTACTGTTTCCGCTATTTACATCCTGAACAATACCGAAATATTGCCCAATTACTACAAGAGCGTCGCTTAGACCGTGAGCAATATATTGCTGATTTCGTCGCCGAATTAAATGGCTATCTGCGTGAAAATATTGAGAATGCCGAAGTCTATGGACGACCAAAACATATTTACAGTATTTGGCGCAAGATGCAGAAGAAACATTTAGCCTTTAGCGACCTCTATGATGTACGTGCCGTACGTATTATCGTACCGAAATTACAAGATTGTTATTCTGCCCTTGGTATTGTCCATACACACTTCAAACACATTCCAAAAGAATTTGATGATTATGTGGCGAACCCTAAACCTAACGGCTATCAATCTATCCATACCGTTGTGTTAGGTAAAGGCGGGAAACCTGTCGAAGTACAAATTCGCACACAACAAATGCATGATGATGCGGAGCTTGGTGTCGCAGCACACTGGAAATACAAAGAAGGCACAGTGGGTGGGCGCTCAGGTTATGAGGAAAAAATCACATGGTTACGTAAACTACTTGCATGGCAAGATGATATTACCGACTCAGGTGAGATTATGGCAGAAATGCGTAGCCAAGTGTTCGATGATCGCGTTTATGTTTTTACACCCAAAGGGGAAGTCATTGATTTACCAACAGGGTCTACGCCACTGGATTTTGCTTATAGTATTCATAGTGAAATTGGACATCGCTGCATTGGTGCCAAAGTAGCAGGTCGTATTGTTCCTTTCACCTACCAATTACAAATGGGTGATCAAATCGAGATCATTACTCAGAAAAATCCAAACCCAAGCCGAGATTGGCTCAATCCCAACCTTGGCTTTACGCATACCGCCAAAGCACGCGCTAAAATTCATGCTTGGTTCAAAAAACAGGATCGTGAGAAAAATATCCCCGCAGGCAAAGACATGCTAGATAACGAAATGGCACGCTTAAATCTTAGCTTAAAACAAATAGAACAATACGCGCTACCTCGTTATAACTTAAAAAATCTTGAGGACTTATATGCAGGCTTAGGGGGAGGTGATATCCGTCTCAATCACCTCATCAATTTTCTACAAAATAAGCTCATCAAAGCAACCGCACAAGAAGTCGATGAAGAAATTCTTCGTCATGTAGCGAATAAAAGTGCGGCAAATAACCAACAAAAAGAAAAGCCCAAAGGCTATGTCATCGTAGAAGGGGTAGGAAACTTAATGCACCATATTGCCCGTTGCTGTCAACCTATTCCTGGCGATCATATTATGGGCTACATTACAATGGGACGCGGTATCTCAATACACCGAAGTGATTGTGAACAATTTCTCGAATTACAACAGGCTCACCCAGAACGTGTCGTTGAATCGCTCTGGGGAGAAAACTATGCCAGTGGATTCCGTATTAGTATACGCATCCTCGCCAGTGATCGTAGTGGTCTCTTGCGTGATATCACTACTGTACTCGCTAACGATAAAATCAGTGTACTAGGAGTATCGAGTCGAACAGATACGAAAAAGCAATTAGCCACAATCGATATGGAAATTGAACTGAATAACGTTCAAATTTTAAGTAAAATTCTCGCTCGCCTAGCCAAATTAGACGATGTTATTGAAGCAAAACGACTCTAACCATAAAGACAGATAGGAACAGAAGTATGCACAAAACAACAGGATTAACGCATTTAATTAAAGCAACAGGTTATTCAATGAAAGGACTCAAATTTGCTATCAAATCCGAAACAGCATTTCGCCATGAGCTCCTTGCCTGCGTCTTTCTCATTCCACTTGCATGTTGGTTAGGAGAAAGTGCGGTCGAAATGGCATTGATGCTTGGTTCACTATTCGTAGTACTCGCCTTAGAATTAGTGAACAGTGCAATTGAATCTGTTGTTGATCGTGTTGGATTAGAGTTTCATGAACTATCTGGACGTGCTAAAGATCTGGGTTCGGCTGCCGTTTTTATTGCGATGGTCAATGTTGCGGTAATATGGGGAATCGTCATTTTTTATTAATCCCCACATCACATGCTTTTTTAGCTCGATGACTGATTTTTATCTTTTAATAAACCATAAAAGATAAAAATCAAAAAGAAATAAAAAATATTACCTGAATTATGTGTCAGAAATGCTTGCGTTAAAGAATAAAACATCACTGAAATGATGTGAACCACAGCTAACATTGCCACAAGATTCTGTATTTTATCCGTCACACTACGTTTTCGATAAAAATGATAAAGTGGAACAAAGAATACCGCCAGTAAGGCAGTAAGACCTAAAAAACCCAATTTTGATAAATTATCTAAATATTGATTATGTGCATGCGTAAAACTGGCAGCATATTCACTGATTAACCCTTCTTGGTTCTGTAATTGCCGCTTTTGCGTGGCACCCGCACTTCCTAACCCTAATACAGGTCTTTCTTTTGCCATCAGCAACGCACTTTTCCATAATTCTAAACGGGCACCAACAGAGGTTTTCTCTTGCTGTTCTTGTGGGCTAAAATATTGTTGTACTTCCGTATAGGCTTCGGTTACACGGGCAACCAATTTCGTTTTAGGGGTGATTGCCATCGCTGCGATCAACAGCACAAACAACACACTCAAAAATAAGCCTATTTTTTTCGATAAATACTGCCGATAGCTGAATAATACAAAACATAATAAAAAAGGAAGCCCAATCCAACCGCCGCGCGCTGTTGATAAAATACTCCCGAAAATACCAAGCAAAGTAGCAATAATAGCAAACAACATCATTCGATACTGTTTACAACTAAAATAATACAACCCAATAGCAAATGAGAAGAGACCTAAAGACATAGCAATATCCCCCGCCTGTATTTGTAATATACGCGGCGAATAGGCGGCATACACATTTAAAATAAAGCGATCATAAATCGCAACAATTCCTGCAATGCTCGCTCCACATACTATCCCTTTAAGAAACCAATCTACATTTGGCTTATATTGTGCAAATAAATACAATAATGGAATAAAAAAACACAATTTACCGATATGCTCTAATTCCCTTATCTTTTCTGAATGCCAGAAAAAAGACAGAAAAAAAACAGCACAATAAAAAATCAAGCAGCCTATCCAACTTTTTTCCGCAACAGATAAGGAAAGTGTATGCCGCTTAGCAACAGCATAAATCAGATAGCCGAATCCAATTAAGCTCAAAAATAAAGGGGCAAAATTATGTCCACCTTTTACGAGAAAAATAGCTGAACTAAAACTAAAAATAAGAAAATTTATACTAATGTATAAAAAAAGGTTTTTTGATAACAACATAATAATCAACTTATCCCTAAAAAATAAAAAGACCGCACATGATAGTGCGGTCTTAGTTTAACTCAATTTAATCAATTACAATACATCAACACAGTTTAAATCTTCGAAAGATTGTTCTAAGCGTTTAGACATAGATTCTTCCATTTTACGTAACCAAACACGTGGGTCGTAGTATTTTTTGTTTGGTGCATCAGGACCTTCTGGGTTACCTAATTGACCTTGAAGGTAGTCTTTGTTTGCATTGTAGAACTTCAAGATACCATCCCAAGATGCCCATTGTGTATCCGTATCGATGTTCATTTTGATTGCACCGTAGCTGATTGCCTCACGAATTTCTTCGCGGCTTGAACCTGAACCACCATGGAATACGAAGTCGATTGATTTCGCAGGAAGATTACGTTCTTTAGAAACGAATTCTTGTGAAGCACCTAAAATAGACGGTTTTAATTTCACATTACCTGGTTTATAAACACCGTGTACGTTACCAAATGCCGCAGCCACAGTGAAACGCGGGCTGACTGGACTTAATTGGTCATAAACATAAAGCACATCTTCTGGTTGAGTATAAAGTTTAGCTTCTTCAACATCAGAGTTATCCACGCCATCTTCTTCACCACCAGTGATGCCGATTTCGATTTCTAGTGTCATGCCCATTTTGTCCATACGAGCAAGATATTCACGGCAAATAGCCATATTTTCAGCCATTGGCTCTTCTGAAAGATCGATCATATGAGATGAGAACAACGGTTTACCTGTTTCTGCGAAATATTTTTCGCCTGCATCTAATAAACCATCAATCCAAGGAAGCAGTTTTTTCGCTGCATGGTCAGTATGAAGAATAACAGGCACACCGTATTCTTCCGCTAACGCATGAACATGTTTTGCCCCTGCGATTGCACCAAGTACATCAGCACGCGCGCCACTTGCTGGTTTTAAACCTTTACCAGCATAGAATTGTGCACCACCATTTGAGAATTGAATAATCACAGGTGCTTTTACACGTGCTGCAGTTTCTAATACCGCATTAACGGAGTCTGAACCCACACAGTTTACTGCTGGAATCGCAAAGTTATTCGCTTTAGCATAAGCAAATACTTTCTGAACATCATCACCCGTTACTACACCTGGTTTCACAATATCTAATAATTTAGCCATTTTCTGCTTCCTTTTTTATTTGATTGGAATAAATGTTTTTCTTTACGAACGTCATCTTTCTTTTAGATAAAAAGATAGGGGCGGCTCAATTCAGCCTGCCCCTATTATATTAGCCATTTGCACGTTTTTCTAAAATTTCTACTGCTGGTAATACTTTACCTTCAACGAACTCTAAAAATGCGCCACCGCCCGTTGAGATATAAGAAATTTTATCTTTAATACCGAATAGGTCGATTGCCGCTAACGTATCGCCACCGCCCGCGATTGAGAATGCGTCACTATTGGCAATTGCGTGAGAAATGATTTCTGTTCCTTTACGGAAGTTAGGGAATTCAAATACGCCGACTGGACCATTCCAAAGAATCGTTTTGGCGTTTTTAATAATTTCTGCTAATTGTGCAGCCGATTTATCGCCGATATCAAAAATTGATTCATCATCTTTCACTTCATCGACAGCTTTTTCAGTTGCTGCTGCTGTTTCAGAGAATTCTAAGCCAACACGCACATCCACTGGTACAGGAATATCGGTGCTTGCTGCTAAGTTTTTCGCGACTGGGATTAAATCTTCTTCGTAAAGCGATTTACCTACATTGTGACCCGCTGCTGCGATGAACGTATTCGCAATACCACCACCCACGATAATTTGGTCAGCGATTTTTGAAAGAGAATTTAATACTTCTAATTTTGTTGATACTTTTGAACCACCAACGATTGCCACCATCGGACGTGCTGGTTCTTTTAATGCTTTACCTAACGCGTCTAATTCAGCTGCTAATAATGGTCCCGCACAAGCGACTGGTGCAAATTCTGCAACGCCGTAAGTTGATGCTTGTGCACGGTGAGCGGTACCGAATGCATCCATAACAAATACGTCACAAAGTGCGGCATATTTTTTCCCTAATTCAGGATCATTTTTCTTCTCGCCTTTGTTAATGCGCACGTTTTCTAAAACAACGATTTCACCCGCGTTCACCTCTACACCATCTAAATAATCACGAACTAAACGAACAGGAACATCTAAATGTGCATTTAAGTAATCAACTACAGGTTTTAAAGAGCTTGCTTCATCAAACTCACCCTCTGTTGGACGCCCTAAGTGTGACGTCACCATCACTTTTGCCCCTTTTTCTAACGCAAGTTTTAATGTTGGGATTGTGGCACGAATACGCGCATCAGACGTCACTTTGCCATCTTTGACTGGCACATTCAGATCTGCACGAATAAACACACGTTTGCCGGCTAAATCTAAGTCTGTCATTTTGATTACTGACATATTTAATCCTCTTATTTTAGTTAAATTAAAATTTGGAAAAACTGCTTTTATTATACCCCTTTATCACTAGGGTGTAACTGCGTTAGATCAAACATTTTTCATTATTTAATGAATAAAAATTAATATCCTGTGCGACTTCTTGGGCAATCTATTACCTTCCAATTCAAATCATAACAAATGAATAATTCATTACGACTTGCTCCAAGATAAGCATCACTTAATTGCGGATTATTTTTACGTAACCATTGAAACAATTCATTACGGCTTAATTCATAAGGAGGTAATTTCAACGTACGGTATAATTCCCGTTGTTTCTCAAAATACGCCTGAGCTTGAGGAAAAGCACAAGCACCATGCTTCTCCCATTCGCCTTGTAGTAAGCTTGCACTCGGTGATTCTGGTAAATATTGCTCAATGACCTCTTGGGCGACGATAGGAAGATCGCCCTGACAAAAACGAGGATGATCAGATACGCGTCTCGCTCGTTCGTTTTGCGGCCATAAACCATGTATCACCCAGCCAAATTGTTGAGTTAAACCACATTGGTATTGTAATGAAGTGGGTAAATCATCGCCATAACGCTGACGTTGTTTAGAACAAAAAGCAGGAGACCACGATAAGACAAAAGTATAATAATCAATCGGTGCCGTCGCATTTTGACCGATTGGATCATTTTTCATAACATAGTCGTAATTACGATCAATCACGACGACAACCGCTTGTTTTTGTTTAGAAAAATAATACCAACCTGACAATAAAAACATTAAGAAGCAAACCACAAAAATCGAAAGTTGCAGCGTTTTTTTCTCGTTCATAAAATTCCTATTTCACTTTTAAACTGTATTCATTATAATCTGCCACTTTCACTTTAACACAGCAAATGCAAAGGACAAACAGCATGGCACTTTTAATCACTGACAAATGCACAAATTGTGATATGTGTGAACCAGAATGTCCCAATGAAGCCATTTCAATGGGTGAGGAGATCTATGTCATTGATCCCACATTGTGTACAGAATGTGTAGGACATTACGATATCCCAACTTGCCAGAAAGTCTGCCCGATTAGTCATTGTATCATTACAGACCCTGACCATATCGAAACAGATGAACAATTGTGGGAACGCTTTGTGATGATTCATCACGCAGACAAACTATAATCATTCCTCAATTATCGCTTCCCGTTATCTCACATCTAAAAGTGCGGTTCAATTTCCTTCTATTTCGATTCAATTTTTCATGACATTATTCAACGGTCACCGCTTTAGCCAAGTTTCTAGGCTGATCCACGTCTGTCCCTTTCACTAACGCAACATGATAAGCGAATAGTTGCATAGGCACCGTATAGAGAATAGGGGTCAATAGCGCATGAGTCGTTGGAAGGAAAATAACACGAACCTGTTGACTCGCGGTAAACCCAGCCTCTTTGTCCGTAAAAAGATAAATATGTCCCCCACGTGCACGCACTTCTTCAATATTGGACTTCACTTTTTCCACTAATTCATTATTAGGTGCCGCGACAATGACAGGCATTGCGGCATCCACTAATGCTAACGGACCATGTTTTAATTCGCCTGCTGCATAAGCTTCAGCATGAATATAGGAAATTTCCTTCAACTTCAATGCCGCTTCCTGCATGATAGGATACAATTCTCCACGACCTAAAAACAGCGCGTGCTCCTGAGCCGCAAACTCTTGTGCTATAGCCGCAATAGCAGGTTCCAATGCCAATAATTTTTGCACTTCTGCTGGCAACAATGTTAATGCCTCGACCATCTCTGCTTCTTTATCAGCACATATCGCCTTTTTTTGCTTACCGATTGCAATCACCAACATCAACAATGCGACTAACTGCGTAGTAAACGCTTTAGTCGAGGCAACGCCAATTTCCACACCTGCACGTGTCATGAATGCAAAATCAGACTCACGAACCAAAGAAGAGCCTACAACATTGCAAATCGTCATACTGGCGATATAGTTTCGCTGTTTCGCGATACGTAAGGCAGCTAAAGTATCCGCTGTTTCGCCAGATTGCGAAAGCGTAATAAATAAACTATTTGGACGCGTTACGGCTTGTCGGTAACGAAACTCTGACGCAATTTCAACATCACAACTCACCCCCGCTATTCCCTCAAACCAGTAACGTGCCACCATACCTGCATGATAAGAAGTACCACATGCAACAATGTGTATATGCTCAATCTGCTCAAATAATTTTCTTGCCTCACTCCCGATAAGCTCAATATTTACCTCACGCTCACTAAAGCACCTTTGCATCGTGTTTAGAAGAGCGGTGGGTTGTTCAAAAATTTCTTTCTGCATAAAATGAGAAAAGGTACCTTTTTCTGCCTGTTCTGCTACTACATCAAGCTGGTGACAAGCTCGCTGCACACGTTGTCCCATTGAGTCATAAATATTGACTTGAGTCGAGGTAATCTCAGCAACATCTCCTTCTTCAAGAAAAATAAATTGATTCGCAATATGCAATAAAGCAAGCTGATCGGAAGCAAAAAAGTTTTCCTGCTGCCCTAAACCAATGACTAAAGGACTCCCTGAACGAGCAGCAATTAAATGTGTTGGGTTTAAATAATCCATCACCACTATTGCATAAGCACCTTTCAGTTGTTGTACTACGCGTTGCACAGCCTCTAATACGTTAGCCGAACGACGACTTTCCCATTCTAGTAAATGTACAATCACTTCTGTATCGGTATCCGATTGAAATTGATAACCTTTATTTTGTAACGCTAAACGAAGCGTTTGATGGTTTTCAATGATCCCATTATGCACCAATGCGAAATGTCCAGAACAATGAGGATGGGCATTCTGCTCAGCTGGCACACCATGCGTCGCCCAACGCGTATGCGCAATCCCTGTTTTACCGAATAAATGTTGTGTTTCCATTGCCTGTGCTAATACTTCGACTTTTCCCACACAACGTAATCGCTGCAATTGATTGTGTTCATCTACAACAGCCATACCTGCTGAATCATAACCGCGATATTCCAAACGGCGCAGTCCTTCTAATAGTGATTCAGCGACATGACGATGAGAAACCATACCCACGATACCACACATGTTTTATCCCTTGTAAAAATTTCATTTGATTACTTAAGGTTATAATAGAAAATATCTATTTAAGCCTAAATATGTTTAATTTTAAGGAGTAGCATATTATAGAGGTAATGATAATATGTAAATAAAATACTATCATTTGGAGTAATGTGATAAAATAAAAAGCTCTGTAGCGAACTACAGAGCTTTTGAAATGTGAAAAGGATGACTTAATTATTTTACTGCGTCTTTTAATGCTTTACCTGCAACGAATGCTGGCACTTTAGATGCAGCGATTTTAATCTCTGCACCCGTTTGTGGGTTACGACCTGTACGAGCTTTACGTGCATTCACTTTGAATGTACCAAAACCGATTAATTGTACTGGCTCACCCGCTTTTAGACTACCAGAGATGGCGTCTAACGTTGCTTCTAATGCGGCTTTAGCTTGTTTCTTATTTAAATCAGCTGCATTTGCAATTGCATCGATTAAATCCGTTTTATTCATAAATAAATACCTTCTACTTTTATTCAAATTTTAAGGAAAGACATTGTGTGTTTCCAATCGCTATTATCACTGTAACCACAGCAACAGCAAGCTTAATCTAAGTTAGCGATAAAACAAAGAAAGATTTTTAAAAATTGTTATAAACGTCACATTATTGTTCAATTTGTATACCAATATTGGAGATTCCACTTTCTCTTAGCTCGCTTTTTAAGCTTAATATCAGTTCTACATCGCGTGACTCACAGTCCTTTAAAACACGGTAAATTTGCCATTGCACATCTAATTCTTGCTGGATTTCTTCACTTTCTTTCAACGCATTTTCGCTCAATTCTTGTTCTGCTTGCGCCTCCAACAAAGTGGTGACCGTTTGTAGAGATAATTGACTTAATTTAATCGCTTGTTCTAATGTCGCCCCTGCAATGATCGCATGTAACAGCTCAGACAATCCTTCACATGCATCAACTGCAGGAACAATGCCATAAAAGTCATACTCATTAATATCAGGAATAATATGCTCTAATTTTTCTAACTGACTCTCAAAATTGATCTTAGCGCCTTTCACTGTCAAAGACTCCCACACGAGATTCAGAATATTTTGATAGCGTTTCGCATTTTCCTCTTGTTGAGTCACATGGCAAAAGAGTTGAAAATTCGGCAACATACGCTCACATAAACACGCCATAAACGTTACGTGTTGCCAAGCTTCTAAATTTTCTAATCGCTTATGAATTGGATTTCTCATAATATTACTGCTCTTTATTGATGATAAGGTTTGGAATATTGATGGATTGCATCAACAAATATTTTCGGATGATTTTCTGGCACATCTTGATGAATACCATGCCCTAAATTAAATACATGCCCACTACCTTGACCAAAATCGGTCAAAATTGTCCGCACTTCTTGCTCAATACGTTCAGGTGAAGCATATAACACCGAAGGATCCATATTCCCTTGTAATGCCACTTTATGCCCAACACGCGCTTTAGCATCAGCAAGATTGACCGTCCAATCAAGCCCTAATGCATCACAGCCCGTTTCTGCCATAGCCTCTAGCCATAAACCACCACCTTTAGTAAACAAAGTCACTGGCACTTTTCTACTCTCGTTTTCACGAATCAGACCGTCCACAATTTTGTGCATATATTGCAATGAAAAATCTAAATACTCACGATGGCCAAGCACACCGCCCCAAGTATCAAAAATCATCACTGACTGCGCACCAGCTTTAATTTGTGCATTGAGATATAAAATAACGGCATCCGCCAACTTAGCTAATAATTGATGAAGCAATTGTGGATCGGTATACAGCATTTTCTTAATTTTGGTAAAAGCTTTGCTACTGCCGCCTTCCACCATATAAGTTGCTAGTGTCCAAGGGCTACCTGAAAATCCAATTAACGGCACTTCGCCTTTTAACTCACGGCGAATCGTACGCACGGCATTCATCACATACTGTAATTCCCCCTCAGGATCTGGAATTGGCAAATTTTGCACCGCACTTTTGCTTTCAATTGGGCGCGCAAATTTTGGGCCTTCGCCTGCGCCAAAACTCAAACCTAATCCCATCGCATCAGGAATCGTTAAAATGTCGGAAAATAAAATTGCTGCATCTAAATCATAGCGGCGTAAAGGCTGTAAGGTCACTTCACAAGCTAATTCAGCATTGCGGCACAATGACATAAAATCCCCAGCTACCGCACGCGTTGCTCGATATTCTGGTAAATAGCGCCCTGCTTGACGCATCATCCACACTGGCGTCATATCCACAGGCTCGCGCAATAACGCTCTTAAATAACGATCATTTTTTAATGGTGTCATTTTACTTTCCTTTCTTCCTCTTCACACAACTGTAACGTGTGCTTTATCAATCGTAATGCAATCGTGCCTTGTGGAGGTAATGCTGGCAATTTTGCATCATAGCGAAACCATTTTGCATCACAAATTTCCGCCTCTTGCAAACAGATCTCGCCACCATCATAATCAGCCAAAAATCCAACCATGACAGAGTTGGGGAAGGCCCAAGGTTGGCTATCGACATAACGTAAATTTTTAATTTTTATTCCTGTTTCTTCCAATACTTCACGATGTACTGCTTGTTCAAAGGTTTCACCCACTTCTACAAACCCAGCAAGCGTCGTATACATGCCATCTTTATGACGTACATGGTTTGCTAACAAGATCTCCGCACCACGACGTACCGCAACGATGATACAAGGATGAATCACAGGATATGTTCGATATGCACATGCTGGATTCAAACATTCCACCGCCCACTCATTTTCCACTATCCGTGTCTTTTCGCCACATTTACCACAAAAACGGTGTGTGTTAAAAAAATAATTTAATTCCACGCCGCGACCTAATAAATTAAATACATCACGAGGCAGGGAAAGTTGATCACGTAGTGAAAAGTACTCTCGACTATCCAAATGATTTTCCGCCACTAAATAAAGTGGTTGCTGCGCGAATTCACCAATCTGCATTGCTTGTAAACCTTGCAGATTAAAATCACTCGCCTGTCCTTGTGGTAACTTACCATCAATAAGATGCAACGATGAACCTTGTGTTAATAGCCAAAATCCAACATCATGGGGTTGAATGGGTTTCATAGACACTCACAGATTTTTGTAAAAATGAACCGCACATTAGTGGTCATTTATGAATAAAGTGCGGTCATTATAAAAGGAATTGACTTATTTAGCGAATAAAAAACCCCGAACAGATTGTTCGGGGTTCGTTGTGAATCAAGGCTTATTCTGCATCATCCACTTCAACCATATTAAGCATTTCAGCTAAGCTTGCGCTTGCATCTTCAGAAGTCATCACAAATTCGGATGCGATTTCCTCTTCATCTGCTGCTGAAAGTTTCACAGGCATCTCATCAGACATGACAACTTTTTTCTGACGGTTTTGGTGATACGCGAAGCCCGTACCCGCCGGGATTAAGCGACCGACGATGACGTTCTCTTTTAAGCCACGTAATTCATCACGTTTACCCGCAACCGCTGCTTCCGTTAACACACGTGTTGTTTCTTGGAACGATGCCGCTGAGATAAATGACTCAGTTGCAAGAGATGCTTTAGTAATACCTAGCAACTCGCGTTCAAATTCAACTAATGGTTTGCCTTCTGCTTCACGCTTACGGTTCACGATCTTAATACGTGCAACTTCAACTTGCTCACCCTCTAAGAATTCAGAGTCATAAGCTTTCGTGATGATTGCTTTACGTAACATCTGACGTACGATAACTTCGATGTGTTTATCGTTAATTTTTACCCCTTGTAAGCGGTAAACTTCTTGTACTTCGTTAACGATATATTCAGTTACGGCGTGAACACCACGTAAACGCAAGATATCGTGTGGCGTTTCTGCACCATCAGAGATTAAGTCACCACGTTCAACCATCTCACCTTCAAATACGTTGAGCTGACGCCATTTCGGAATCATTTCTTCGTAAGTTTCGCCTTCAGCTGGAGTGATTAATAAGCGACGTTTACCTTTGGTTTCTTTACCGAATGACACGATACCTGAGATTTCAGCCAAGATTGCTGGCTCTTTCGGCTTACGTGCTTCGAATAAGTCCGCAACGCGCGGAAGACCACCGGTAATATCTTTTGTCCCCACAGATTCTTGTGGAATACGTGCTAATGGGTCACCGATATGAACTTCTGCGTTATCGTCTAATGTGACGATCGCTTTACCTGGTAAGAAGTATTGTGCAACAACGTCTGTACCTGGGATTAAGATATCGTTACCTTTCGCATCAACCAGTTTAATTGCTGGACGTAAGTCTTTACCTGCTGTCGCACGTTCACCCACGTCTTGCACTACGATTGATGATAAACCTGTTAATTCATCCGTTTGACGAGTTACAGTTAAGCCATCAACGATGTCAACGAATTTAACGAAACCGCTCACCTCAGAGACAACTGGCATGGTATGTGGATCCCAGTTTGCAACTGTTTCACCTGCCGTTACCTCTTGACCATCCGCTTTGCTTAATACCGCACCGTAAGGCACTTTATAGTGCTCTTTCGTACGACCGAATGCATCGATAATCGTTAATTCTGTGTTACGTGAAGTTAATACTAATTTACCTTCGTTGTTAGTCACGAATTTCACATTCGCTAAACGTAATGTACCGGTGTTTTTCACTTGAACACTTGATTCTTTCGCTGCCGCAGATGCTGCACCACCGATATGGAACGTACGCATCGTTAACTGTGTACCTGGTTCACCGATTGATTGTGCTGCGATAACACCAACTGCTTCACCTTGGTTGATCAAGTGACCACGTGCAAGATCACGTCCGTAACATTTCGCACACACACCGAAGTCTGTATTACAAGTTACAACTGAACGTACTTTGATGCTATCCACCGAGTTAGCATCGATCACATCACACAATTTCTCATCTAATAAGGTATTGCGTGCAATTAATACTTCATCAGTACCTGGTTTTAATACGTCTTCAGCGACCACACGACCTAATACACGATCACGTAATGCTTCTTTCACGTCACCACCCTCGATTAATGGGGTCATCACGATACCTTCGTGTGTACCACAGTCATCTTCGATGATCACTAAGTCTTGTGCCACGTCAACTAAACGACGAGTTAAGTAACCTGAGTTCGCTGTTTTTAACGCTGTATCCGCAAGACCTTTACGCGCACCGTGGGTTGAAATAAAGTACTGTAATACGTTTAGACCTTCACGGAAGTTCGCTGTAATTGGGGTTTCGATGATCGAACCGTCTGGACGTGCCATCAAACCACGCATACCCGCTAACTGACGAATCTGTGCCGCAGAACCACGAGCACCAGAGTCCGCCATCATAAAGATGCTGTTGAATGATGCTTGTTTCTCTGGGTTACCTTCACGGTTGATTACTTCTTCCGTAGATAAGTTTTCCATCATCGCTTTAGCAACACGTTCGTTTGCTGCAGCCCAAATATCGATGACTTTGTTATAACGTTCGCCTGCTGTTACTAAACCTGATTGGAACTGTTCTTGGATTTCAGCCACTTCAGCTTCTGCTGCATTGATGATTTCGTATTTCTTCGCAGGAATTACCATATCATCGATACCAACTGATGAACCAGAACGTGCCGCATACGCAAAACCAGTATACATAATTTGGTCAGCGAATAGTACGCTTGGTTTCATACCTAAGCGACGGTAGCTCTCGTTAATTAACTTAGAAATTGCTTTTTTACCTAATGTTTGGTTGAACAATTTGAATGGCATACCTTTTGGCGCGATCATCCATAAGATTGCACGACCAATTGTGGTTTCCACTAAGTTAGTTTGAGGCTCAAACTCACCTGCTGCATTTTTCACATATTCTGTGATACGCACTTTCACGCGAGAATGTAATTCAGCTTGACCTGTACGATATGCTTTCTCAGCTTCGCGAGGGTCTTGTAACAACATACCTTCGCCTTTACCGTTCACTTTGTCACGCGTCATATAGTAAAGACCTAATACAACGTCTTGTGATGGAACGATAATTGGCTCACCGTTTGCTGGTGATAAAATGTTGTTGGTTGACATCATTAATGCACGCGCTTCTAACTGTGCTTCTAATGTCAATGGTACGTGAACCGCCATTTGGTCACCGTCGAAGTCCGCGTTGAACGCCGCACAAACAAGTGGGTGTAACTGGATCGCTTTACCTTCGATCAATAATGGTTCAAATGCTTGGATACCCAAACGGTGCAATGTTGGTGCACGGTTTAATAAAATTGGGTGTTCGCGAATAACGTCAGCTAAGATATCCCATACGATTGCGTCTTCACGCTCAACCATTTTCTTCGCTGCTTTAATTGTTGAAGCGAAGCCACGGCTTTCTAATTTTGCATAGATAAACGGACGGAATAACTCCAATGCCATTTTCTTCGGTAAACCACATTGGTGTAGGTGTAAGTATGGACCTACAGTGATTACAGAACGGCCTGAATAGTCGACACGTTTACCTAATAGGTTTTGACGGAAACGACCTTGTTTACCTTTGATCATATCCGCAAGTGATTTTAATGGACGACGGTTAGAACCGGTAATTGCACGACCACGACGACCATTATCTAATAACGCATCCACAGATTCTTGTAACATACGTTTTTCGTTACGCACGATGATATCTGGTGCGATTAAGTCTAAAAGACGTTTTAAACGGTTGTTACGGTTGATTACACGACGGTATAAATCGTTCAAATCTGAAGTTGCGAAACGACCACCATCAAGTGGAACTAATGGACGCAAATCGGGTGGTAATACGGGTAATACTGTCATCACCATCCATTCTGGTTTGTTGCCAGATTGGATAAATGCTTCTAATAATTTTAAACGTTTTGTGATTTTCTTACGCTTCGTCTCTGAATTCGTTTCTTGTAATTCTTCACGTAAGTTCTCACATTCTTGAGGTAAATCCATATCACGCAATAAAGCTTGGATTGCTTCCGCGCCCATTTTTGCGTCGAACTCATCTCCCCAACGATCTTCTGCATCTAAGTATTGTTCCTCGGTTAATAACTGACCTTTTTCTAAATCAGTCATCCCTGGCTCAATCACAATATATGATTCAAAATATAATACACGTTCAATATCACGTAATGGCATATCTAATAATAAACCGATACGGGACGGAAGTGATTTTAAGAACCAAATATGCGCCACTGGTGAGGCAAGTTCAATGTGACCCATACGTTCGCGACGTACTTTGGTTTGCGTTACTTCAACGCCACATTTTTCACAGATTACACCACGGTGTTTTAAGCGTTTGTATTTACCACATAAACATTCATAATCTTTTACTGGCCCGAAAATACGTGCACAGAAAAGACCGTCACGTTCTGGTTTAAATGTGCGGTAGTTAATGGTTTCAGGTTTTTTAACTTCACCAAATGACCAAGAACGGATCATATCAGGTGAGGCTAAACCAATTTTGATCACATCAAAATCTTCACTTGTTTTTGATTGTGCTTTTAAAAACTTAACTAAGTCTTTCACAGATTTGCTCCTGTCGGAGTTAAACTTATTCAAGTGCGGTTGAAACGTCTAATATTTTCACCGCACTTGAGCGTACATTGCTTTACACCAAGCTTGGTTATGATTTCAGATTAATCTTCATCTAAATCAATATTGATACCAAGCGAGCGAATTTCTTTCATAATGACGTTGAAAGATTCTGGTGTGCCTGGATCCATTTGATGTGTGCCACCTACGATGTTTTTATACATCTTCGTACGACCGTTCACGTCATCGGATTTCACAGTTAACATCTCTTGTAAGGTATATGCTGCACCGTATGCTTCAAGTGCCCACACCTCCATCTCACCGAAACGCTGACCACCGAATTGTGCTTTACCACCCAATGGTTGTTGTGTAACCAAGCTATAAGAACCTGTTGAACGCGCGTGCATTTTGTCATCAACTAAGTGGTTCAATTTGAGCATATACATATAACCAACGGTGACTGGACGCTCAAATTTCTCACCCGTACGACCGTCGAATAAGGTAATTTGACCTGAAGTTGGTAAGCCACCTAATTCTAATAAGCCTTTGATTTCACTTTCGTGTGCACCATCAAATACTGGGGTTGCAAGCGGTAAACCTTTACGTAAGTTTTGTGCTAAACGCATCACTTCTTCATCAGTGAAGGTACTTAAATCCACTTTTTGTGAACCGTGACCCAAGTCGTAGGCTTTTTGCATATATTCACGCAATTTTGCCACTTCTTGTTGTTGTTTGATCATTGCATTGATCTTGTCACCAATACCTTTCGCTGCTAAACCTAAGTGAGTTTCTAAGATCTGACCGATGTTCATACGTGATGGAACGCCCAGTGGGTTCAACACGATGTCAACTGGTTGACCGTTTTCATCGTATGGCATATCTTCCACAGGGTTAATTTTTGAGATAACCCCTTTGTTACCATGACGACCCGCCATTTTATCACCAGGCTGGATCTGACGTTTAACTGCAAGATATACTTTAACCACTTTCAATACGCCCGGTGCTAAATCATCACCTTGGATGATCTTGCCACGTTGAATTTCTAACTTACGTTCAAATTCTTTACGTAATTCTTCGTATTGCTCAGCAAGTTGCTCTAATTGGTTTTGTTGTGCTTCATCGCTTAATGATTGCTCTAACCATTTAGTACGGTCTAATTTATCTAAATTTTTCGCATCGAAACCACCTGCGATGAGAAGGCTACGAACACGAGTAAACAAGCCAGCCTCAAGGATTTCTAACTCTTCCACAAGGTCTTTTTTCGCTTGTTTTAATTGCATTTCTTCAATTTCAAGCGCACGTTTGTCTTTTTCCACGCCATCGCGAGTAAAGACTTGAACGTCGATAACGGTACCCGATACGCTGTTTGGTACACGTAATGAAGAATCTTTCACATCCGATGCTTTTTCACCGAAGATTGCGCGTAATAATTTTTCCTCTGGGGTTAATTGTGTTTCACCTTTTGGTGTCACTTTACCCACAAGAATATCGCCACCTTTCACTTCAGCACCGATGTAAACAATACCTGATTCATCAAGTTTGCTTAATGCTGCCTCACCAACGTTTGGAATATCGGCGGTGATTTCTTCTGAACCCAGTTTTGTATCACGCGCAACACAAGAAAGTTCTTGAATGTGAATCGTAGTGAAACGATCTTCTTGTACAACACGCTCAGAAACTAACATCGAGTCTTCGAAGTTATAACCATTCCAAGGCATGAATGCGACACGCATGTTTTGACCAAGCGCTAATTCACCTAAATCAGTCGAAGGACCATCTGCTAACACCTCACCACGACCAATCGGCTCACCTAATGACACACAAGGCACCTGATTAATACACGTATTTTGGTTAGAACGGGTATATTTCACTAAGTTATAGATATCGATACCCGCTTCACCCGGGATGGTTTCATCTTCGTTAACTTTCACGACGATACGTGACGCATCAACATATTGAATAACCCCACCACGTTTTGCAATGACTGTTACCCCTGAGTCTACCGCTACCGCTTTCTCAATCCCCGTACCTACGAGTGGTTTGTCTGCGCGTAATGTTGGTACAGCTTGGCGTTGCATGTTCGCACCCATCAAGGCACGGTTCGCATCGTCATGTTCAAGGAACGGAATTAACGCTGCCGCAACAGATACCACTTGTTGAGTTGAAACGTCCATATAGTGAATTTCATCTGGACGATATAAACCAGATTCACCATGTTCACCACGACAAGTGACGAACGCATCAGTAAAGCGTAACTCTTCATCAAGATTTGAGTTCGCCTGTGCAATAACATATTTACCTTCTTCAATCGCAGATAAATATTCAATTTCTTCTGTCACTTGACCATTTACCACTTTACGGTATGGCGTTTCCAAGAAACCATAGTCATTAGTACGCGCATAAACAGAAAGTGAGTTGATCAAACCGATGTTTGGACCCTCTGGCGTTTCGATTGGACACACACGACCATAGTGCGTCGCGTGAACGTCTCGAACCTCAAAGCCTGCACGTTCACGAGTCAAACCACCTGGACCTAATGCAGAAATACGACGTTTGTGCGTCACTTCTGATAATGGGTTGTTTTGATCCATAAACTGTGAAAGTTGTGACGAACCAAAGAACTCTTTTACTGCTGCAGAAATAGGCTTCGCGTTGATCAAATCTTGTGGTGTCACGGCATCTAAATCACCTAAAGATAAGCGTTCTTTTACCGCTCTTTCTACACGCACTAAACCAATACGGAATTGGTTCTCTGCCATTTCACCTACTGAGCGAATACGGCGGTTACCTAAATGGTCAATATCATCTACTTCACCACGACCGTTACGAATTTCGATCAGTTTTTTCATCACGCCAATGATGTCTTCGTTACTTAGGATACCGCTGCCTGTCTCTTCATCAATACCTAAAGAGCGATTAAACTTCATACGACCTACAGCAGATAAATCATAGCGGTCTGAAGAGAAGAATAAGTTATCAAATAAACTTTCTGCCGCTTCTTTTGTAGGTGGCTCACCAGGACGCATCATACGGTAGATTTCAACTAACGCGCTTAAACGATCATTAGACGGATCGACACGTAACGTTTCTGAAATGTATGGTCCGTGATCTAAATCATTGGTAAATAAAGTTTCCAACGTTTTATATCCAGCTTGTGAAAGTTTCGCTAACATCTCTAACGAAATTTCCATATTCGCTGGACAAATCACCTCACCTGTTTCGAGGTCAACATAATCTTTCGCTGAAACTTTACCTACAATATATTCAGTTGGTACTTCAACCTGGGTGATATGATCTTTTTCTAATGCACGAATATGACGTGCTGTAATACGACGTCCACGCTCAATATAGACTTTCCCATTTGCTTCGATATCAAATGTTGCTGTTTCGCCACGTAATCTTTCTGGCACTAACGTCATCAATAATTTGTTATCTTTAATTTCAAATACAACTTTATCGAAGAAAAGATCAAGGATTTGCTCAGTCGTATAATTTAACGCACGTAAAATAATGGTTGCAGGTAATTTACGACGACGGTCAATACGTGCATATAAGTTATCTTTTGGATCGAATTCAAAATCTAACCATGAACCACGATAAGGGATGATACGCGCATTGTAGAGTACTTTACCTGATGAATGTGTTTTACCTTTATCACTATCAAAGAATACACCTGGACTACGATGTAATTGCGACACGATAACACGCTCAGTTCCGTTGATGACAAAGGTACCATTATCGGTCATTAATGGGATCTCACCCATATACACTTCTTGTTCTTTAATATCTTTAATTGTGCCAGGTGCAGCATCTTTGTCATAACTGACTAAACGTAATTTCACACGTAATGGTGCCGCATAAGTGGTACCACGAATTTGACATTCTCTTACGTCAAACACTGGCTCACCTAATTGGTAACTCACATATTGTAATTCAGTATTGCCATTATTACTGACAATAGGGAAAACAGAACGGAATGCAGCTTCTAAGCCTTGCAGGCCTTCAGGATCTCTTTGAATAAATTTATCAAAAGAGTCAAGTTGGATTGTTAATAAATAAGGTACATTTAAAACTTGCGGACGTTTGCCGAAGTCTTTACGAATACGTTTTTTCTCGGTATATGAGTAAACCATAGGGTTCCTCTGCTTGTGTTTCAGTGAACCAAACACATAATGCTATACAACTAACACTATGTATGCGATGTATGTAAAAAGATACCGTTTCCAGATGACCGCACTCTGAACCTTACTTCTGATGAGCGGATACCCCAAATTATGTCAACGTAATTAATTTGAGAAAAACAGAAATTATCAAACGGAGAAAATTTATTCCTGTTTTGATAGCACAAAATGGCTGATGGAAAAACCACCAGCCATTGAGCCTTGAAGGGCTGACAAATAAATCAAAAATTATTTGATTTCTACTTGTGCGCCAGCTTCTTCTAATTCTTTCTTAAGTGCATCAGCTTCAGCTTTAGAGATGCCTTCTTTCAATACTGCTGGAGCAGATTCTACTAAGTCTTTAGCTTCTTTTAAGCCTAAACCAGTTGCACCACGTACTGCTTTGATAACTGCAACTTTGTTTGCACCTGCTGCTGCAAGAACTACGTCGAATTCAGTTTTCTCTTCTGCTGCTTCTGCTGGACCCGCTGCTACTGCTACTGCTGCTGCCGCTGCTGAAACACCAAATTTTTCTTCCATCGCAGTGATTAATTCTACGATTTCAGTTACAGATTTAGAAGCAATCGCTTCAATAATTTGTTCGTTAGTTAATGACATAACAATCAATTCCTAAAGTAAAAAAGTTAAACGAGTAAAGAAACGGCTGAATTAAGCTGCTTCTTGTAATTTGTCGCGTAATGCTGCAAGAGTGCGAACAAGTTTGCCTGCCGCAGCTTCTTTCATTGTACCCATTAAACGTGCAATTGCTTCGTCGTAAGTTGGTAATGTTGCTAAGAATTCAACATCTTGAATCTTACCTTCAAAGGCTGCACCTTTAATTTCAAACTTATCATTTGCTTTTGCAAAATCTTTGAACAAACGTGCTGCAGCACCTGGATGTTCAGTAGAGAATGCGATAAGTGTTGGACCTACAAACGTATCTTTTAAGCACTCAAATTCAGTACCTTCAACTGCACGACGTAATAATGTATTACGAACAACACGCATTGAAACACCGTTTTCACGAGCGACTTTACGTAATTCAGTCATTTTATCTACTGTCACACCACGAGAATCCGCGATAACAGCTGATAGGGCACCTTTGGCTGCTTCGTTTACTTCAGCAACAATTGCTTGTTTGTCTTGAAGATTTAATGCCATTGGCTTTTAGCTCCTGAATACACTCCGATTTCTCGGACTTAAATTACCTCATAGACAACAATAACTATGAGGACGACTTCGGTGCACAGAAGCAAGAAAAATTCTTATTCTGTTCACCATCTACGTAGGATAATTAAGAAATAATGCCTTTCCCCTACGGTCTTCGATGGGGCTTGAAATTGGTCAAGCACCATCAATTACTTTA
This sequence comes from Pasteurella sp. P03HT, assembly GCF_054052285.1. NCBI lineage: Bacteria > Pseudomonadati > Pseudomonadota > Gammaproteobacteria > Pasteurellales > Pasteurellaceae > Pasteurella > Pasteurella sp. P03HT. The sequence continues at coordinate 215,802 of NZ_JBSIUM010000003.1, forward strand.
CCATCACTCAAATGGTAAAATTCAGATGCAAGATTATAATCACAATTTATTTTTTTGTAAATACGATTTATCAAAAAATAAACTGTTGCTATGATGTATTCTTTAATACCTACTGCTGTGTAATCAAGCTATATAGGATAAGAAGATGAAAATAGTGCTTGCACCTGATTCATTTAAAGAAAGTTTAACTGCACTTGAAGCCGCTCAAGCAATTGAGTTTGGTTTTAAAAAAGTCTTTCCTGATGCCGAGTACATTATAGTTCCAATGGCTGATGGTGGCGAAGGGACTGTCCAATCGCTAGTGGATGCTACACAAGGTTGCCTCATCTCAACAAAAGTGACCGCACCACTCGGCAATCGTGTCTCTGCTGTATGGGGACTATCTGGCGATAAACAAACTGCCTTTATCGAAATGTCTGCAGCATCAGGCTTACATCTCGTTCCTTTTGAAAAAAGAAATCCACTCATTACAACCAGTTTCGGAACAGGAGAATTACTTAAAGCAGCACTTGATGCTGGTGTAAAAAAGATCATTTTAGGCATTGGTGGTAGTGCAACAAATGATGCTGGTGTAGGGATGTTACAGGCGCTTGGTGGAAAATTTACTGACGCTCAACACCAAGAATTAAAATTTGGTGGAGCTGCTTTAGAAAGGCTTTCCTTTATTGATCTTACAAATTTAGATCAACGCCTACACAACATTGAGTTATATATTGCTTGTGATGTCACCAACTCATTGTGTGGTGAAAATGGAGCGTCCATTATTTTTGGCCCACAAAAAGGCGCTACCACAGAAATGATTAAACAACTCGACCATGCTTTATATCACTTTTCAACTCTTGTTGAGCAACAATATCAACTCGCTATTCGTGATCTCGCAGGCAGTGGTGCCGCAGGTGGAATGGGAGCGGGACTGTTATTACTTCCTAACGTACAACTCCAATCTGGTGTAGATATTGTCATCAAGGCTGTTAATCTTGTTGAAAAGGTTAAGGATGCTGATTTAATCATCACAGGTGAGGGATGTATGGATAGTCAAACTGTACAAGGTAAAACTGCCGCTGGTGTCGCTAAAACCGCGAAATTATTTAACAAACCCGTTATTGCAATCGTAGGCAGTTTAAAAGAAGACTACGAAATAATCTATGATATCGGCATAGATGCCGTTTTTCCGATACTACGTCAATTGGATAAGTTAGATATAGTATTACACAATGGGCGTGAAAATCTTATTTCAACAGCACAAAATATTGCGAAATTATATCAATTAGCAAAATCGAGGTAAGTCTTTTTCATATATAAAAAGACCGCAATTTATATGCTAAAATGCGGTCTCTTTTTAGTATTTTCTACAGATTATAGTGAAGACTGATCAACAGCTACACCCGCACCCATAGTTGTTGAAATACTTACTTTCTTGATGAAGACACCTTTAGATGTCGTCGGTTTTGCTTTAGCTAAAGCAGCTAATAACGCCTGTAAGTTTTCTTTTAATTGTTCTTCGCTAAAGTTAACTTTACCGATTGTAGTGTGGATAATACCGTTTTTATCATTACGGTAACGAACCTGACCAGATTTCGCATTTTTCACAGCTTCAGCAACGTTTGGTGTTACAGTACCAACTTTAGGGTTTGGCATTAAACCACGTGGACCTAAAATTTGACCTAATTGACCAACAACACGCATCGCATCTGGAGAAGCGATAACAACGTCAAAGTTCATTTCACCTTTTTTCACTAATTCAGCTAAATCTTCCATACCGACTAAATCAGCACCAGCTTCTTTAGCAGCTTCTGCGTTAGCACCTTGAGTGAACACAGCAACACGTACAGAACGACCAGTACCGTGTGGTAATACAGTTGCACCACGTACGTTTTGGTCAGATTTACGAGGATCGATACCTAAGTTAACCGCAACGTCAACACTCTCAACGAATTTAGCTGTCGCAAATTGTTTTAATACTGCGATTGCTTCATTGATTTCATATGCTTTTGTAGAGTCTACGCCAGCTTTGATTGCTTTCATTTTTTTAGTCAATTTAGCCATCGTATTATTCCTCCACCACTAAGCCCATTGAACGAGCTGTACCAGCGATTGATTTCATCTTAGTTTCGATAGATGCACCAGTCATATCTGCTGCTTTAGTTTCAGCGATTTGACGGATTTGATCTAAAGTTACTTTACCCACTTTATCTTTGTTTGGTTTACCAGAACCAGACTTGATCCCTGCCGCTTTTTTCAATAATACTGCTGCTGGAGGAGTTTTAGTGATGAAAGTGAATGAACGGTCTGCATACACAGTGATAACAACTGGAATTGGTAAACCTTTTTCTAAGCTCTCAGTACGAGCGTTGAATGCTTTACAGAATTCCATAATGTTCACACCTTGTTGACCTAATGCAGGACCAACTGGTGGTGAAGGGTTAGCCATACCAGCTGCAACTTGCAACTTAACATAGGCTTGTACTTTTTTTGCCATTTTTAGCTTCCTCTAGAATGGGTAATCACGCTATTACTAGCTCCCCTGTTTACGAAAAGGCTGTATTTTAAATAAACACAGCCCAAACTTCAAGTAAAATTACTTAAAATAAGACCGCACTTTATTTATTAAAATAAAGCACAATCAAAACTAATTTGTCTTCTCAACTTGTCCAAATTCAAGTTCAACTGGTGTCGCACGACCAAAAATCGAGACTGAAACTTTTAAGCGACCTTTTTCATAATCCACTTCTTCCACTGTACCATTGAAATCAGCAAATGGACCTTCTGTAACTCGTACTTCTTCGCCAGGTTGGAACTCTTTTCTATGACGTGGTTTTTCTGAACTTTCTTGTAAACGATTTAAAATACGATCTGCTTCACGTTGTGAAATTGGTGCTGGTTTATCAGCTGTTCCACCGATAAAACCCATAACACGTGGTACACTACGTACTAAGTGCCAAGTTTCATCATTCATTTCCATCTGAACCAACACATAACCAGGAAAAAACTTACGCTCACTTTTACGTCTTTTCCCAGCCACATTCTCAACAACTTCTTCTGTTGGAACAAGCACTTCACCAAACTGCTCTTCCATCTGGTGTAACTTAATATATTCACGTAAAGTTGCCGCAACGCGACTTTCAAAACCTGAAAAAGCTTGTAATACATACCAACGTTTTTTTGGTGCGGTATCTGTCATATTAGAACCTCAAATCTGTTAAGAACGTAATTAACGCAACAATAACCGAATCTAATCCCCATAAAATTAACGATACAAGGATTGTTACGCCAGCCACAATGAATGTTGTTTGCATTGCTTCTTGACGTGACGGCCATACAATTTTTCTTAATTCAATTTTTGACTCACTGAAAAAATGACGCGCTTTCATACCTTGATTTGTTAATGCTGCAATACCTAATGCAACTAGCAACAAAACAACTACGCCAACAACACGAATTGGAGTAGAAAACTGTTCTACAAGATAAATATTACCTAATGCTGCTCCCGCAATAACGATAAACACTAAAACCCATAATAAGCTATTCAAGCCTTTTGATTTTAAGTTGTCATCTTCGTGCGTATTTTTCTTTTTCTCAATTTCTAACGCCATAATTTAATCCATTACTTGATCTAAAAATAGGGATTCATTTCTGAACGCGTGATTGTAGCACTTTATTTCAAACTTGCATATTAAAATTACAGCAGATAATTCACTTTTTAGGTGCATATAGCGTATTTTTAACGATATGCCTCACATCAAGTAACCAATTTATTTTTTAAAATTTAAGTAACAAAAAAGGCATACCTTTTGGGTACGCCTCTTTTCAATATGTCAAACGAAATTATTTGATAATTTTCGCTACAACACCTGCACCAACTGTACGACCACCTTCACGGATCGCAAAGCGTAAACCTTGGTCCATCGCGATTGGGTGAATCAAGCTTACAGTCATCTTGATGTTATCACCAGGCATTACCATCTCTACGCCTTCTGGTAATTCGATTGTACCTGTCACGTCAGTTGTACGGAAATAGAACTGTGGACGGTAACCTTTGAAGAATGG